>NZ_LT907982.1:1602500-1923000 GCF_900230215.1 Jatrophihabitans sp. GAS493 | reverse complement strand
TTTCGCAGCAGCTCCGGCAGCTCCGCGGTTGACAGGGTGCGCTCCACGCTGACGACCGTATTCGGCCCATCGGTGGTGACGGCCTGGGTGAAGCTGAGGGCGTCGCTGGCCGCGCAGCGCTTCTCGATGAACTCTGGGTCGGTCAGCATCTCGAAGACCGCCTGAGGTGGAGCGGGGTGGGTCAGGTCCAGTTCGATCATCATCCGAGACGCACCACCGCACGCGCCCGACCCAGCACGGTCTGCCCATTGACCGTGGCGGTCAGGTCCACCCGGACGGTGTTCTCGCCGAGCTTCTGGGCGACGGCGGCCGAGACATCGAGCGTCGCCCCGTCGGCGTCGGAGACGACCACCGGGCGGACGAAGCGCACCCCGTAATCCAGCACCGCGCCAGGATCGCCAACCCAGTCGGAGACCACTCGGACGCTGAGCGCCATCGTGTACATGCCGTGCGCGATGACGTCGGGCAGGCCGACCCCTTGAGCGAAGCGCTCGTTCCAGTGGATCGGGTTGAAGTCACCCGACGCGCCGGCGTACTGCACCAGGTTGAAGCGCTGGATCGGAAACTGCTGCGCCGGAAGCGCCGTACCGACCTCGACATCTGCGTAGTTGATCATGCTGTTCCTCGGGCCACGATCGTCGAATAGGCGGTAAAAACCAGGGATCCGTTCTGATCGACAGCGTCGCTCTTGGTACTGATCAGGTCATTGCCGGCGGCCTGGCGAATCGACTCGACCGAGACCACGACACTGAGCTGATCACCGGCTCGGATCGGACGGGTGTGCACGAAGCGCTGCTCACCGTGGACCACGCGGGAGTAATCCAGACCTAGCTCAGGGTCGCCGATCACCTGGGCACTGGCTCGCATCGAGACGACGATGGCCATCGTGGGCGGTGCGATCACGTCCTGGTAGCCGAGCGCCTTCGCCGCCGCCGAGTCCCGGTAGACCGGGTTCCAGTCTCCGATCGCTTCGGCGAACTCGCGGATCTTCTCGCGCCCTATCTCGTAGCTGTCAGTGGGCGGGTACGTCCGACCGACGAACGACTGGTCCAAGCTCATGAGCTGACGTTAGCCCATGGGAGCGCTCAGGAGGTTAGGTCGACGGCGATCTCGAACGGCGGGGCGCCGAATCCCTCGACCCGGTATCGACCCCACGGGTCGACATCGCTCAGTGACGTACTCACCTCCGCGTACGGCGAGCGCAGCGTCACGCGGCGCGTCCCCCCGTGCACCAGCGCAGCGACCGCCGGGTCGGCCTCCAGGCGTCCGTACCAGCTGTACTTCCCGCTCAGGGGATCGAAGTGGCCGGTCAGGGTCGCCCCCACGGTCACGCCGGCGACGCCGTTACCGACGAGCTCCACCGGGCCGGTGTAGCCCTCCTCGACCGGCTCGCCATCCTCCGCGCTGTTGGCGCTGAATTCCGTCTCGTCGGTCATGTTGTCTCCGAGTTTCGTACTTCGTCAGGAAGCGGCATCGCCAGATCGAGGCTCAACCCGGCACGGGCGAGGTAGCCCGAGATTGCGTCCCAGATGAACTCGTAAAGGGTGGTGCAGAGTTCGTCGCGTGGAACCGTCTGGTCGATCACCCACCAGGTGAGGGTGTTCTCGACCAGGCCGACGATCGCGTGGGCGGCGATCTGCGAGATGACCGGCTCGGCGCCGAGCCAGCTCAGAATGGCATTGAGCAGGCCGGCCAGCTTGGCCGCGACGGAGGCTTCGATGTTCTCCAGCGGCTGCGACCCGCTCGAGGAGCGGACGCGCAGGAAGTGGTAGAGGCGAGGGTGCGCTTCGACCCATTCGGCGATCGCCGTGACGGTGGCCAGAATCATCTGGCCCGGGGTGTCCTCGGCCTCAAGGGCGGTGACGATCAGTTCGACGATCTCGTTCGAAAGGCTCGCGGCCATCGCCTGAGTCAGATCGTCCTTGTCACGGAAGTAGCGATAGAGCACGGTGCGGCTGACGTGGGCTGAGCGGGCGATCTGGTGGACGCCGACCTCGATGCCGTACTCGTCGACGGCGCGGACTCCCGCCGCGACAATCGCCGCCCGCCGCTGCTCCCGGTGCTCATTCCAACGGTGGCTGCGACCGTCGGGAAGCCGCTCGGCGCCCGCAGCATCCGGTGCCGATGCCGGGTCAGCGGTCAGAGTCGAAACGGGCGCCGGGTTGGAGCTGGGAAGTCGATCAGTTGGCAGTGTGCGGGACACTCGACAACCGTAGGCGGAAGTATCCGCGACGCCAAGCACTGTGAAATTCTTCCCACACCCGAATCCCCGGTGTCCAGATGCAGAAAACCCCCGGCAGGCTCAGGCCTGACGGGGGTTTCGCGTCGAAATCGCTAGCTGACTAGCGGGTCTCGCGGTGCTCAGTGTGCTTGCCGCAGTTCGGGCAGAACTTCTTCAGGTCAAGACGGTCCGGGTCGTTGCGCCGGTTCTTCTTGGTGATGTAGTTGCGGTGCTTGCACTCCTGGCACGCCAAGGTGATCTTGGGACGGACTTCGGTGGCTGCCACGGTGTTGCCTCTCGGATTCGTAAATGACCAGATGATGCACTGATCACGGTGCTGCAAGTAATTCTAGCTAGAGATCGCGCTGTCCGTCTCTGGCCACGTAGCGAGGGCCGGACTTGAACCGGCGACACAGCGATTATGAGCCGCTTGCTCTACCAACTGAGCTACCCCGCCCCTGTGCTACTGGTCGTGCTACTGGTCGTGCTACTGCGCTTGATGCTGGTACTGATGACACTGCTGAAATTGCCTTACAGCTGGTAACGCTGGGGTCTTGCACTGCCAGAGCCCCCTTACGGAATCGAACCGTAGACCTTCTCCTTACCATGGAGACGCTCTGCCGACTGAGCTAAGGGGGCACGCACACCGACGTGAACGCGCCAAAAAATGACGGCGATCACGGACAACTGCGCCGTCGAAAGACGATACACGATCCCTGGCGTGGGATGAAAACGAGATCGGCTCACCAGCGCCAGATCACGCTGTGTCACGACACACACAGCCCAGCGTGGCTGAACCCGACCAGTCCGGCGACGCACCTTGCTGCGGACATAGTGGGGCCCAGGTGGTCGCACGGGGAGAAGATCACCTGGGCCTTAGGCTCAAGTATGAACAGAAGGTAGTCAACGTGCAACCATTTGTGAAACTAAAGTAATCGCCGCTTCACGCGCATCGGACACGGTGGCTCGAGTCGTGGCCCGCCATTCCAGAACCCCCGCCAGAGAGCCTTTCCCAGAAAACCCTCCCCCGGAAACGCAGCGGCCCCCGGGAGCGAACTCCCGAGGGCCAAGGCGGTGGCGGGTGTTGGGTTTGAACCAACGTAGGCTGAGCCGGCGGTTTTACAGACCGCTCCCTTTGACCACTCGGGCAACCCGCCAGGGATGTGCTGCCGACAAATCGGCAACGGTGTCGAAGTTTACAACAGAAGATCACCGTCGCTGACATCCGTCATCGCCCGCCCACCTCAATCCCGAAAGAAAGGTCCCAGAACATGGCTGATCCGTCGTTCGACGTCGTTAGCAAGATCGATCGCCAAGAGGTCGACAACGCCCTCAACCAGGCCTCCAAGGAACTCGCGCAGCGCTTCGACTTTCGCGGCACCAACAGCTCGATCGACTGGTCGGGCGAGCTTGGCATCACGCTGAAGGCCGACACCGAGGAGCGCGTCGTCGCCGCACTGGAGGTCTTCAAGGAGAAGCTGATCAAGCGATCGATCTCACTCAAGGCCCTCGACGCCGGCGAGCCGGCATCCTCGGGCAAGCAGTACCTGATCCATGCGACCATGCAGCAGGGCATCGACTCCGACCAGGCGAAGAAGATCGCCAAGATCATCCGCGACAACGGCCCGAAGGGCGTCCAGGCGCAGATCCAGGGTGACCAGCTGCGGGTCAGCGGAAAGAAGCGTGACGACCTGCAGGCGGTAATCGCCCTGCTCAAGGACGCCGATACCGGTGTCGCCCTGCAATACGTCAACTACCGCTGACGCGCGTACCCGTAGACCTGAGAGAAGGCAGTTCAACGATGAAGGGCATCATCCTCGCCGGTGGGTCAGGCACGCGCCTGCATCCGATCACCCGCGCCGTCAGCAAGCAGCTGCTGCCGGTCTACGACAAGCCGATGATCTACTACCCGCTCTCGACGCTGATGCTGGCCGGAATCCGCGACATCCTGATCATCACCACACCCCACGACCAGGATCAGTTCGTTCGCCTGCTCGGCGACGGTAGCGAACTCGGGCTGAACCTCAGCTACGCCGCCCAGCCGGAGCCGAACGGCCTGGCCCAGGCGTTCGTCATCGGCCGCGACCACGTCGGGTCCGACACCGCGGCCCTCGTGCTCGGGGACAACATCTTCTACGGCCAGGGCCTGGGCACCCAGCTTCACACAGCGGCCGAGTTGACCGAGGGCTGCATGCTCTTCGGCTACCGCGTGAGCGACCCCGAGCGCTACGGCGTCGCAGAAGCAGGCGCTGACGGCACGCTCATCTCGATCGAGGAGAAGCCGGCGGTCCCGAAGTCGAACATGGCCGTCACCGGCCTGTACTTCTACGACAACGACGTGCTGGAGATCGCGCGGACGCTGCAGCCGTCGGCTCGGGGCGAGTACGAGATCACCGACCTGAACAACATCTACGTGGACAACGGCGCGGCGAAGCTGGTCGACCTCGGCCGCGGCACGGCGTGGCTGGACACCGGTACCCATGATTCGCTGCTGGAGGCCGGGCAGTTCGTGCAGGTGCTGGAGCACCGGCAGGGCGTGCGGATCGCCTGTATCGAGGAGATCGCCTTCCACAACGGCTTCATCACGGCCGAAGAGACGTACGCGCTCGGCGAGAAGCTGCAGAAGTCGGGCTACGGGCGGTACGTCATGGACGTCGCGCGCGGAGCAATACGATGACCCCGACGACGACCGCGATGCCGGCAGACGCGGCCAGCAGCACCCACAGCAGCTGACCGGAGGAGGCTTCGGTCGAGTCGGGCGTCGCGATCGCGCTCGATCGGGCGATCGGCGCGACCGGGGTGGGGGTCGCCACCGGCGGCAGGGTCAAGGTCACCGCATAGACACCGGAGCCTGATTTCTCGCTGTCGATGAGAAGACCGACCTGACGCGGGGTGTGCACCGTGCCCGTCACGCTCGTGAAGGCGATTCCCTCGCCCTGGGGTTGGGCCGGGAGATCGAAGGAGAGCTGGGGTTGCTGCAGGGCCGCCGCCACGTCGCCGCCGTTCACCCGCCAAAGGTGCGCACTGGAGTAGGTGCGCAGCACCAGCAGTGACCCGTCCGGACTGAACGCGCCACCGGTGACCATGAAGCCGCCGGCCACCCCCACCGGTCCGTTGGTGGCGCTCGCATCGTCGGTCGGCCCGACGGAGATCGAGGCGATTCGCTGGAGTTGCTGGACGCCGGTGGTCGGCTGCTGCGGCACCAGGTACACGTTGCTCGATCCGCTGAAGGTCTTGGTCGCGATGTAGAGGCGATGACGCAGCGGGTCGAACATCAGCGACTCGGCGTTCTGGGCGCCGTCGGGGTAGCGCAGCTTCCAGGTCTTGGTCGGCGTCACCGAGCAGGGCACCCCCCGATCGGATGCGGCGAGCGTTGGCTCCGGAACCTGGTAGACGGTGATCGAGTCCCGCGAGCTGTCGTTGTCTCCGATGTCGCCGATCCAGATGTAGGCCTTGCCGTCGACGTCGTGACCGCCGGCCATATCCTCCCAGTCGACGTTCGTCGCCGAATGGACGGTGCAGACGGCCACCGTCGCGCCCGTCTCGGCGTTCATCGCGAAGAACCGGGCCGAGTCTCCGCTGTCATTCTGGGCGTAGAGGACGCCGGGTGACTTCGACCCGACCACCAGGCCGCTGGCCTCGTCGATGGCCGGGTCACGCAGGTCGAAGAGCCGCCGCGAGGACGCCGTGAGCGTCACGTCGGAGCGCGGCGCCATGAGCGCGACCGGGGCGGGCGAGTCAATCGGTGCGGCGGCGGCCGGGGAGCCGCTGGGGTTGAGGCTGACCAGACTGGCGATACCGGCGAGAAGGCCCAGTGCAGCGACCAGGCGATGGGTGGCGGGCGGCGCGGGCCGGCGTCTTTGCACGGGACCACCATAGGGGAGCCACCCGGAGCGTCTACTGAGAGGCGGGCTCCAGTTCAGGTCGGTCCGGTCCACCGACTGGGCGGCGCGTCATCGCCCCGAGCAGGCCGCAGGCGACGAGCGTCAGCACGCCTCCGACGAGGACCAGCCCGACGTACGGGTCGCTGGCTTCGACCCGATCCTGCTCCTGGTGGCCGGCTGGATCGAGCTGCGGCCAGTAGGACCCGGGCGACGGGTCGGGGACGCTACCCGGGAAGAGCGCGTACGTCGCCTGCGGGGCGGTGAAGATGAGCAGCGACGCGAAGACGGCCGCACAGAGCCCGGCGAGCAGGCTGGTTGCGCTGGGAGCACCCGACCAGGCCGTCAGAGTCATCGCGGCTACCCCGACCAGGGCCGCCACCAGCAGCGCCGCGACGGCGAGTAGGCCGGTGTCGACGTAGGACTGCAGCAGGATCACGACGTACCAGACCAGGCCCGCGCCCGCGCTGAGCAGCCCGACGACGGCCAGCCCGGTCGCGTCGAACGGCGAGCGTTGCGAGGTAGCCAGCGCAACGGTGACGGCGACGCCGACGAGCAGCAGGGCGGCGATCCCAAACGCGAGGGCGGAGATCGCGTCGGGTGGTGTGGGGTGCTGCTGACGTTGCGCGAAGCGGAGGTCGGCCAGCATGAAGAGCATCAGCACACCGATGGTGGCGTACCCGCCGGCCCGCAGCACTCGCCCCGCCGGCGCATCCGCGACCGGCCCGAAGGGCGGCAGCCAGGCTCGACTGCGGGTGCGCCGAGCCACGACCGACACGCTCGCCAGCAGGAGCACCAGCACCACCCCCTCCAGGCGAAGCGGCAGGTAGCGAACCGTGCCGGCGAGCACCAGCCCGACGACCACGGCGGCCAGCACGAGCAGTGAGCCGAGGACGCTGCGCAGGGTTGTCCAGTCGCTGACGATCACCTTGACGCAACTGCGGGCGAAACGCCGCCGCTCGCCCGGCTCGTCGATGGAGTCGAGTTCGGCCCGCATCGCCTCGCCCCACTCGCGACGCGTCGGCGCGACGGCCGCCCCGACTGCGGCGAGAAGCCAGCTTGCGGCATCCGCGCGGCCGCCGGCCGGCTTGGGCTGGGCGTTCATGCGACACCGGCGGCCGGGCTGACACGCGCCCGTCGACTCGCTGTCGGGGCTGCGGAGCGATCAGCCGCCGCGAGCTGCGGCGAGAGCTCGGCGGCGAGCGCCACCCCTCGGGTCGTGAGACGGTACAGGTGCCGCGGTGGCCGCCCCTGGGGCGCCTCGCTCTCCCAGGAGGCCTCCAGCAGGTCGCGGTCACAGAGCCGGATCAGGATCGGGTAGAGCGATCCGGCCTTCAGTCCGACCTGCTGACCCAGCTCGTAGCCGTAGCGCCAGGTCTGGGCGTCGGCGGCGAAGGCGCGGAGCACCGCGATGGTCTGGGGCGACGGTCGGCGAGCCATGGAAGAACTCTATATAGGTAGCGAACAGCTGGCAATACTTGCCCGTCGCTACCTACCGCCGGGGATCAGCGCAGGAAACCCGGGTTCTCCTGAGCCATCCGCTGCAGCCGGGCGATGCGCTCCGGCATCGGCGGGTGGGTGGCGAAGAGCTTGCTCATCCCCTTCGCGCCGAATGGGTTGGCGATCATCAGATGGCTGGTGGTGACCAGTGTCGGGTCCTGGGGAAGCGGTGCGGCGTTGGTGCCGGACTGCAGCTTGGCCAGCGCGCTGGCCAGGGCCAGCGGGTCGTTGGAGAGGATCGCGCCCGACTCGTCGGCCTGGAACTCGCGCGAGCGGCTGATCCCGAGCTGGATGATGCTGGCCGCGACCGGAGCCAGGAAGACCATCAGCAGGCCGGCGATCGGGTTGCGATCACGGTCGTCGCCGCCGCCGAAGAAGAGCGCGAAGTTCGCCACGAAGGTAACCGCGGTCGCGAAGGTGGCGGCCACCGAGGAGATCAGGATGTCACGGTTGTAGACGTGGCTCAGCTCGTGACCGAGAACGGCCCGCAGCTCGCGCCGATCGAGGATCTGCAGGATGCCCTCGGTGCAGCAGACGGCGGCGTGGCGCGGGCTGCGTCCGGTCGCGAAGGCGTTCGGCGACGCCGTCGGCGATACGTAGAGCCGCGGCATCGGCTGGTGCGCGGCTGTGGCGAGTTCGCGAACAATTGAATACATCGCCGGCTGCTCAGCCTCACTCACCGGGCGGGATTGCATGGAACGCAGCGCGATCTTGTCGGAGTTGAAGTAGCTGAATGCGTTGATCGCCAGAGCCAGGAAGAAGGCGATGATCAGCCCGCTGCGGCCGAAGAAGAGGCCGCCGAGGAGTAGCAGCAGACCGGAGAGGGCTCCGAAGAGCACCGCCGTCTTGAGGGCGTTGTTGGTTGAATGCACACCGATGCAACGAACGGGGGCACCTCAGACGTTCCCGGGTCCCGATCTGGGCGACCGACCACGCTCGACAGTGAACTCGGGCGCAGTCAGTAGCTACAGCCGCCGCTCAACTGATTGACTTACTGCGTGTCCGCAATCGATCACCTCATACATGACAACGACCACTACGTCAGCTCCTTCCCCGGGGCCCGACCGGTCCGGCCCAAGCTGCGGCTGACCGTCGTCACCTGCATGGACTCCCGCCTGGACCTCTTCGGTGCGCTCGGCCTGGACATCGGCGACGCACACCTACTCCGCAATGCCGGTGGGGTGATCACCGATGACGTGCTCCGCTCCCTGGCCATCAGCCAGCGGGCCATCGGCACTCGCGAGATCGTCCTCATCCACCACACCGACTGTGGCATGTTCAACTTCAACGACGACGAGTTCCGCGCGACGCTGGCCAGCGAGACCGGAGAGGCCCCGCCCTGGCGGGTGCCCGGGTTCACCGACCTGGTCGAGGATGTGCGACTCTCCCTCACCCGGGTCCGCGAATGCCCCTGGCTGCCCTACCGTGACTCGGTCCGGGGCTTCGTCTTCGACGTCGCCACCGCTCGCATCACCGAGGTGACGACCTCCGACGCGACCTCCGACGCGAATTCGCAGACCGCCGGGCACTGACGCGACCGGCAGCCAAACTGTTGGCCGTCAGGCCGTGAAGTCGGGCTCCGGGTCTTCGGTGTCCAGGGTGGCCAACCGCACCATGGCCCCGTCTTCGACGTCATAGAAGTTCATGGTCGTCAGCGGCGAGGAGTAGGCATGAATACTCACGGCTGGCTTGTCGGAGGTGTTGCGGACGTCGTGGACGTAGTTGCCGTCGAAGCCGACGCTGCGCCCGGCCTGGTGGGTGCGCTCCCGCAGGCCTCCGGCTCCGCGGCCGGTGCGCGTGTAGACGGCCTCCGACAGCTGCCCGCTGATAACGGTGAAGGATCCGGACGAGCCTCCGTGATCGTGAAGCTGGGTGCCCTGGGTTGGCATCCAGCTGATCAGCCAGACATCGACGCGCTGGTCGCGGTAGAGCCGTTGATGCCAGCGTGTCTCGGCGTCGTACTGGAATGGGTACATCCCGGAGCGGACCTCGTCGGCCAGGAAACGGGTGAACTCGACGAGCTGGATGGGGTTCAACGGCTCGGAGGGCAGGACTGAGGGGTGATGCGGCGCGGGGAGGCGCCCGATGGCGGTCATCTAACTAACTCCATAGTTGGACAGATCGACCCGCAGCGCGCTGATTCAAGGAGATCTATGCGCGGGCACGAGCCGGAGGGGACGGGGAAGGTTGAATGGCGGGGTTACCCGCACCTACATCCCTCGTCGAACTCATCTGCCCGGCGACCGGCCCAGAACACGTCGAGAAGCCCGCCCTCAGCGGGTCGCCCGTGTTCGCTCGGCACCATTGCGCCAGTATGCCTGGCCGGCGACCGTTTTGTCTACTCGACAAGTAGAGAATGCCGGGTGATCCGCATCGCATCGCGGCGGGCGGGACGAACCGGAATTGACGCGGTCAGGCGCTCCAGCGGAAGGAGGCCATCAACTCTTCGATGCGGTGCCGGACCCGGCCACCGGCGTCGGCGCGCAGGTCGAACTCGGCGACCAGCGCCAGTTTGCCGTCCGGGCAGGGGAGAAGGAATCGGCTGGTGCCGGCGTCACTGTCCACGTCGAGCATCTCAGCGGCGACGGCGCCTTCGCGCACCTCGATCGCCGGCGGCACGTCGTCGTCGAGCAGCCCGACCATCAGGACGCCGCTGATCGAGTGCAGTTCATCCTCGGCTGCGACCGCAGTGCTGAGGGTGGCCAGCACCGGCGCGCCGTCAAGGTCTTCGGTGTGTCCCAAATCTTCGGACGTGACTACCAGCCAATCGCGGCAATCCATCTCAAACGCCGGCACTACGATGTCACTCTGCACGTTGATCCCCCAGTGATCGCTGCGAGCCGCCACCCCCGCTGATGCACAGGCACGAGCGGCGGAAGCAGGTGGTGAGACGATGGTGCACCCCTGCACCGTCGCTACTACTGACCCCCACGACCGTTCCCAGGCGGCATTGTGTGAATCAGTGTGAATCAGGGTGTCGCACAATCCTTGCTCAGCAATCGTCCAATACTTTGCGGCCGGAAGCTAGCAAAATGGAAAAGTAGTTCCGGTGTCACGTTGAGCGAAGGTCCCGTGATCACTGGGCGAACAGGGGGCGAAGCCGAGCTGAACGGCCGAGACGTGAGCGATACCACGCGCCGATGAGCGTTTAGCTCCGTACCATGGACAGGTTGGTGGATCGATGAACACAGATTCGCCTTCCTCGGCGTCGCACGAGGTGCTTCAGGCGGCATTTCCTCCGGCAGAACCCCATCTGCACCCGACAAGACAGGCACCCTAAGCATGTCCAAGGAAGTCCAGCAGCTTGATCGTGTTGTCATCCGAATCGCGGGTGACTCCGGTGACGGGATGCAACTCACCGGCGATCGCTTCACCCAAGAGACGGCAAACTTCGGCAACGACCTCAGCACGTTGCCCAACTTCCCGGCCGAAATCCGGGCCCCCCAGGGCACTCTGGCGGGAGTGTCATCGTTCCAGATGCACTTCGCCGACCACGACATCCTCACCCCAGGTGACCGCCCGGACGTACTGGTCGCGATGAACCCGGCGGCGCTGAAGGCGAATCTGGGTGACATGGCCAAGGGCGCAACGCTGATCATCGACACCCATGACTTCACCACCCGGGCACTGGCCCGCATCGGTTGGGACACCAACCCGCTCGAGGACGGGACGCTCGAGCAGTTCAACCTGCACGCGATCGAGCTCACCCAGCTGACCCTGGACGCACTGGCCGACAGCGGGTTGTCGCGCAAGGACGCCGGCCGCAGCAAGAACATGTTCGCGCTCGGGCTGCTCTCCTGGATGTACTCGCGACCCACGGAGGGGACGCTGAAGTTCCTTCAAGACAAGTTCGCCAAGAAGCCGGAGATCGCGGCGGCGAACGTCAAAGCGTTCAAGGCCGGCTGGAACTACGGCGAGACGACCGAGGCCTTCGCAGTGAACTACGAGGTGAAGCCGGCGCCGCTTCCGGCGGGCACCTACCGCAACATCACCGGCAACCTGGCCCTCTCCTACGGCCTGATCGCCGCCGCCCAGCGGGCCGACCTGCCTCTCTACCTGGGCGCCTACCCGATCACTCCGGCGTCGGACATCCTGCACGAACTCTCCAAGCACAAGCGTTTCGGGATCCGCACCTTCCAGGCCGAAGACGAGATCGCCGGTATCGGCGCCGCGATCGGCGCCTCCTTCGGCGGGGCGCTGGCCGTCACCACCTCCTCCGGTCCCGGCATCGCGCTGAAGGGCGAGGCGATCGGCTTGGCCGTGTCGCTGGAGATCCCGCTCATCATCTGCGACATCCAGCGCGGTGGCCCGTCAACCGGTCTGCCGACCAAGACCGAGCAGTCGGACCTGCTGCAGGCCATGTATGGGCGCAACGGCGAGGCTCCGGTGCCGATCATCGCGGCCCAGTCCCCGGGCGACTGCTTCGCCGCAGCCGTCGAGGCGGCCCGGATCGCACTGACTTATCGCACCCCGGTCTTCCTGCTCTCCGACGGTTACATCGCGAACGGCTCGGAGCCCTGGAAGGTCCCGACCGCGGCCGACCTGCCCGACCTGCGGGTGGAGTTCGCGACCGAACCGAACGGCCCGGACGGCGAGTTCTGGCCGTACCTGCGTGATCCGGAGACGCTGGCCCGCCCGTGGGCGATTCCCGGCACCCCGGGGCTGGAGCACCGGGTCGGCGGCATCGAGAAGGCCGACAAGACCGGGAACATCTCCTACGACCCGGACAACCACGACCTGATGGTCCGCACCCGGCAGGCCAAGGTCGACGGCATCGCCCGCACCATCGCGCCGATGACCGTCGACGACCCGGGCGCTGAGCTCGGCGACCCGGCGAAGGTGCTGGTGCTGGGCTGGGGCTCGACCTATGGACCGATCGGGGCCGCGGTGCGCCGCGTCCGCCGGGCCGGATACTCCATCGCCCAGGCGCACGTGCGTCATGTCAATCCGTTCCCGGCCAACCTCGGCGAGATTCTGGCTGCCTACGACAAGGTGGTGCTGCCGGAGATGAACCTCGGCCAGCTGGCCACGCTTATCCGGGCCAAGTACCTCGTCGACGTCATCAGCGTCACCCAGGTCCGCGGGATGCCGTTCCGCGCCGCCGACCTCGCCGAAATGCTGCAAGGAGTTCTGCACAATGACTGAATCAGTGGTCCCCAACGGTGCCTCAGCTCTGGGGTTGAAGGCCAAGGACTTCAAGACCGACCAGGAGGTGCGCTGGTGCCCCGGTTGTGGTGACTACGCCATCCTGGCCGCCGTGCAGGGCTTCATGCCCGACCTCGGCGTCAAGCGGGAAGACATCGTGTTCATCTCCGGCATCGGCTGCTCCTCACGCTTCCCGTACTACATGAACACCTACGGGATGCACTCGATCCACGGCCGCGCCCCGTCGATCGCGACCGGGCTCTCCTCCTCCCGCCCGGACCTCTCGGTCTGGGTCGTCACCGGCGACGGTGACGCCCTCTCCATCGGCGGTAACCACCTCATTCACGCGCTGCGCCGCAACGTGAACCTGAAGATCCTGCTCTTCAACAACCAGATCTACGGCCTGACCAAGGGCCAGTACTCCCCCACATCGGAGCTGGGCAAGATCACCAAGTCCTCGCCGATGGGGTCGCTGGACCACCCGTTCAACCCGGTGTCGCTTGCCCTGGGGGCGGAGGCGACGTTCGTCGCCCGCACCCTGGACTCCGACCGCAAGCACCTCACCTCGGTGCTGCGCGCCGCGGCCGACCACCAGGGCACCGCGCTGGTCGAGATCTACCAGAACTGCAATATCTTCAACGACGGCGCCTTCGACCTGATCAAGGACGCCGACACCCGCGACGACTGGATGATCCGGATGGAGCACGGGCAGGAGCTTCGCCTGGGCGCCGACCGCTCGAAGGCCGTCGTACGCGACCAGTACGGCTCGTTCAGCGTGGCCAACGACGTTCCGGAGGGCGACCCCCGGGTGGTCGTGCACAACGCCCACCACGACGACCCGTCCTACGCCTTCGCCCTCTCCCGCTTGAGCTCACTGGATCGTCGCTATGCCCCGATGGGGGTCTTCCGCTCCGTCGAACGACCCACCTACGACTCCCTCATGAGTGCGCAGCTCGACCACGCCCTCACCCAGGCGCCGGCCGACACCGCCTCACTCGACAAGCTGCTGCAGGGGAACGACGCTTGGACTGTCGCCTGAGCCACGACCGTGCCAGCGCCGACCAGCCGAGCGTTGACCGGCTGAACTTCTCGGCCACCCGCGACGACGGAGTGCAGATCAGCACCGACCCGGCTCGGCTGGACCTCGACCGGATCTGCGACTGGTTGGCCTCCTCCTACTGGGCCAGTGAGCGTTCGCCCGACGACGTTGAGCGCTCGCTGGGTAACAGCTACCCGTTCGGGGTCTACGCAGAGGGCGCACAGGTGGCGCTGGCCCGCGTCACCTCCGATCTGGTCTCCTTCGCCTGGATCGGTGATGTCTTCGTCGACGAGCGGTGGCGAGGCCGGCGGATCGGGCATTGGCTGGTGGAGACGGTCGTGGCCGAGCTGGGCCGACTCGGGGTGCCCCGCTTCGTCCTGGCCACTCGGGACGCGCATCGCGTCTACGCCGATGTCGGCTTCACCGCGCTGCGGGTGCCGGAGACCTGGATGGAGATCGACACGCGGGCGAATCGGCCCAGCCCGGCTGACGTGCAGCTGTGACGGGAGCCGCCGAGTCCCCGACCGAGGCCGAGATCCAGACCCAGACCGAGGCCGAGCGGCACCATCTACGTCGCGGATACCTCTTCGGGGTCCTCGCCTATCTGCTCTGGGGCCTCTTCCCGCTGTACTGGCCGCTCTTGGAGCCGGCCAGTGCTCTGGAGATTCTGGCCCACCGGGTGGTCTGGTCGCTGGCCTTCGTCGCGCTGCTGGTCTGGCGCGGAAGATCCTGGCCGGCTGTGCGGCACGCGATAGCCGTGCCCCGCACCCGTTGGCTACTGGTGCTGGCCGCGATCGTGGTCGCCGTCAACTGGGGCGTCTACATCTGGGGAGTGAACAGCGGCCACATCATCGAGACCAGCCTCGGCTACTTCATCAATCCGCTGCTCAGCATCGTGGCCGGAGTACTGATCTTCAAGGAGCGGCTGCGCCAGATGCAGTGGGTCGCAGTCGGCATCGCCTCCCTGGCGATCGTCGTTCTCACGGTTGACTACGGGCGACTGCCCTGGATCGCGCTGATCCTCGCCTTCTCCTTCGCCACCTACGGCTTCTGCAAGAAGAGCGCCGGGGTCGGTGCGGTGGAGTCGCTGGCCGTCGAGACGGCCGTTCTGTTCATCCCGGCGGTGGTGACGCTCTTCGTGCTCCAACTGCAGGGGACGCTGGTCTACGGCCACGACGGCGGCGGGAATGCACTGCTGCTCATGAGCACCGGACTCGTCACCGCGATCCCACTCCTCTTCTTCGGCGCCGCGGCTCGCCGGCTTCCGCTCTCGGCGATCGGCATGCTGCAGTACCTCGCACCGGTGCTGCAGTTCGCGGTCGGGGTCGGGCTGAAACACGAGTCGATGCCGGCGGCGCGTTGGATCGGCTTCGGGCTGGTCTGGATGGCCCTGGTGCTGCTGAGTATGGATGCGCTGCGTCAGCGCCGCGCCATGGCGGTCACGCCGGTCACGCCGGAGCCTGATGCTGCGGTTGAACCGGCCATATAACCTCTTCCAGCGGGCGGTCCGGGTCGATGATGATGCCGGCCGAGCGGAGATGGCCATCCAAGAGCATCCAGAGTGACACGGTGAGGAACTCGGCCAGTTCCTTGGCCGGCATCTTAGGTTCAGCGTCCATCAACCAGCGCCGCATGACCGCGTCGGCGAAACCCACCATCCCCGACGCCAGCGGCACCCGGAAGCGGTCGTCGTCATCGCTGAGTTCGACGATGGCGGCGAAGTAGTTGCTGATCACGGTGATGTATTCGTTCTTGGCCATCACCGCGTAGTGATCGACGTTGCCGCTGCCGGAGCTGCCGGACTCCAGGAACTGGTGCAGCCGCGGATGACCGACAATCCAAGTCACGTAGGCGGTGGTGACGCCCCGCAGGGTCTTCATCGGCGGCCGGCTGAACCCGAACTGCGGCAGCACCTCGCGCATCAGCAGGGCCAGCGCCCGGCGGCGAACCAGCTCGTCCAGTTCCTCGCGGTCTTTGAAGTGGCGGTAGAAGATCGGACGGCTGACACCGGCCAGTTCGGCCATGCGCCCCATCCCGACGCCGACGCCCTCGGCCTCGATCGCCGAGATCGCCGCGTAGATCAAGTCGTCCCGGCGCCGCTCATGACGCAGTTCTGCGTCAATGATGTGAGCCACCGCACTAACTTAGCCGATGGATCAAACCCTTCCTTGCAAGCTCAACCAGTTCGGGCGACAACCAGATCGACGACCGCCGCGAATCCGGCCCGGGCCGGCAGATCCGGAAGTTCAGCCAGCATCTCGCGAGCCGCCGCCGCGTAGCCGTCGAGCGTCTCGCGGGCCTGCCGCAGTGCCTCTGACGAGCGCAGCAGGGCGAGCGCCTCGGCATGCTCGCCGTCGTCGAAGATCGGCCCCTTGACCAGCTCGCGTAGCCGGTCGTTCGCCGGATCGGAGTCGCGCAGGGCGTAGAGGACGGGCAGCGTCGGAATCCCCTCGCGTAGATCTGTCCCGGGCGTCTTCCCGGACTGGCTGGACTCGGAGGCGACATCGAGGATGTCGTCGGAGATCTGGAAGGCGACACCGATGATCTCGCCGATCCGCCGCAGGCTCTCGACCACGTCGGGCGAGGCACCCGCGAAGCCGGCACCGAACTCGGCTGCGGTGGCGATGAGTGAGCCGGTCTTGTCGGCCAGCACGGCCAGGTAGTGCTCGATGTGGTCGTCATTCGGTCCGGGGCCGATGGTCTCGCGGATCTGCCCGGTTACCAGACGTTCGAAGGTACGGGCTTGGATCCGGACCGCATCCGGGCCGAGATCGGCCAGCAGGTCGGATGCCCGCGCGAAGAGGAAGTCACCGGTGAGGATGGCTACCGTGTTGGTCCAGCGGGCGTTGGCCGACTCGGCCCCCCGGCGGACGCCGGCCTCGTCCATCACGTCGTCGTGGTAGAGCGTGGCCAGATGGGTCAGCTCAACCACCACTGCGGCATCGACGATGGCCGGCGCCTGGACGTCACCGAAGTGCGCCGCCAGCACCGTCACCAACGGTCGGAACCGCTTGCCGCCGGCGTCGACCAGGTAGCGGGCGGCGACATCGAGGAACTCGTAGTCCGAGCTGACACTCGACCGCAGCGCCTTCTCCACGTCGGCTACCCGGTTGCGGACCGAATCCGCCAACTCCGTATCCGGGAAGTTGACCCCGAGGAGAGCGATATTCACCTGGCCGGCGCTCACTTGTGCAGGAACGCGGATCTGGCGGCGAGGTCGAGCAGCGGCTGCGGGACGATCCCGAGCACCACCGTCGCGGCTGCGCTGAACGAGATGGCGATCGTGGTCGCCGACGAGGGGATGGCCACGGTCGGAGCATTCTCCGGGGGCTCGGCGAAGAACATCATGACCACGATACGCAGGTAGTAGAACGCCGCGATGGCCGAGCAGATCAGCGCGATGACGACCAGCGGACCGGCCTCATGCCAGGCCGCCTTGAAGATGACGAACTTCCCGATGAACCCGGCGGTGAGCGGGATACCGGCCATCGACATCAGCAGGACGGTCATGGTGATCGCGACCAGCGGGCTCTTGCGGGCCAGGCCGGACCACTGCGACAGGTGGGCCGCCTCGCCGTCGGCGTCGCGGACCAGCGTCGTGATGCCGAAGGCGGCCACGGTCGCCAGGCCGTAGGTGATCAGGTAGAAGAGCGTCCCGGAGATCGCGTCGGTGGAGGTCGCGGTGAGTCCGACCAGCAGGAAACCCGCGTGTGCGATCGAGGAGTAGGCCAGGATGCGTTTGATGTCGGTCTGAGTGAGACCGAAGACGGCGCCGACCAGCATCGACGTGATCGCAACCGCCCAGATAACCGGGCGCCACTCCCAGTCCGTGGAGATGAAACCGACGTAGAGGACTCGCAGGATGGCGCCGAAGGCGGCGATCTTGGTGCAGGAGGCCATGAAGGCGGTCACCGGCGTCGGCGACCCCTGGTAGACGTCCGGGGTCCAGTTGTGGAAGGGCGCCACGCCGGCCTTGAAGAGCAGGCCGACGAGGAGCAGGCCCATGCCCATGTACAGCAGCACATCCGGCTTGCCGGAGCCCTGGGAGGCGGTGAGGATGGCCGGCAGGTCGACGGAGTTGGCGTAGCCGTAGAGCAGGGCCAGACCGTAGAGGAAGAACGCCGAGGCGAAGGCGCCGAGCAGGAAGTACTTGAGCGCCGCTTCCTGGGAGAGGAGGCGACGGCGACGGGCCATGCCCGCCATCAGATACAGCGGCAGCGAGAGCACCTCGAGGGCGATGAACATCAGCAGCAGGTTGTTGGCCAGCGGGAAGATGAGCATCCCGGCCACCGCGAAGAGGCCGAGCGGGAAGATCTCCGTCTGCACCCGGCTGGTGCGGTTGAGCTCGCGGTCGCGGTGCGAGCCGACGACCAGTGCCGCCTGAGCCACGATGGCGCTGCCGGTGTCCACGCCCCGCTCAGCCATGAGCAGGAAGGAGAGGAAGGCCAGGACGAGGACCGAACCCTGGATGAAGAGCCCGGCTCCGTCGACGGAGATGGCACCGGAGACCGTCGAGAGTTCCACGTTGTGCAGCAGACCGACGGCAACGAGGGCACCCAGCAGGCCGACCAGGCTCACCACGAGCTGCAGGTTGAAGCGTTCCTTGCGCGGGATGAACGCTTCGACGAGCACGCCCAGGCAGGCGGTGATCAGCACGATGAGAATCGGGGCCAACGCGTGGTAGGCGATCGACGGCGCGTGCAGCGTCGCCGTGTCACTCGCGGCCAGTACGTAGTGCGAGGTCACTTGACTCCTCCGTGGACAGACGCGGGAAGTGGATCAGTGACGCCGACGTCATGCAACGTCGCTTGCACTGCAGGGTTGATCACGTCGAGGACGGGCTTCGGATAGACGCCGAGGAAGATGATCAGCGCCAGCAGCGGGGCCACCGCGCAGAGCTCGCGCTTGTTGAGGTCCTTGAACTTCTTCACCTTGTCGATGACCGGACCCTGCATGGTCCGCTGATACAGGTACAGGATGTAGATGGCGGCCAGCACGATGCCGAGCGTGGCTAGCACGGCGATGGTCTTGTGCCGGGTGAAGGTACCGACGAGCACCAGGAATTCACTGATGAAGGTGCTCATGCCGGGCAGCGCGATGGCCGACAGGCCGGCCAGCAGGAACGCGCCGCCCAACCGGGGGGTGATCTTCGCGGTGCCGGCGTAGTCGGCGATCTGGCGACTCTTGCCGCGTGTGATCAACATGCCGATGACGATGAAGAGCACGCCCGTCGAGAGGCCGTGGTTGACCATGTAGAAGACGGCACCGGTTCCGCCCTGGGTGGTGAAGGCGAAGATACCGATCCCGATGTAGCCGAAGTGGGCGATCGAGGTGTATGAGACAAGTCGCTTCATGTCTCGCTGGCCGATCGCCACGAAGGCGGCGTAGAGGATGCCGACCACCGACAGCACGAGCACGGTCGGAGCGAACCACTTGGAGGCGGCCGGGAAGAGCGGCAGGCAGTAGCGCAGGAATCCGAAAGTGCCGACCTTGTCGAGGACACCGACCAGGATCGCCGCACCCCCGGCCGGAGCCTCGGAACCGGCGTCCGGCAGCCAGGTGTGGAAGGGCACCAGCGGAGCCTTGATCGCGAAGGCGATGAAGAAGCCGAGGAAGAGCCACTTCTGGGTCGCGTTGTCGGGGATCGTCCCGATGAGGTCGGTGAAGGCGAAGGTGCTCTGGCCGCTGGTGATGTAGAGGCCGATGACAGAGGCCAGCATGAGCAGGCCGCCGACCAGGGAGTACAGGAAGAACTTCATCGCCGCGTACTGACGGCGCGGGCCGCCGAAGAACCCGATGATGAAGTACATCGGAACCAGCATCGCCTCGAAGAAGACGTAGAAGAGGAAGACGTCGGTGACGACGAAGACACCGACCATGAAGAATTCCAGGAGGAGCAGCAGCCCGAAGAACGTCTTCACGCTGCGCGGCTTCTCGTCCGCCTCCTCGGAGCCCTCGGCGCTGTCGAAGGAGTTCCAGGAGGCGAGCACGACGCAGGGCACCAGGATGACCGACATGCCGACCAGGACGAAGGCGATGCCGTCGACCCCGAAGGCGAAATGGACGCCGAGGGACTTGATCCAGTTCCAACTCCCTTGGAACTGGAAGCGCGGCGCGGTTGCGCTGGTGTCGTAGGCGATCGCCAGGGCACCGGTGTAGACGACGGTGAGCAGCGAGACGCCCAGGGCAGTGACCTTGGCGGCCTGATTCTGGCCAGCCGGCAGGGAGAAGACAGCGATCGACCCGAGGAGCGGGATCAGGATCAGTACGACGAGTGCAACGTTATGCATCAGAGGAACCTCACGCCGAGCAGGACGGCGACGACGATGAGGGTGCCCAGCAACATGGATAGTGCATAACTTCGGACGAATCCGTTCTGTGTTCGGCGCAGCCTGGCCGATCCGCCGCCGAGCGCGGCGGCGAGACCGTTGACCCCACCGTCGATGCCCTTGTTGTCGACGAAGACGAGCGCTCGGGTCAACCACTGACCGGGGCGCATGAGAACCGCCTCGTTGAAGGCGTCGGCGTAGAGGTTGTTACGGGCCGCGGTAGTGATCGGCGTGACCCCGACCGGGGCCGTGGCCGGAACTTCACGCTGACCGAAGACCACATAGGCACCGGCGGCGCCGCCGGCGACCACGAGCAGCGTGATGATGGTGAGCACGATCGGTGAGATGGTGTGCACGCCCTCCTCGACCGACGGGCCGACCGATGGGGTGAGCCAGTTCTGGACGGCGCCACCGTAGACCATCAAGCCACCGGCGACCAGGGAGAAGAAGGCCAGGATCAGCATCGGCACCGTCATCGACTTCGGCGCCTCGTGCGGGTGGACGTCATCCTCCCAGCGCTTCTCTCCGAAGAAGGTCATGATCAGCGCACGGGTCATGTAGAAGGCGGTGAGGCCGGCGCCGAGTAGCGCCACGATGCCCAGAATCCAGCCCGAGGTGCCGCCCTTGTCGAAGGCGGCCTCGATGATCTTGTCCTTGGTGAAGTACCCGGTGGCGAAGGGGAATCCGATGATCGCCAGATAGCCGCAGACGAAGACGACGAAGGTTACCGGCATGACTGTGCGCAGTCCGCCGAAGCGGCGCATGTCGATGCGGTCGTTCATCGCGTGCATGACCGCACCGGCGGAGAGGAAGAGTGCCGCCTTGAAGAAACCGTGGCCGAGCAGGTGCATGATCGCGATCGCGTAGACCCCGTTGCCCAGCCCAGCGGCGAGGAACATGTAGCCGATCTGGCTGACGGTGGAGTACGCGAGAACCTTCTTGAGGTCGTCCTGTCCGAACGCGCAGATGCAGCCGTAAAGGAGGGTGATCGCACCGACGATGGTGACGACGGTGCGCGCCGTCTCGGAGAGATCGAAGATCGGGGCCGACCGGCAGATCAGGTAGACGCCGGCGGTGACCATCGTCGCCGCGTGGATGAGGGCCGAGACCGGGGTCGGGCCCTCCATGGCGTCCGGGAGCCAGGTCTGCAGCGGGAATTGACCGGATTTTCCACAGGCGCCGAGAAGCAGCATCAGCCCGATCGCGGTGATCGCCGTGCCGCTCACTCCGGGGTGGCCACCGGCCAGGGCGCCGAAGACGCCCGCGAACGAGGTGCTGCCGAGGTAGGCGAACATCAGCATGATGGCGATGGAGAGTCCGACATCACCGACCCGGTTGGCGATGAAGGCCTTCTTGGCCGCGGTCGCCGCGGACGAGCGGTTGTAGTAGTACCCGATTAGCAGGTACGACGCGACGCCGACGCCCTCCCAGCCCACGTAGAGAACCAGGTACCCGTTGGCCAGCACCAGCAGCAGCATCGCCGCGATGAAGAGGTTGAAGTAGCCGAAGAAGCGCCGGCGTCCCGGGTCGTGATCCATGTAGCCGACCGCGTAGATGTGGATCAGCGAACCGACGCCGGTGATGAGCAGCGCGAACGTGAGCGACAACGGGTCGATGAGGAAGCCGACGTCGACGTTGAAGGAACCGACGGAGATCCAGCTGAAGAGATGCAGATTCACCTCACGCGAAGTCTGTGACTTCACGGAGAAGAAGAGCGCAAGCGTGATCACGAAGAGCACGATGGGAACAGCGGTGCCGAGCAGGTGCCCCCACTTGTCCGCGCGCTTGCCCGCCAGCAGCAGTATCGCTGCTGTGATCGCGGGCAGCGCGACGAGCAGCCATGCGGCAGACTGGATTCCAGTAGCTTGAATCACGTCGTAATTCCCTTTGATTCCTAGTACTTCAGCAGGTTCGCGTCGTCGACCGACGCGGATCTGCGGGTTCGGAAGATGGACATGATGATCGCCAGGCCGACCACAACCTCAGCCGCGGCGACAACCATGACGTAGAAGGCGATGATCTGGCCGTCGAGCGAGCCGTTGATCCGCGAGAAGGTGACCAGGGTCAGATTCACCGCGTTGAGCATCAGTTCCACGCACATGAAGACGACGATCGCGTTACGTCGCACCAGAACGCCGACGGCGCCGATGGTGAAGAGAGCGGCGGAGAGCACCAAGTAATAGGTAGGCGTCATGAGCCGGCCTCCGAAGTGAGCATCGCAGGGAGCGCCAGCGACCGAGGAGCGGAGCGCAGGCAGGCGGCGGGAAGCACAGTCATGAGCCGGCCTCCGAAGTGAGCATCGCAGGGAGCGCCAGCGACCGAGGAGCGGAGCGCAGGCGGGCGGCGGGAAGCACAGTCACGAGCCGGCCTCCGAAGTGAACATCGCAGGGAGCGCCAGCGACCGAGGAGCGGAGCGCAGGAGGGCGGCGGGAAGCACAGTCACGAGCCGGCCTCCGAAGTGAGCATCGCAGGGAGCGCCAGCGACCGAGGAGCGGAGCGCAGGAGGGCGGCGGGGAGGAGGACGGTCATGGTTTTGCTCCGGGGTTCGGGAGGCCGGATTGGTGGGGGTAGTACTGCTGAGGCGAGTCGAGTGAGACGTCCATTCCACCCGGCGTGGAGACCATCACCGATTCGGTGGAGATAGAGCCGTCCGGCAGGAGCGCCGGCGTGCCGATCGAGTTTCCACTGGAGAGCACGCCCGGGCCGGGCAGCGGCTGCGGGCGTCCCGAGCGGATCCGGTCCCGCGCGACGGCCTTCTGAGTCGGCTTCGGCTCGTCCCGCTCGATGTGAGCGAGCACCATCGCGGCGACCGCAGCGACGATGAGCAACGCGGAGGTGAGTTCGAAAGCGAAGAGGTACTTGGTGAAGATCAGTGCCGCTAGCGAGTCGACGTTGTGCCCGTCGGCGTTGGTCTGGGTCAGATCCACCGGCTTCACGCCGGTGAAGGCGCGGCCGACTCCGAGCGCGACGATGACGGCGAATCCGAGACCGATGAAGGTGGCGGCGACGCGCTGACCACGCAGGGTCTCCACGATCGAGTCCGACGAGTCGCGTCCGACGAGCATCAGCACGAACAGGAAGAGAATCATGATCGCGCCGGTGTAGACGATGATCTGCACCAGGCCGATGAAGGGGCCCTGCTCGATCAGGTAGATCATGCCCAGCGCCATCATGGTGGCAGCCAGCGACAGCGCCGAGTGCACGGCGTTTCGCAGCAGCACCATACCGATGGCACCGGCCAGCGAGACCGGAGCGAGCACCCAGAAGGCGATCGCCTCACCGAGTGGAACATCACCGTGCATCAACGGCTGGCTAGCAGCAATAACGGAGCTCATCATTACCCGTGGTGCCTTCCGACCTCGATGGCGTTGCCGGTGATCGGCCGACCTGCGATATTGGCCGAACTCTGCGGTTCACCCTGCTGCAGCGGATCCTGCGACTCGATCGTGTAGTACGCCTTCTCGTCGTCGCCCAGTCGCATCGCGTGCGGCGGCGCCTCCATACCGGGCAGCAGCGGTGCCATCAGCTGCTCCTTGGTGTAGATCAGCTCCTCGCGATTATCGAGGGCCAGTTCGTACTCGTTGCTCATCGTCAGCGATCGCGTCGGGCAGGCTTCGATGCACAATCCGCAGAAAATGCACCGCAGATAGTTGATCTGGTACACCTTGCCGTACCGCTCACCCGGAGAGAACCGGGCCTCTTCGGTGTTGTCGCCGCCCTCGACGTAGATTGCGTCGGCCGGGCAGGCCCACGCGCAGAGCTCGCAGCCGACGCACTTCTCCAGCCCGTCCGGGTGGCGGTTGAGCACGTGCCGGCCGTGGTAGCGCGGAGCTGTCGGATACACGTCGAAGGGGTACTGCTCGGTGTAGACGTGCTTGAACATCGTCGCGAAGGTGAGTCCGAATCCCTTGGCGAATCCACCGAGGGTGCCTCGCGGCTCGGGGTCGGTGATGGGTCGCGGCGCGGTCTGGTCAGCCATTGCTGGGGTCTCCATTTCTGGCGGGCACACCGGCTGCACCGGAACCGGCCGTCACCGCACCTGCTGGCGTGGTGGCCGTACGGACCGAACGTCGAATCGGGGGGACGACGAGATCCATCGGCGGTGTCGGGAAGGGTGGTGGCAGCGAGGCTTCGTAGTCGTCCTCGTACTCGCGTTCGGCGGCCGCCCGGGCCGCGGACATCTCCCGCGAGTACAGCACGATCAGGATGACCGCGACGACCGGAATGAAGACGACGCCCGAGGCTTCGAAGCGGTTCCAGCCACGCTGGGTGAGGACGTGGAACGAGGTGAAGGCCATG
Source organism: Jatrophihabitans sp. GAS493 (assembly GCF_900230215.1). NCBI lineage: Bacteria > Bacillati > Actinomycetota > Actinomycetes > Jatrophihabitantales > Jatrophihabitantaceae > Jatrophihabitans > Jatrophihabitans sp. GAS493. Next base: position 1,898,586 of record NZ_LT907982.1, on the reverse strand, counting down.
ATCCAGATCAGGTTGATCGGAATGAGCACCTTCCAACCCAGGTGCATGAACTGGTCGTAACGCATGCGGGGCAGTGTGCCGCGCAGCCAGACGAAGACGAAGATGCAGGCGACGACCTTGAGGACGAACCAGATCACCGGGAACCAGCCGGAGTTGCAGCCGCTCCAGAAGTAGTGCACGCCCCACGGGGCGTGCCAGCCGCCGAGGAAGAGGGTCGTCGCCAGCGCCGAGACGGTCACCATGTTGATGTACTCGGCCAGGAAGAACATGGCGAACTTGAAGGACGAGTACTCCGTGTGGAAGCCGCCGACGAGCTCGGACTCGGCCTCGGCCAGGTCGAACGGGGCTCGGTTCGTCTCGCCGACGACGCAGACGGCGTAGATGGCGAAGGAGACGAAGAGCGGGATCACGTTCCAGACGTGACTCTGCTGGGCCACGATCTCCGACGTGGACATGCTGCCGGAGATGACGAAGACGGCCACCAGCGACAGCCCCATACCGACCTCGTAGGAGATCATCTGGGCCGCGGACCGCAGCCCGCCCAGCAGCGGGTAGGTGGAGCCGGAGGCCCAGCCCGAGAGCACGATGCCGTAGACGCCGAGGGAGGAGCAGGCGAAGACCACCAGGACACCGACCGGCAGATCGGTCAGCTGCAGCTGGGTCTCGTGTCCGAACATCGAGACGGTCGGGCCGAACGGGATGACGCAGAACGCCACGAAGGCCGGGACCGCGGAGAGGATCGGCGCGATGAAGTAGACCGGCTTGTCAGCCAGGATCGGGATGATCTCTTCCTTGAAGGCGAGCTTCACACCGTCGGCCAGTGACTGCAGGATGCCCCACGGGCCGACCCGGTTGGGGCCGATGCGGTTCTGCATGCGCCCGACGACCTTGCGCTCGAAGACGATCGAGAAGAGGGTCATGACGACCAGGAAGGCGAAGACCATCAGCACCTTGATGATCACCAGCCAGACCGGTTCGCTGGTGAAACCAGGCACATCGACCGAGATCGGTGTGACGGCGTCTGCTATCGGAAGACTCATTGGACTGCTCCTGCCGTTGCGGCTGGATCGGATGCGGCGATGGTCACCGGATCACCGGCGACGGCGGCCAACTCGGCCCGGACTGCGCTGCCGTGGGCGTTGGTCGGCAGCCAGACCACACCGTCGGGGAGATTCTCGACCAGCGCCGTAACGGTGATCGTCCCGCGCCCGGTCGATACGCTGACCAGCGCGCCGTCGGTGATACCGCCGGCCGCGGCGGTGGCCGGCGAGAGGCGGGCGACCACCGGCTTGGCGGTGCCGGCCAGGTTGAGGTCGCCGTCCTGGGCGCGGCCGGCGTCGATCAGCTCGTGCCAGGTCGCGAGAACCGGGCTGGCCGCCGAAGCAGCCGGCGCGCTCGAGGCGGCGACGGTCGGAGCCGACGCCCGCGTGTTGGCCACGCCGAGGCGCTGCAGCTCAGCCCGCGCCGTCTCCACGCTCGGCAGGGCCAGATCGACGTCGAGCTCCTCGGCGAGGGCGTGCAGCACGCGCTGGTCGCTCAGCGCACCGGTACCGGAGATGGTGAGGTCGAAGGGACGGCGGCGACCCTCCCAGTTGACGAAGGTTCCCGCCTTCTCAGCGGCCGGAGCGACCGGCAGGACCACGTCGGCGTAGTCGGTGACCAGGCTCTGGCGCAGCTCGAGGCTGACCACGAAGCCGGCGTTGGCGACGGCGTCGATGGCCTTCTGCGGGTCGGGGAGATCGTTGAGATCGACGCCGCCGACGACCAGCGCTGTGACAGCTCCGTCGTTGACCGCTTCGATGATCTGGTCGGCACTCCGCCCGGCCACCGCTGGGATTGCGGCGTCCCAGACTCGCTCGACCTCGGCTCGCGCGGCATCGTCACTCACCGGACGTCCGCCCGGCAGCAGGGACGGGAGGGCGCCGGAGCGGATGGCCCCGACCTCGCCGGCCCGGCGTGGAATCCAGGCCAGCTTGGCCCCGGACGTCGCGGCCAGTGCGGCGGCGGCGCTCAGCGCCCCGGGCACGGTGGCCAGGCGCTCACCGACCAGGATGACGCTGCCGTCCACCAGCGTGGATGCCTCGAAGGCGGCGATGGCCGCAGCCTCGCCGCCGGGAACGGTCTGAATGAGCTTCCCGTTCAGCTTGCGCAGGCCATTGGAGCGGTAGGGCGCGATCGAGAAGACCTTCGTCTTGCCAATGCGGGTCGACTTACGGACCCGCAGGAAGACGGCCGCGGCCTCCTCCTCGAGCTCCAACCCGGCGATGAGAATGACCGGCGCCTGCTCCAGTGAGGTGAAGGAGACGTGGGCCGGAGTCACGGTCGCGACGCTGGAGGCCACGAAGGCCAGTTCCTCGTCGCTCTGCGGGCGGGCCCGGAAGTCGATGTCGTTGGTGCCGAGGGCAACCCGGGCGAACTTCGCGTAGGCGTAGGCGTCCTCCTCGGTGAGGCGTCCACCGGGAAGCACCGCCACTCCGCCACGGTCACGGGCCTCACGCAGCCCGGCGGCGGCCCGCTCGAACGCCTCGGTCCAGCTCGTCTCGACCAGCTTGCCGGCATTGTCGCGGACCATCGGCCGCAGCACCCGGTCGGTCTGCTCGGTGTAGTGGAAGGCCCAGCGACCCTTGTCGCAGATCCACTCCTCGTTCACCTCTGGGTCGTCGCCGGCCAGGCGGCGGGTGATCTTGCTGCGTCGCCAGTCGGTGCGGGTCGCGCAGCCTGACGAGCAGCCCTCGCAGACGCTCGGAGTGCTCATCAGGTCGAAGGGGCGGGCCCGGAAGCGGTACGAGGCTCCGGTGAGGGCACCGACCGGACAGATCTGCACGGTGTTGCCGGAGAAGTAGGACTGGAACGGGACGTCGGTCGAGGTACCGATCTGCTGGTGCGCGCCGCGCTCGAGCAGATCAATGAACGGGTCGCCGGCGATCTGCTCGCTGAAGCGGGTGCAGCGCTGGCAGAGCACGCAGCGTTCCCGGTCCAACAGCACGTTGGAGGAGATGGCGATCGGCTTCGGGAAGGTGCGCTTCACGTCGACGAAGCGGGAGTCGGCCCGGCCGTTGCTCATCGCCTGGTTCTGCAACGGGCACTCGCCGCCCTTGTCGCAGATCGGGCAGTCCAGAGGGTGGTTGATAAGCAGCAGTTCCATCACGCCCTGCTGGGCCTTGTCGGCGACCGGCGAGGTGAGCTGCGTGTTGATGACCATGCCCGGCATGACCGTAGTGGTGCAGGAGGCGGCCGGCTTCGGCATGCCCCGACCGTTTCCCATGTCGGGGACCTCGACCAGGCACTGGCGGCAGGCGCCGGCCGGGTCGAGCAGCGGGTGGTCACAGAAGCGGGGGATCTGGATGCCGAGCTGCTCGGCGGCACGAATCAGCAGCGTTCCCTTGGGCACCGAGATCTCGATGCCGTCGATCGTGACGGTGACGAGATCCGCAGCCGGAGGGGCGGCCGGCTTCTCTGGGGCAACAGTCATGAGGTGGCCTCCGCAGTGAGCATCGTAGGGAGCGCTAGCGACTGAGGAGCGGAGCGCAGGAGGACGCCGGGAAACACAGTCATGAGGTGGCCTCCGCAGTGAGCATCGTAGGGAGCGCTAGCGACTGAGGAGCGGAGCGCAGGAGGACGCCGGGAAACACAGTCATGAGGCAGACGCTCCTAGCAATTCTTTGGTCTGAACGTCCGGGGGCTGGGGTGCACTGTGGTCGCTGATCAGCGCCTCGTAGTCGGCCCGGAAATACTTGATCGAGGAGGAGATGCAGCTCGTGGCGCCATCGCCCAGTGCGCAGAAGGATCGGCCGAGGATGTTCGAGCTGATGTCGAGCAGGGTGTCGATATCCGACGCGATGCCCTGGCCGTGCCAGATGCGCTCGAGGATCTGCGCGGTCCAGTAGTTGCCCTCGCGGCATGGCGTGCATTTTCCGCAGGACTCGTGCTCGTAGAACTGGGTCCACTTCATCACCGCCTGCACGACGCTGTCGTCCTGATCGAAGATCATCACGGCCGACGTGCCGTTCATCGAGCCGGCCTGAACCACTGAGTCGAAGTCGAGGGGCAGGTCGAGGTGCTCGCTGGTCAGCAGCGGGCAGGACGCGCCACCCGGAGTCCAGAACTTGAGCTCCTTGCCCCGGCTCATCCCACCGGCCATCTCGATCAGTTCACGCAGGGTGGTGCCCATCGGCGCCTCGTACTGGCCGGGGTTCTTCACCCGTCCCGAGAGCGAGTAGATGCTGGTGCCCGGTGATCCGGCTGGGCCAAGCGCCTTGAACCAGTCGGAGCCACCCAGAATGATGTAAGGCACGCTGGCCAGGCTGCCAACGTTGTTGACGACCGTCGGCGAGTCGTAGAGACCATTGGTCGCCGGGAACGGCGGCTTGAGCCGAGGCTGACCGCGCTTACCCTCCAGCGAGTCCAGTAGTGCCGTCTCCTCGCCGCAGATGTAAGCGCCGGCGCCGCCGTGCACAGTGATGTCGCAGTTCAGTCCGGAGCCGAGGATGTTGGTGCCGAGGTATCCCTTGGCCTTGGCCTCCTCGACGGCGGCGGTGACCCGGCGGATCGCGTGCACCGCTTCGCCCCGGATGTAGACGAACGCGTGCTCGGACCGCACGGCGTAGCAGGCGATGATGATGCCCTCGATCATCGAGTGCGGGTCATTCATCATGAGCGGCAGGTCGCGGCAGGTGCCCGGCTCACCCTCATCGGCGTTGATGACGACATAGTGCGGCTTGCCGTCGTTCTGCGGGATGAACTGCCACTTCATGCCGGTTGGGAAGCCGGCGCCGCCCCGTCCGCGCAGGTTCGAGTCCTTGACCGTCGTGATGATCTCGTCCGGCTGCATGGTGAGTGCCTTGCGCAGGCCAGCGTAGCCGTCGAGGGCTTCGTAGTTGTCGATCTTCCACGGCTGGTTCGTGCCGAACCGCTTGGTCAGTACGGGGGTGAGAGACATGATCAGGCTCCGTCCTTCTCATCGCCGAAGCTCAGTTGGTCACTCTGCGGTTCGCTGGCCGGTTTGCGAACCCGCGCTCGGGCCGTGCGTCGCGGTGCGGCCGGAGTCTCCGGTGCCGACTCCAGACCAGGCATCTGGGAGAGCAGTTTGGCCTGCTCATCGTCGCTGGGTGCGCTGTCGGTGGGTGCGGTGTCGGTTGAGGCACTGTCGGTCGAGACCTCGGCTGTCTCCGGCACGGCGGCCGGCTGCGAATCGTCAGCCTCCGGATCGGACTCGACCGTCTCCAAAGGGGCATCGTTCGCGCTGGTCACGTCGGTCACCTCGGCCGCCGCCGGTTCAGGCGTCGGCTCTTCGACCTTGGGCTCTTCAGTCTTGGGCTCTTCAGTCTTGGGTGCTTCAGCCTTCGGCGCTTCGGCCGGCTTGGACGTCGCCGCCGCATACGAGGGAGCAGTCTCGCCCCGGGCAATGGCGAGCTTGACGCCGGCCTCGGTCGGCAGACCCGTCCCCTCAGCCTCGATCGCCTCTGGACGCGGATCGAGGAAACCGGCGATCTGCCGCTCGATCTCGCGGAACGAGCAGAGCGGGGCACCCCGGGTCGGTAGCGGCCGGTCGCCGTTCTGCAGCTTCTTCACCAGGGCATCGGCCGAGTCGACCGTCTGATTGTCGAAGAACTCGTAGTTCACCGTGACAACCGGTGCGTAGTCGCAGCCGGCCAGGCACTCGGCGTGCTCCAGGGTGATCTTGCCGTCGTCGGTGGTGCCGTTCATGCCGACGCCGAGGTACTCCGAGAGTGCGGCGTAGATATCATCGCCGCCCAGTAGACCGCAGAGCGTGTTGGTACAGACACTGACCAGGTACTCACCGGTCGGCTTGCGCTTGTACATCGTGTAGAACGTGGCGACGGCCGCCACCTGGGCCTTGGTGATGTCGAGCGTGTCGGCGCAGAAGGCGATGCCGTCCGGCGTGATGTACCCCTGCTCCGACTGCACTAGGTGCAGCATCGGCAGGAGCGCCGAGCGGGACTGCCCCGCCGGGTAACGGGCAATAATCTCCTGGGCGTCCGCGCGGACCTGGTCGGAGAAGACCGACGCATCACCCGGACGGTCGATGCTCATCACCGAGGTGCGGAAGTTGGTCGGCTGACCTTCGAAGCTACTCATCTGTCACATCCGCCCATCACTGGGTCGATCGAGGCGACCGAAGCGATCACGTCGGCCACTAGGCCGCCGATCGACATCGTCGCCGTTCCCTGCAGGTTGATGAAGGACGGCTCACGGAAGTGCACGCGATACGGGCGCGTGCCACCGTCACTGACGATGTGCGCGCCGAGCTCACCGCGCGGGGACTCCACCGCCTGGTAGACCTGACCGGCCGGAACCCGGAAACCCTCTGTCACCAGCTTGAAATGGTGGATGAGGGACTCCATCGAACCGTTCATGATCTTCTGCACGTGGGCCAGCGAGTTGCCCATACCGTCCGGGCCGAGCGCGAGCTTGGCCGGCCAGGCGATCTTCGGATCCTCGACCATCGTCGGTCCGGGCTCGAGGCGATCCAGCACCTGCTCGATGATCTTCAACGACTCCCACATCTCGGCGACCCGCACCACGAAGCGCGACCAGCAGTCACCGCGGTCGTCCGTCGGAACCTCGAAGTCGAACGTCTCGTAGCCGAGGTAGGGCTCGGTCTTGCGGAGATCCCAGGGCAGGCCGGCGGCCCGCAGGATCGGGCCGGTGATGCCGAGCGACAGGCAGCCCTCGACGCCGATCCAGCCGACGTCCTTGAGGCGCTGCACCCAGATCGTCTGGTTGCGCAGCAGCTTGTCGACGCCGGCCAGTTCCTTCTTCATCTCCAGGATCCAGGCTCGGATCTTCTCGTCGGCATTCTCGGGAAGGTCCTGAGCCAGGCCGCCCGGGCGGATGTAGGCGTTGTTCATCCGCAGACCGGTGATGAGCTCGAAGATGTCCAGGCAGCGCTCGCGGGCCCGGAAGCCGTTGGTCATTGCGGTGAGCGCGCCCAGTTCCATACCGCCGGTGGCCAGCCACACCCAGTGCGAGCTGAGCCGGTTGATCTCCATCGTCATGACGCGAATCAGGTTGGCCCGGGCCGGTGCCTCGATGCCGAGCAGCCGCTCGACACCCATGCAGTAGACCGTCTCGTTGAAGAAGGGCGAGAGGTAGTCGGCGCGGGTCAGGAAGGTGACGCCCTGGGTCCAGGTGCGGAACTCGGTGTTCTTTTCGATGCCGGTGTGCAGATAGCCGACGACGACGCGGGCGTCGGTGACGGTCTCGCCTTCCAGTTCCAGCACCAGGCGGAGCACGCCGTGGGTAGACGGGTGCTGCGGCCCCATGTTCAGGACGATGCGCTCGTCACTGATCGGGTCACCGCCGCCGAAGACCGCGTCCCAGTCGCCGCCGGTGACGTTGTAGACGCGTCCCTCGGTGGTATTGCGCGATGGGGAGTAGATATCGCTCATCGGTAAGTCCTCCGCTCGTCCGGTGGCGGGATGGTCGCGCCCTTGTACTGGACTGCGATGCCGCCGAGGGGGTAGTCCTTCCGCTGCGGGTGGCCCTCCCAGTCGTCGGGCATCAGGATGCGGGTCAGCGACGGGTGGCCGTCGTAGATGATCCCGAACATGTCGTAGGTCTCGCGCTCCTGCCAGTCAGCCGTCGGGTAGATCGGCGTGACCGATGGGACGTGCGGGTTGTCGACCGAGACCGCGGTCTCCAGCCGGATTCGCCAGCGGTAGGTCAGCGAGGTCAGGTGGTAGACCGAGTGGAGCCGGTTCTCGGTGCCGAGGTAGTCAACTCCGGAGACGCTGGAGAGCAGCTCGAAACGTAGCGCCGGGTCGTCCCGAAGGGTCTGGGCCAGGGTGCGGGTGTGCGACGGGTTGATGTGCAGCGTCAACTCGCCCCGGTCCACGACTACCTTCACGACGGCCTGATCGAAGGCCTGGTAGGCATCCTGAATCGCGTCGACCAGATCGTCGAAGTAGCTGCCGTAGGGACGCTCGGCGCCCGGAGCCACCCACGGCGCGCGGACCAGGCCACCGAAGCCGGTTGTGTCGCCGGAGCCGCTGACTCCGAAGAGACCGCTGTGTGCGACACCGATCGTGGAATCGGCGTCGGGGGTAACCGGCTGGGCGACGGGCGCGGGCTCATCCGGCGGCCCGACCGGAAGGTTGCCAGGAGGAGTCGGCTCGCTCATCGGGCGAACCGCTGGCTGCTGGGGATGAGCTCCACCTTCTGCCCCTCGAGCTTGGCCGCGCGCTTCGGTCCGAGCGGCTCGTTCATGATCTTGTGGTGCAACTTCAGGATGGCGTCGATGAGCATCTCCGGGCGCGGGGGACAACCGGGCAGGTACATGTCGACCGGCACGACGTGGTCCACGCCCTGCACGATCGCGTAGTTGTTGAACATTCCGCCTGAGCTGGCACAGACCCCCATCGCGAGGACCCACTTGGGCTCCGGCATCTGGTCGTAGATCTGGCGCAGCACGGGGGCCATCTTCTGGCTAACCCGTCCAGCCACGATCATCAGGTCGGCCTGTCGGGGCGACGGTCGAAAGACCTCCATACCGAAGCGAGCCGAGTCGAAGCGCGGCGCCCCGAAGGTCATCATCTCGATGGCACAGCAGGCCAGGCCGAAGGTAGCCGGCCAGAGGGAGGATTTGCGGGTCCAGTTGACCAGCGTCTCGACGCTGGCCAGCAGTACACCGTCTGGCAGTTTCTCTTCAAGTCCCATTTACGCCATTCCCATCTTGCAGTTCGTCACGTTCGTCACCGCGCGTGCAGATTCATGGCTAGTCCCAATCCAGGCCACCGCGACGCCAGACGTAGGCGTAGGCGATGAAGACGGTGAGGATGAAGAGAATCATCTCGATGAGGCCGAAGAGGCCCAGCGCCTGGTTCGAGACCGCATATGGATACAGGAAGATGATTTCAATGTCGAAGACGATGAAGAGCATCGCCGTCAGGAAGTACTTGATGGGGAACCGGTTCGGCCCTTCGGGCTGCGGAGTCGGCTCGATGCCGCATTCGTAGAAGTCCAGCTTCGCCTTGTTGTAACGGCGCGGGCCGGTGAACGGCGCGATCGCGACCGAGAAGAACGCGAAGCCGAACGCGAGCGCGAACAACAGCACAATCGGCAGGTACGGCGCGAGCACGGAACTCCCCTCTGAACTGGTGTTTGCTAGCGCTCTCAGGCTAGACGTTGGGGCACTGGGGGCAGAAGTGAGGCATACCTAACTAGCCTCGCGATTCACAGGAATTGATTCGTCCCAGCCGCTGTTGCCCCAAGGTGAGCACAGCCGACGCGCCGTTCGGCGCCATTCTGCAGATGACGGCCCTTCCGGGTAAGCGGGACGAGGTACTCCAGATCCTGACCCACTACGCCCGCACGCTGGAGGGCGAGCCCGGCACCACCCTCTTCGCCGTGTCGCTCGACCCGAACGACGAGAACCTGGTCTGGATCTGGGAGGAGTTCGTCAACGGGGCAGCCGTACAGGCTCACTTCCAACACGACTTCTTCCGCGCCCTGCAGTTGGAGCTGGCCGAGTTGCTCGCCGAACCGGCGTCGGTGCGGCCACTGGCCCCGGTGGTGCGCCGCGTGCAGGAGGTCGTCGCCGAGTCAGGTGACTAGACCACCGTTCTCAGCCGCGTGGGGAGCTAAATGCCCGGATTCCGGGCATTTAACTCCCCACGACGCGGACGTGCTGGCTCAGCAGAACTTCTTACTCACCCCGATCCCGCCGGCCTGCGGCGTCGTCATGAGTGCGCACGGGCTGATGCCATTTCGCGTCAGCACCGCACGGACGGCTGCCGTGGCCGCGCTGCTGAGCGCCGGTGTGCGGGAGAGGACGAATGCGCTCCCACGGTCTGGCGACACGACGACCGCCCAGCGGTAACCCGAGTCCAGACCGACGATCTCGTAGTTCGGGCCGCCGAAGAAGAGCTGCTGTCCGAAGAGATTCAGGAACGACACGGTCAGCACCGAGTTGGCTGGCTTGTTCTCGATACGCGCCACACCGAGGACCTGGCTGACGGATCCCCACCAGGTGGTGCAGGTGTTGTCCACGCCCACCGTGCCGTCGCTGCGAGCCGTGTAGACCGCAGTGCTGTTGGCAGCGCATTGCACCTCGAAGATCTGCGGGATGGCCGCGACCTGGTACCAGGAACCGACGTATCGGGTGAGATCGACCGAAGCCACCGGCTGGACCGCTCCGGTCGAAGCTGCGACCTGAGTCGTCTGAGCGCTCGCCGCCTGTGCTGAGCAGATCGGCAACAGGGCCAGCAAGGCCAGGGCGGATACGTTCAACAGCCATCGCCTCCTCATCCGCGGGCCCGCCGGATCAGCTGGCACGGAGCTGGACGACGGCGCTGCCGAATACGAGCGAACCATCGGTCGGCAGAGCAACTCCGAATGTCGCGTTCAAGGCACCAGCGCCAGCCGGGTCAAGTCGCAGCGTGATACCGCGCAGAACGGTCGCCCCTCTAGGGGTGGAGACCTTAAGCCCGGAGAGGTCCAGGTCGAGCAGAGCGACCTTGGCTGCAGCCCCGTTCACCTTGGTCGCATAGACCTTTCCGGCTGCGAGGTCGATGTCGAAGTTGGTGACGGCCAGATGCTTGCCCTTGAGGCTCGCGAAGTAGATGCCGCCGCTGTGCAGGATGTCCCCGCTGACGTTGGCCAGGGATGGGTCGCCGCCGGTGATCGGGAATCCGTACGTGACGTTGAGGCCGTGCTGGAAGCCGAGCGTGAAGCGGGTCTGCGGGAGCACCGGAAGCGGAAGGATTCCGGCCTTGAGCAGGGTGAGCGCGATCCCCGGCGCCGTGGTGACCGACGTGGTGCCGGAGAGCGTTGCCGATCGGGCGGGTACCGCGGCGTTGGCGGCGGTGGGCATGAGAGTGGCGCCGAGCAGAGCGCAGAGACTGATGACGGCGAGCAGAGACAGCCGTAGACGGCGGGTTAATGAGCGCATCGTGCGATCCTCCAGAGAGCGAACGTGCTTGGCCGAGCTTGAAGAGGGCACCCGGCATCCGGTGGGATCACCGGACGGGAGGGAGTACGTCGCTTCGCACCAGTTTGGATGCCGAGAAGTTGGGCAGAAGATAGTTCGCCGGGGATGCATCCGTTCGGGTCTCGGCGGACGTAATACCAGCGAAGAACCAGCTTCGGCGGCCCTGCAGAACTGGCACGAACGCCGCGGCGAGGACCCGCCGGAGAGGAGCAGTATGCCCGACATGCCGCCCCCGACCGGTTCCTCGCAGATTCCCGAAGAGGCGGATCGTCGAGACGCACCCACGGATGCTGCGACTTCTACCGGTTCGGGCCCATTCGGTCGGCCCCTCCCCCTCGACCGACCGAATGCCTCCGGCCGGCCGGCCCCCCTCGGCCGGCCGGAGGACGACGTTCGCCTCGACGCCGCCTTCCCCACCGGGGACGCCCAGGTGTTGAGGCAGAGCTACGACCGCTACGGTGGCGTCGTCTACCGCACCGCCCTACGCTGCCTCCCGTCGCCGGCCGATGCTGAGGAGGTCACGCAGACGACGTTCCTCTCGGCCTGGCAGGCGCGGGCGACCTACCAACCACAGATCGCGCCCCTCGGCGCCTGGCTGGTGGCCATCGCCCGACGGCGAGCGATCGATCGGCTACGGATCTTAGCCAGAGAGCAGCTCATCGCCGGCGCGGCCGCCGCGGATGCCGCCGCGCACAACCCGGTTGACTACGGGGCCGACCCGGCGAAGCTGCTCGACCGGCTTGTGGTGGCCGACGAGCTGGCCCAGCTGCCGGAACCGCAGCGCCGGGTGCTCGAACTCGCCTTCTTCGACGACCTAACCCACACCCAGATCGTCAGCGTGACCGGGCTCCCGCTCGGCACGGTCAAGAGCCAGCTCCGACGCGGGCTGCTCCAACTGCGACGTCGATGGGAGGCGGACGGTGCACCAGCAATCTGATCCCGGCGAGCCGGAGCGCCTTGATGCGATCGTCCTCGCTGCCTTCGGCGAGCGCCTCTCCCCCGCCGACGCCGATCACCAGAGCGGCTGCCTCGAGTGCATGCAGGAGCGGGTGAGCCTGGCCGGCATCGTGACCTTGGCCCGCAACCCGATCGAGCCGTTGGGTACGCCCGACGTCCGTCCACCGGCCAGCGTCTGGGCCGGCATCGCGGCCGAGCTCGGCCTGGACCTCAACCCTGCGCAGTCGGCGGCTGTGCCAGTGGAGTCGGCGGCCGAAGCCGTCCCGGTGGCTACCCCCGACTCCCCGACTCCGATCCCGCGGTCAGCCCATCGCGTTCCACTTAAGCGTTCCCACCGATGGCTACTCGCTTCGGTGGCAGCTGTCGCCCTGATTGGCGCCGCCTGCGGCGGCTATCTCTTGGGGCATTCGCGGACGCCGACGAAGGCGGTGGCCGTCTGCGCCACCAACGAGGCCGCGCTGGCCCAGATGCCGGACGCTCCGGCCGGCGCCTCCGGACAGGCGGCCGTCGCCTGCTCGACCAGCGGTCCGTCGCTACGGGTGACGACGTCGAAGTTGCCGCTGCGTGAAGGGTTTTACGAGGTGTGGCTCTACGCGCCGACCTCGGGAAAGATGGTCGCGGTCGGCACCCTCGGCACGAATGGCAGCGGCGCTTTTACCCTGCCGGCCGGAGTGGATCTGCGCGAGTTCCATGTCGTTGACGTCTCGGCCCAGCTTTACAACGGCAACCCGGCCCACGCACAGAGCGTACTGCGCGGGCCGCTCACCAGCTGAACGGTGATTCTGTCGTAGGCCTACGACAGAATCACAGCATGACCAGTGAAGCCGAAGCCCTGCGGATATTTCTGGATGCTCAGCGCTGGACGGTGCTGCAGATCCTCGAAGAGCTGGATGAGAAATTGTTGCGCACGCCGATCGTGCCGTCCGGGTGGACGCCGCTCGGGCTCGTCGAGCACCTGGGCTACGCCGAGCGGCACTGGTTCCAAGAGGTCGCCTTGGGCTGCGCTGATCCACTCCCCTGGCCCTCTGGCGATGGCGACGTTGGCGACTACGACGAGGACGCGCCGTTAGTCTCTGCTCGTCCGACCGAAGCGGTCTTCGCCTTCTACCGCGACCAGATCGAGCGCTCCAACGAAGTGCTCAATTCGGCGGCGTTGGATTCCGCGCTACGCGGTACACACGATCTCGCCGGCACCGAGGATGTCGTCAACCTGCGAACGCTCGTACTGCACATGATCGAAGAGACGGCCCGCCATGCCGGCCACCTCGACGTAGCTCGGGAACTGCTCGACGGACGGACCGGGCTCGGGCCGAGATGAGTAGCAGTGCCCGCGAGTAGCGTTCGCCCCAGACGAGAGGAAGCGGACGATGGCCGAGGTTCACAACACGACGATGAAGCCGGGGAAGCTGGAACTGCTGACCGACTGGCTGCCGACCCGCCCCTGGTACGTCGGGAACGGGTCACCGTCGCTGCGCCGAGGCGGCGGCTTCCGGCTCGACGATCCAGCGGGTGAGGTCGGCATCGAATTCCTGATCGCCGTGGATGAGGCCGGCGACGAACCCGTGAGTTACCTCGTGCCGCAGACCTACCGGGACGCACCGGTCGATGGCGCTGCCGGCGACCTGATCGGCACCAGCGAACACGGCGTCCTCGGCCTGCGCTACATCTACGACGGCACTCGGGACCCGGTTCTCATCAACCAGCTGATCGCGTTCCTGCAGGGAAAGGTCGATGCACAGGCCCAGAGTCAGAGCAACACTCTCGACCCGTCCATCAGGGCCAAGCTCACTGCCACTCAAGATCTCGTCGTCGTCAGCAGCCGGGCCACCGACACCACGACCTCCACCGACATCCTCGTTGAGACCGCTGATGGGCCGAAGCTGACGCTGCGCATCAATCGGCGGTTGGCCGCCACACCGACGGCTGATCCGGAACGCGTCGGCGAGGTCGTCGGGGAATGGCAGACGAGCGACGGTACCGAGGCGCGCGGTGAGTTCGTCGCCGTCCACCCAGCCGGCTAAGACCGGTTGCCTCCCGCTCGATCAGTCGGCCTCACGCGATATTGCCAGCAATATAGGATGGTAATGTCAGCAGTATGAAGACCACGTTCGACCTGCCTGAGCCGTTGTTGCGCGAGGTGCAGGAGTTGGCGAAACAACGCGGAACGACCAGTAAGTCATTGGTAGAGCAGGCGTTGCGCCGGTTGATCGAAGACCAGGCACGAAAGCCGTTTGTACTCCCCGACCTCTCAGTCGGCGGGGAGGGTCTGCAGCCTGAATTTCGCGACGCTCCCTGGGACGTTATTCGCGACGCGGCCTACGGGGTGCCGAGTTAGGTGATCGCGGTTGATACCAACGTGCTGGTATATGCCCATCGCCAGGACTCGCCGTTCCATGAGCCTGCGGCCGCCGCGATGCGCGACCTGGCTGAGTCGGCGTCAACGTGGGCGATTCCCTGGACGTGCCTTCACGAGTTCTATGCGGTAGTCACCAACCGAAGGATCTTCGCCCCGCCAAGCACGCGCGAACAAGCCCTGGACCAGATCGACGCGTGGTGCGCATCGCCGTCAGTGGCCCTGCTGACCGAGTCGGTAAATCATCTCGAAATCCTCGGCGACCTGATACGCCAGGCCCACCTCACTGGTCCGTCTGTGCACGACGCCCGGATAGCCGCCACCTGCCTGAGTCATGGCGTTCGGGAACTACTCACACTGGACCGCGACTTCAGCCGATTTCCAGCCCTTCGAACTCGGAGTCTGCTCTCTGGCTGAGGTGCGCTATCTGATCGCCGGGGTGATCTTGGTGAGGACCTGAATGACCCGGTCCGAGAGGTCGCCACCATGCGGCTCATTGAGATTCGCCAGCAATTTGAGGACGAAACGCATCAGGCCCGGGTGCGGCAGGCCGTGCCGGGTACAGGCCCGCATCACCGCCGGGTTCCCGATCAGCTTCACGAACGTGCCACCGAGGCGGTAGTAGGCGCCCCACTCCTGCGCCATCATCTCCGGATACGCCTGCAGCGCCCGTTCCCGGCTCGGGCCCTCCGGCCGCGACATCGCCTGGACGACGGCCTGGGCCGCGAACTTGCCGGACTCCATGGCGTACGGGATGCCCTCGCCGTTGAACGGGTTTACCGAGCCGCCGGAGTCACCGACCAGCAGCATGCCGCGGGAGTAGTGCGGGGTGCGGTTGAAGCCCATCGGCAGGCCGGCGCCGCGGGTCGGGCAGGTGGCGTTCTGCTCGCGCAGGCCCCACTCCTCGGGCGTGTTGTCCAGCCAGCGGGTGAGCAACTGGCGGTAGTCGGTCTTCTGGAAGCCGGCGCTGGAGTTGAGGACGCCGAGACCGACGTTCACCGTGCCGTCGCCCATTCCGAAGATCCAGCCGTAGCCCGGCAGCAGCTTCGCGTCGTCGGCACCGGGCGGGCCGTCCCACAGCTCGAGCCAGGACTCCAGGTAGTCGTCGTGAGTGCGCGGGCTGGTGTAGTAGCGACGCACCGCGACGCCCATCGGGCGTTTGTCGTTGCGCTGGACGCCGAGGGCCAGCGCCATCCGGCTGGAGACTCCATCGCAGGAGAGCACCACCGGCGCCCGGTAGGTGACCGGTGACTTATCCGGTCCGACCTTGGCCGTCACACCGATGACCTGGCCGGCCGCATCCAGCAGCGGCTCGCTCACGGTGGTCTGCTCGTGCAAACGGGCACCGGCCTTCACCGCCTGGTTGGCCAGCAGGGCGTCGAGGTCGGCCCGCGGGCGGACCAGCCCGTACGGCGGGAAGTTGGTCAGGTCCGGCCAGTCCAGGTGCAGGCGCTGGCCGCCGCCGATGACGCGCAGGCCACGGTTGTGCAGCCAGCCCGCCTCCTCGCTGACGTCGATGCCCATCTCAACCAAAGCCCGGGTGCCACGCGGGGTGAGCCCGTCACCGCAGACCTTGTCCCGCGGGAACGTGGTCTTCTCCAGCAGCAGCACGTCCAGGCCGGCACTGGCCATCCAGTAAGCGGCTGCGCTCCCCGACGGCCCGGCCCCGACCACGATCACGTCTGCGTCGTAGCGCTTCTCGTCGGGCACCTCGGACTGCGGGCGGGAGAGCTCGTCCGGCCCAGCGGAAGCGGTAGCGGTCATGGTGGACAGTTTAGGCAGTTCCCGGGGTTGCCGTCGGACGGGTAGCCGGCGGCTGCCTACCCTCCAATACGCCTAGGCTGGCCAGATGGCTCGGTACCTCGACATCCACCCGGAAAACCCGCAACCGCGAGCGATCACCCAGCTGGCGGCTCTGATCCGCGACGAGGGACTTATCGCCTACCCGACCGACTCCTGCTTCGCCCTCGGCTGCCAGCTGGGCAACCGCAGCGGGCTGGAGCGTATCCGCGAGATCCGTCACCTCGACGAGCATCACCACTTCACCCTCATGTGCCGGGACTTCGCCCAGCTGGCCCAGTTCGTCCACGTGCCCAACTCGGTCTTTCGGATGGTGAAGGCCAGCACCCCGGGCAGCTACACCTTTATCCTGCCGGCCACCCGCGAGGTGCCGAAGCGGCTGATGCACCCCAAGAAGAAGACGGTCGGGGTTCGCATCCCGAAGCACACCTTCGTCCAGGCCCTGCTCACCGAACTCGGCGAACCACTGCTGTCGAGCACGCTGCTGCTCCCGGACGAGGAGGAGCCGATGACTCAGGCCTGGGAGATCAAGGAACTGCTGGACAACCAGGTCGACGCCGTCGTCGACTCCGGCGACTGCGGCACCGAGCCGACCACGGTGGTGGACCTCTCCGGCGAGGCCCCCGAGGTGGTGCGGGTCGGCGCTGGGGACCCAAGTCGCTTCGTCTGAGGCCACCGCTGCCGTCTGGCCCCTCATCGGGCGTGATGGGATGGGGCGATGCCCGAACTCCAGCTCCACCTCAGCGCGACTGAGGACCTCTCCGCCACCACGCTCTACCGCATCCTGCGGCTGCGCTCAGAGATCTTCGTGGTCGAGCAGGAGTGCGTCTATCTCGACCCGGACGGGCATGATCTGGAACCAGGCACCCGTCAGCTCTGGATCAGCTCGCCCGACGGCGAGGTGCTGGCCACGCTGCGGGTGCTGCACGACCCTGATGCCTGGCGGATCGGGCGAGTCGCCACCGCAACCGCGGCCCGCTCGAGGGGGCTCGCCGCGCAGTTGATGCGCGCCGCCGTCGACTACACGCGCGCCGCCGGCACTCCGCCGGATGTCGTTCTCAATGGCCAGGCTCACCTCGAAGGTTGGTATGAGAACTTCGGCTTCCGCCGCTACGGCGACACCTACGACGAGGACGGGATCCCGCACGTCCCCATGCGGCTGGAAGTAGCACCGCACTAGTCCGCGAAGACGCCCAAACCTGGAGATGCCGTGAACCTGGACGCACCCGTGCCACGAACGTTCCTACGCGATCAGGCGAAACCGGCTTCGGTGACGAACATCGAGCTCTTCTTCGACCTCGTCTTCGTCTTCATGATCACCCAGCTCTCCAAACATCTGCTGGAGAATCTCACTGTCGAGGGTGCGCTTCAGACAGCCCTGCTGCTCGGCCTGGTCTGGCTCACCTGGGTCTATACGACCTGGGTGACGAACTGGCTGGACCCGGACGTGGTCTCCACCCGGATCATGCTGCTGGCGATCATGTTCGGTGCCCTGGTGATGGCGTCGCGGCTGCCCGTCGCCTTCACCACCGGCGGCCTGGTCGTCGGCGTCAGCTACGCCGCGATCCACATCGGGCGCACGCTGTACGTCGTCATCGTGCTCGAACATGACACGTTTCTCAGGAGAAACTTCGAGCGCATCCTCGCCTGGTGCTGCGTCAGTGGCACTCTGGCCATCGCCGGTGGGCTGGTCGACGGGCACGCTCGGGAGGCGCTCTGGTTGGGCGTGGTGGTCGTCGATCTGCTGGGCGGTGCGGTCGGATTTTACACACCGGTCCTCGGACGCTCGCAGGCGGCGCAGTGGTCGATCGACGGCGGCCACTTCGCCGAGCGCTGCCAGCTCTTCGTCATCATCGCGCTCGGCGAGTCGATCGTGGTGCTCGGCGAGACGCTCTCGCAGCTGCACCACCCGACCGAGATTGCCACCTTCGTCACCGCGCTCGTCGGTGCCGCGCTGCTCTGGTGGGTCTACTTCGATCGCAGCGCCGAGGACGCCGCCGACGTGATCGCCCAGGCAGCCAACCCCGGACGACTCGGACGCTCGGCCTATCACTTCGTACATCCGATCCTGATCGGCGGGATCATCGTCGCGGCGGCCGGCGACGAGGAACTGCTGCACGCCGCCCACCTGCACCCGCACGAGCACGTGGAAGTCTCGACCGTGCTGCTGGTCTGCGGTGGCACCGCGCTCTTCCTCGCCGGTCACGCCTGCTTCAAGGCCGTCGTCTGGCGGCGGACGCCCTGGAGCCGCCTCGCCGCGGTGGTGGCTCTGGTCGGGTTGGCGGTTGCCGGCCCGCAGCTGGCCCCGCTACTGCTGGGGCTTCTGACGGCCCTGATCGTGCTGGCGCTCTGCGTCTACGACCGTCTGTACCCGGTCGCTGCACTCGCGAGCGTAGATAGCAGCGGCGGGGCCGATTGAGATCGACCCCGCCACTGACTGGCTAAACCTGACTAGCTGGCCCGGCGGCGAATCGCGAGAGCAACCAGTCCGGCGCCGAGCAGCGCCAGTACCGCACCCAGGCCACCGATGCCGGTGGCGTCAAAGCCGGTGTTGGCCAGCGCCGCATTCGGGTCGGTCGGGGTGATGGTGGCACCGGTCACCGTCGAGTCGATCCGGAAGCTGAAGGTCGTGCTGGTGTGGGCACCGCTGAGGACCAGCGTGTGGGCTCCCCCCTCCAGCCCCGCCGGCACGGTGAACGCGTAGATGAGGTTGCCCTCAGCGTCCGCGGTGACCGCGGCCAGCGTGATCGGCGTGGAGTGCACGACCGGAGTGACCTTCTCACCCGGGGCGAAGCCCGATGTGCTGATGCTCAGCGACTGGCCCGGAGTCAGCGTGCTCCCCTGGGCGATCGGGTCGCCGTTCGGGTCGGTGATCGAGCCAACCGTGGCGCCCGGTGTCGGCGTGGCCGTGACAACGGGAACCGGAGTGGGCGACGGAGCCGGCGACGCTGCCGGCGTCGGGGCCACCGTGGCGACCGGCGTCGGTGACGGGGTCGCCGCTACCGTCGGCGTGGGCGTCACGACCGGGGTCGGCACGGGCGTCACCACCGGCGTCGGCGTAACGACCGGAGCCGGAGACGGAGTGACCACCGGAGTCGGAGCCGGAGTGACCACCGGGGTCGGCGCTGCAGTAGCGACCGGAGTCGGAGCCGCAGTAGGCGCTGGCGTCGGTGTGACGACCGGGGTCGGAGCCGCCGTCGCCACCGGGGTCGGAGCCGGAGTCACCACTGGCGTCGGCACCGGAGTGACAACCGGGGTCGGCGTGGGCGTGACCACTGGCGTCGGAGCCGCAGTGGGGACCGGGGTCGGAGCCGGAGTGACCACCGGCGTGGGCGACGGGGTGACGGCCGGGGTCGGCGTCGGCGTAGCGCCGCCAGTGACGACCGGGTAGACCTGGGTCCAGGTGTTGGCGACCGTGTCGACCTGGATATCAGACGACCAGTAGAGCTGACCGTTGCTGTTCAGCAGCCGGACCTCATAAATGTTCGGGTCGGTGGTGTCGGTGCTGGTGAAGTTCGAGATGTGGTCTGTCATGTCCGCGAAGCCGGAGTCATCCTTCACCACCGGGTTCGTAGTGGTCGCGAGCGCGCCGGGATAGCCCGGGTGCGTACCGATGACCTGGCTCGTCGTCTCGATGTCGCCGGTCTGCCAGGCTGCCGGTGTCTGGCCCTGCACCGGCGTGTAAAAGACAGCGGCAACCTTGGGTCCCGGGGCGTCCGG
The DNA here is from genome assembly GCF_900230215.1 of Jatrophihabitans sp. GAS493. NCBI lineage: Bacteria > Bacillati > Actinomycetota > Actinomycetes > Jatrophihabitantales > Jatrophihabitantaceae > Jatrophihabitans > Jatrophihabitans sp. GAS493. The sequence continues at coordinate 1,878,805 of NZ_LT907982.1, read as the reverse complement.
ATCGCCGGGAATCCCGGTCCAGACCGGGACGGGAGTGGACGCCATGTAGTAAGCGGCGAGCGGCGACGCATCAAGCGAACCTGACGTGATCTGCGCACCCGAGGCGTCGTAGAAGGAGATCGTGCCCGCAGCGTGCGAGTCGGGCTGGAACGACGGCGGCGCCGCGACGGCCGCGGTGGCGTCACTTGACACGATCAGCGCCGACCCCACGACAACGGTCAAGGCCGTCGCGAGCCCAATTGAGAGACTCCGTCTCTGCGCCTGCTTAATGCGGTGGAAAAGCTTCACTGACCGGACTCCTAGTGAGAGTTGAACTCCTCTGACTGCCACAGGTTGTCCTTGACAGACGTACGGAATCTCGCCCCCGGGTGACTTCACGGGTGTCGTCTCGTTAACTAGGGATGAACGCGATGGCTCCGGTGCGAATACTGCGATTCCTCGACAGCATTCAGTAACGCTCTCGTCTGCGGCACGAGGGATTGCGCAAACAGACGACGATCGGCCCGGATTGACATCCGGGCCGATCGCCTTTACCTGTAACCAGCTGCTTCAGTTAGACGGCAGTGAACTTGTCCGCGTCAACCAACGGGCTGGACCCGCTCGGTGTCGTCACCTGAATGCTGTGCGCGCCCGCGGTCTGGGCCGGAGTGACGGCCGTGATCTTCGTCGAAGACACGACAGTGAAACTCGTCGCCGCCTTCGTACCGAACGTCACCTTCGTCGCACCAGTGAACCCAGTACCCGTAATCGTCACCGTCGTGCCACCAGCGATCGGACCCGACGTCGGCGAGATCGCCGTCACCGCCGGAGCAGCCGCCGTCGCGGTGAACACATCAGCCGCCACCAACGCACTCGTACCACCCGGCGTCGTCACCGTGATGCTGTGCGTCCCCGCCGTCTGCGCCGGAGTCACCGCCGTGATCTTCGTCGAAGACACGACAGTGAAACTCGTCGCCGCCTTCGTACCGAACGTCACCTTCGTCGCACCAGTGAACCCAGTACCCGTAATCGTCACCGTCGTGCCACCAGCGATCGGACCCGACGTCGGCGAGATCGCCGTCACCGCCGGAGCAGCCGCCGTCGCGGTGAACACATCAGCCGCCACCAACGCACTCGTACCACCCGGCGTCGTCACCGTGATGCTGTGCGTCCCCGCCGTCTGCGCCGGAGTCACCGCCGTGATCTTCGTCGAAGACACGACAGTGAAACTCGTCGCCGCCTTCGTACCGAACGTCACCTTCGTCGCACCAGTGAACCCAGTACCCGTAATCGTCACCGTCGTGCCACCAGCGATCGGACCCGACGTCGGCGAGATCGCCGTCACCGCCGGAGCAGCCGCCGTCGCGGTGAACACATCAGCCGCCACCAACGCACTCGTACCACCCGGCGTCGTCACCGTGATGCTGTGCGTCCCCGCCGTCTGCGCCGGAGTCACCGCCGTGATCTTCGTCGAAGACACGACAGTGAAACTCGTCGCCGCCTTCGTACCGAACGTCACCTTCGTCGCACCAGTGAACCCAGTACCCGTAATCGTCACCGTCGTGCCACCAGCGATCGGACCCGACGTCGGCGAGATCGCCGTCACCGCCGGAGCAGCCGCCACGGTCGGGTAGACCTGCGTCCACGTGTTATTGACCGTGTCGACCTTGATGTCAGAAGACCAGTAGAGCTGGCCATTGCTGTTCAGCAGTCGGACCTCGTAGATGTTCGGGTCCGCCGCGTCAGTGCTGGTGAAGTTGGCGATGTGGTCGGTCATGTCGGCGAAGCCGGAGTCATCCTTCACCACCGGATTGGTGGTGGTCGCCAGCACGCCGGGGTACCCCGGGTGGGTACCGATGGTCTGGCTGGAGGTCTCGATATCGCCCGTCTGCCAGGCCGCCGGCAGCTGACCCTGCACCGGCGTGTAGAAAACCGCCGCGGCCTTGGGACCGGGAGCGTCCGGATCACCCGGAACACCGGTCCACGTCGGCACCGGCGTGGACGCCATGTAATAGGCCGCAAAAGGCGAGGAATTGAGCGAACCCGAGGTGATCTGCACACCTGAGGCGTTATAGAAGGCAACGGTGCCCGCAGCCTGCGCATCCGGCTGGAAGGACGGTGGCGCGGCCGATGCGGCGTTTGCCGACACCACGAAGAGGCCGGCGGTGAGAGCCAGGGCTCCCATCGCGGCGACGGTGGACTTGACCCTGATCATCACAGTTCTCCCTGATGGCTCGTCAGTAGTTGGTCGCGTCACCGAGCGGTCAACCACTGACGTCGATGGCCGCTGGCGAGGTGACACGTCGAGCGTCACAACGTCAGACAGACGAGACTGAGCCGGAAGCCGTCATCGCGAGGACTCAGGCGTTAACAGGGGATGAATCAAACTGTGACTGGTTAACTACGCGATGTGCGCGCAGCCGTGTAGCGCCTCCAGCCGAACCCGCCACCAGCGATCAACCCGATCACGACAACGCCACCGATCAGCCAGACCAGCCAACTCGAGCCGGACGACGAGGCGTCGGTGTGCCCCGCCGCCACGGCAATCGAGGTGGCCCGGGCGGCGGACGCCTCGGCGGTGCGCGAGGCACTTGCCTTGGCCGCCGCCGAAGCGTGCGCGGCGCCCGAGGTCTTCCCGGCGGCCGGATTCGCCTGGCTCGGCAGCGCCGCAGTTGGCGATGCCGAGGTCCGAGCGATCGCCGACTCCTCGCTCGAGACGGCGTCCCCGCTCGTACAGGAGACCGATACCGGATTCACAACCGCCCAGGTATTTCCCGTCACCTTGATGTTGATGGCCGGGTAAGAAGTGTTGAGCGCGTCTCTGCCGGGAGCGGCGAGGTACAGGCGAAGCTGCAGTAGGCCGTCGACCATCGGCTTGAACTCGCCGATAAAGTCATTGAGGCTGAAGTCCAGGCTCGTTGCCGCGGCCATTGGCGCCGCGGGATTCGTGTAAGTGGAGGCGGCAGTGAGGGTGTCACCGTTCCATGCGTAGGCCTGGACGTTGGGCCGCGGCTGATAGGCGACCAGGGTCGCCTTCCGCCCGGAGATGTCGTACCCCGCCGGCGCCTTGACGCTGCTCACGGCACGCCACACGAACGGGCGATCGTTGATGTTTCCCGAGGTGATCTCGGTGCCGGTCTTACTGCACAGACCGATGCCGCCCGAGACTGACGGGTCGTTGTAGGGCAGCGCGGCGGCCGACGCATCCCCCGAAGTGCCCCAAGCCAGCGCGGCGGCGAGAACAACCCCAGCGCTCACTAACGCCAAGCGGCGCCGCTGCGGAGTCGAAATGACGGCGTCGGCGATCAGCACTGGAGCGACGTGGTCGTCTTCCGCCGCCGCGGGCTCCGGTTCCGGATCGGAGGTGGGCGGCTGCGGACGGATTCCGCCTCCCCGCGGTCCGGCCGGCGGTGTCGGGCGATTCTTTCGCCAGCGGCGGATCAGGTACGCCGCAACGATGAGCAGGATCGCGGCGATGACGGTGGTGATCAGCGCCCACGGAATAGCCCAGAACGAAACGGTCTTGGTGGCCCCGCGTGCGTGCGGGTCCGGATCGCCCTTCACCACTAGCGGCGTGGTCACGACGTGAACCTTCTCCATGAAGGCAGGCGTGATGTCGAGGATTTCCACACTCATCGGCAGGGTGGCACCCGGCAACAGCAGAACCTGGTCAGGGATTACCGGTCCAATCGCCTTCGTGCCGAACATGCCGGTCACGTTCACCGCCTGCTTCGCGCCGAGCTTCACGTTGCCGCTGTTGCGCAGTGTGTAGGTGACGTGCGCCTTGCCATGGCCCAAGGGGTTCGCCGAACCGTCGTAGCTGACTTTGAGGTCGTCGATGGCAAGACGGCCGTGCACGGCGCCATCGACCCGTATGAAGATCCGGGTGGCGATGCGCTGGTCCAGCGCGATGTTCTGCCCCTTCGGGTTCTTACCGAGGGTGGTTAGCGAGGCTACGATCACCGCGCTGTGGTCGCCCGGCGAGGCGTTGTAGGGCACTTGCACGGTAAAGGGCAGCACGGCACGCCCCGGGCCTCCGGTCGTGGCTGCCGCCAAGTGCACCGTCTGCTTTGGTGCGGCGAGTTTGATCCAGGTGCCGGTCTCCTTCGGCCGTACCGAGGCGGCAGGTACAGCGAGATCACCATCGAGAGAGTTCTCCAGGTCCGCCGCGTAGACACTCAGGTCGACCGGTGCGGCGGCGTAGTTCTGAATCGCCACGTGGTCGCTGTAGGTGCCGCTGGTGGCCATCTGGTACGAGAACTGGATTCGGTTGTCGATGCGGCCGCCGGTGGCCGGTCCGATCCCAAACGTCGCCTTCGCCGGCGCCGACTTTGCTGCCGACTTGGAACCTGTCGGCTCCGGAGTCGGTGTCACGGCGTTCGCGGTCACCGGCCAGATGAACGAGATGAGGATCAGCAGCAGCGCGACGGGTACCACCGCAAACGGGTGACGGACATCGGCGACCGTAGCTCGCCGGTGGCATGCGACATGGGTTGGACGGATGATGCGAGGCATGAGATGAAGTGGACTTCACGTCGGCGTCTATTACGCAGACCGCAGATGAACGTAGGTGAACGTAAATGAACAGGGCGGGCAAACTTTCTGCCCGCCCTGTTCGATATCACTGACCAGAGTCAGTCGATGACCAACCGTTCGTTAGACGATGGTGAAGGTCATCGTGGCGACGTACAGACCGGCCAGGGTCGAGGTCGGAGCGGTCAGCGCGAGCTTTCCGGTGACATCGACGGTGCCCGGGCCCACGTTGGAGACGGCGAATGCCTTGGCGGCCGTCTTGAACGCGGTGATGTCGTGCGGCGTAACACCCGACTGGATGTGGTTGCCGACGATGTACTTCGGGGCGACGTTCGTGAAGCTGAGGCCGTCACCGTTGATGGTGTTGGCTCCGTTGGTGAAGTCGCTGACCGAGGCGGAAGCGGTCCAGCCGGTGCTTCCGGTGCGGGTGTCGGTGATGGTGACACCGTTGTTGACGCCCGGGGTGGCCGAGGCGGCAACGGCCGGGTCACCGAAGTTGGCCGGGGTGCTGGTCAACGAGGTGCCATCGGCCGACAGGGTCATGTTGCCGAGGTGGAACGGGTTGGCCGGGGTGTACGGCGTGCTGATGACGAGCGTTCCCTGCGGAACGTTGACGTCGATCGTCTGCGGGTCCGGAGCGTAGAGAGCCGCGGTCGCGGTGACCGTGACACCAGCGGCGTCGGACGACGCGAGGTACTTGGTGACGTCAGCCGGGACGAACGCCGCGGTGATGACGTGCGCCGAGGTGTCGGCCGGGGTGTACGCGAAGTCGGCACCAGTCGCGGTGAGAGCAACCGGAGCACCGGCGTTCGCGCCATCAACCTTGAACTGAACCGAGCCCTTGCCCGCAGCCAGCTCGGCGGCCGGCGAACCGGACGTCACGTTGGCGTGCTCGGTGACCGGGCTACCGACGGTGCCGGTGGTCGGGCCACTGACGGCGGTGGTCGTCGCGGCGGCCGGAGCCGGAGCGTTGACCGCGTAGGCCAGCGTGGCCGACGTGGTGCCGTTGTAGGTAGCGGTGTCGGTCGGGGTGAAGACGAAGGAGTAGCTGTGCGCTCCATCGGCCGGGTTGACGGTGGCGGAGACAGCACCGGTGGCGGCGTTGAACGTCGCGCCCGGAACGGTCGTTGCGCCGTCCAGCAGCGAGACCGTGCCGGCCGGGTGGGTGGCGTCGCCAGCGGTCAGCGTGGAGCTGAGCGTGACGGTCGAGCCGCTGTCGGCCGGGCTGGCCGGGTTGGCGGTGATGGTCGAGAGCGTCGTCGCAGTCTTGACCGTCGGGTACACCTGGGTCCAGGTGTCAGCCGCGGTGTCGACCTTGACGTCGGAGCTCCAGTAGTTCACACCGTCGAAGATACGAACTTCGTAGACGTTCGGGTCTGCGGAGTCGGTGCTGGTGAAGTTCGAGATGTGGTCGGGCATGTCAGCGAAACCGCTGTCATCCTTGACCACCGGGTTGGTTATGGTGGCCAGGGCCCCCGGGTAGCTCGGGTGCGCTCCGGGCGTCTGGCTGGTCGTCTCGATGTCACCGGTCTGCCACACGGCCGGAGCCTGACCCAGCACGGGCGTGTAGAACACGGCCGCGTCCTTCGGACCCGAGTTGGACAGCGCCGGCGTCGAAGCGACGTAGTACGCAGCGAACGGGCTGGCGCTCAGCGTGCCGGAGGTGATCTGCACACCCGCAGCGTTGTAGAAGCTGACGGTGCCGGCCGCGTTCGGGTCCGGCTGGAACGACGGCGCAGCTGCGCTCGCGTTCGCCGCCCCGACGACCAGCATGCCTGCGGCGACGGCGAAGGTTCCAACCCCACCGATCGCAGTCTTCATCTTGATCTTCACAGTGTCTCCATTTTCGTCTGAATAAGACATTGGTTGTTGAAATGCATTCCCAGCAACGCCACAAGTGGCGGTTTTTACAAGCCGAGCGCGCGTCAGGCGACGATCGCCGGTATATTGGCAGTTCAACCATCCGGTGAGATTTCGCTCTGCGCGGTCACCGTGGATGTTCAACGGGTTCACTGCCTGTGTGTTATTTGCGCAGCATGAGGCCGGCAATCGCCGTCGAATGAGAGACACAATTGCCGTGCAGAAGTTGCGGTATTTGGAGCTGGTGCCCAGCTGTTGTTCGATCGGCCGCCGGTGCCGTCAGGCTCTATGAGCCCTCGGGCACCGGCAATCGACTACATCGGAGATGCTGGATCAGGCCAAGTAGGCCAGATCACCGGGGAGCTGGATCAGCCCGAGAATGCGAAGGAGAGATCCTGCCACGCCTGCGACACACCGACCAGGTTCGGGTTGGTGGCCGCAGGGTTGCCGCCCGCTGCGTTGAACAGCGGAGCGTTGGCCGCCTTGCCGAACCAGCTGCTGGCCTTGCCGAACAGCGTGTTCACCAGGTTGGCCGAACCGCCGGTCTGGAACGGCGTCGTGGAGGTGACGTCGCTCTGGCGGGCGAGCAGGTAGAGGTGACGCTGCAGGAAGTAGGCAGCTGACGCGTCCGGCGCGGTGCCGGTCTCGAGCTGGATCGTGTTCGGCGCCGGCGTGGTGCCGAAGTAGGCGGAGTTGATCAGGTTGAAGCGACCAACCGAGAACGGCGAGATCGCGTCAGCGGCCGAGACCGGGTTGCCGTTGACGTCCGTGCCGGTTGCAACGCCCGTGATTCCCGTCGGGTCGTGCTCCTCGGCCACCTTCACGTTGCTGGCCAGGGTGTTGGTCAGGTCGATTCCGGTCTGCGTCTTGATGTCGGCGATGAAGTCGTTACGGGTACCGGAACCGGTCTGCGGGATGACCGGCACGATGCCGTCGGAGCCGTGCGAACCGGAGTAGCCCGGAACCTCGCTCCACTTCTTGTAGGTGCCGTTGTAGATGTTGGCCAGCTCAGCGGCAGAGAGCCCGGCCGGCGAGTTGGTCGTGGTGGCGGCGGCGATAGCGAGGCCATCGGTCGCGATCTGGAAGACGTGGATGCCGCCGAAGGCAACGGCGGCCGCGCTAGTCTGCTCAGACTGCTTGGGCAGACGCGACGAACGGACGAAGTCGATCTGGTGCGTCGTGTCGGCCAGCAGCGCCGTGATTCCGGCGCCAGATCCGTTGGGACGCACGATCGGCTTGGTGCCCGCGCGAAGCACGACCGAGCTGGCGAGCGCGGTCGAGGTGCCGTTCACGTAGCCGGTACGGCCGCTGGCGTCCGAGGTGGCGTCGAAGGAGAAGAGACGGTGGCTGGTGTTGACCGCGTTGTAGCCGAGGTCGCCTCCGGTGTCACCGTCGGCGCCGAAGTCGCCGATGAACTGAACGGTGTCCGAGCCAATAGCCACGGCGTCCGTGCTGCGAGGCTGAACGTCAGCGTAGGCCGCCGGGCTGAATGCCCCCAGGCCGAGTGCCAGCGCCACGGCGCCCCCCACACCCGCCTTGGCGAGAGTTGCTTTCTGCATCAGAGTCCTTTTCTACGTGAGTAGGTGAAGTGGAACAGCGTCAGACTCTCGATGCGAAGCGTACGTAAAGGCGGAACTATGTGAACCACGGATGAACCAATTGCGGCTATCTCATGTCATGACTAAGGATGACTTACTGAATACCGATTTAACTCGAATAGCGGGCGGTTCTGTCCGCGACAGAACGCCGGTTCATGAGGTAGCCGGTCAGATGAGATTAGGGAGCATCAGCGATGCGTCCGCAGTGACCAGCCAGAGTAGGCAGATGATCGCCGGGACGCCGAGCACCCAGGCCTGCCAGTGACCCCAGCGCACCCACGCCCACACCATTGCCACGGAGACGACGAGCAGTGCTTGCATCCAGAAGATCATGTTCACTAGGCCGGAGCTATCAGTGCCCATGGCCTTCTCGGCGGGCGGAACCACGGTCATCCGTCCTGACGGCGTCCCGGCCGGCGCGCCCTTCAAGGTCGCGTCCACGTAGACGGTATTGGCCGACCCGAAGACGCCGCTCGACGTCTCAAGGGTGAGTCGGCCCGCGCCAGTGGCAAGAAGTGTCGGCAGCGGGTCACCAGGGTGCCGGACACCCTCCACCACGTAGGTGAAGGTGCCCTGGTCGGTGGTGACGGTGATCTGGTCACCATGGTGGAGGTGATCGATATGGGCGAACGGCGCCCCGTAGGTGAGCGAACGACCATAGATCAGTGAGGTCCCCGCCTGTCCTGGCAACGGGGTATCCCGCCGATGCCCCGGGCCGGAGGTCAGCTGCCCCGAGGATGTCCCCTCAACCACCACGATGCCCGAAAGCCCCGCGGCCGGCGCCTTCAAGAGTGCGATCGGAGTGCCAGGCGCGATCAGCCCGCCGATGGGCGTGGTAGAGCCGGAGAGGTTCTCTCGCAACTCGGAGTACAACACCGCGTTGCTCCTGGATGCCTGAAGGCTGCTCAGCCCGAAGGTGAACGCAATCAACCACAGCGCCAGCGCGCTTATGGCGAACATGATCCAGGCCGCGACCAGGATGCCACCTGGCAGCGGCGCAGCGGACGTTCTCGGCCGACGTCCGGCCTTCGCCGGCTGCGTCGGGGCCGCCCCAGGGGGTGGCAGATTCGGCGGTGGCGGATTCGGCGGTGGCGGAGGTAGCTGACCCGGCGGCGGCGGCGGACCCGGTGGTGGTGCAAGCGTCGTCATCGGCCCGACCTCGACCGCTGGATCCCGATCATCAGCGGTACACCGAGCGGGCCGAGTAGCAGCAGACCGAGCAGGACGATCAGCAGCACCATCACCATGGCGGTCGCGCTGCTCGACGTCTTCCCCTTGGATTCAAGCGCGGCCGGCTTGACCGAAAGCTGCGGAGCCGGCGTTGACGGCGAACTGCTCGGTACGCTCGGGCCAACCACGGTGTTTCCGACCGGTGCCTGTGCGGCGACCACGGTCTGCGGAAGCGACGGCGGTGGCGTGATCTCCTGCGCAACCGACCGCGGCTGCTGCGCGGCGGCTCCCTGCACGAGCGGCGGAACCTGACCCGTCTGCTGTCGCACGGCTGCTGCCGCACGGAGGGTGTACACGGCCTCGGCACCAAGGCCATTCGCTGCCGTCATGGGCAGGAACCCGGCTGGCAGGTCACCGAAGCTCACCCCCACTATCTGGCCGGCGCCGACCAGATAGTCCAGCAAGGTCGCATAGGCCGCCCCGTCGCCGGACGGAAGATCGGTGGTGGGGATGTCCGCGTACACGAGCATGAAGCCCGGGTATGCAGTCGCGCCGGCCTTGCTGGTGCGCATCGCACTGTAGTTCGTCGGCCAGGTCATGGTTGCGGAGTCATAGGTGAGCAGGTGCGCCGCAGCCGCCAGCGAGGTCGAGGACGGCTCAACGAAGGTCCGTCCGGTCGAGTTCGAGAAGATGGCCTCGGGGTTCTGGGTGGACTGCGACTGCAGGGCGGCCAGATGCAGTTGATCGTGCTCGGCCTCCGACAGCGACGTCAGCCCGATGAGGAAACGGCGGCCGGGAATTTGGATCGGCTCGCGGGTGTAGCGGAACACCTGCTGGCCGGAGGTGCCGTCGACCTCACCACAGCCGACCTGGCTCGATGGCCACGAGTAAACCAGCGCTTGCGCGACATCAGTGAGATGCTGCAGCGGTGAGCTGACCAGCGGAAGGTAGGCCGGCTGCGGATCGAGCGCTCGGCAGGCACCGCCGGCGCGAACCGAGGGCGTCCAGGTGTCGTCCAGTGGCCAGGCGTCAACCGGCAGCGAGATTCCTTCATACGCTGGGTTGACCACCATGCCCCACGGGTCGGGGCGGCCATCCAGCCAAGCGCGGGCCTCGGGATCGGCATTGATGTAGGCGGTGAGTGCACGAACTACATCCGAATTGGTGCCGAGCGAGATGAGCGTCGACGCGGCGGCCGAATCCACAGAGTCCGGGATGCCTGGGTTGAGTGCGATGAACTCCGGATCCTTGGTGATGTTCAGTGGATTGCGCCGCAGGGCGGTGGAGACCTGCTTCGTTCCGGGGAACTGGTAGGACCATCCGTTGCTGCTGGTGTCGGTGGCCTCGACGAGTGACGGATAGGACTCAGTCATCAACTTGGCGAGCAGTCGCGGCGTAAGACGAAGCGATGTATATGGACTCTTCGAACTGTCGTCGATGGTGTAACTGATCGCGAACCCGGTCGCCGCCACCGGAGCTTGCACGGTCGCTCTGGAGTAGGGCGTATCGGGCGCGTAGCTGGTAAATGCCGCCTCCACACTGCCGACCTGCTTAGGATCGTTCGCCGCCAGCGTTCGGCGGGCCTGCGGCTCCGGCTGCTGAACGTGTGTGAAGGGACGGGTTGCGCTGTCCGCGCAGAAGTGCGCCGACCAGGACGCCGTGGCGGCGGCGAGCAGTTCGGAGCCGTAGACCGCCAGACTCTGTTTGGTGTTCTGGCAGACGTCGGCAGCGGGTGCGAAGGTCAGCGGCACCACGATGCGATTGCGCCAGTTGGAGGCACTCCACCACAGCGCCCCTTCGACGGCATAGCTGGCCACCGACGAGTTACCGAACTGGCTACCCGGCGCGTAGATGCCCGTGTTCTCGCAGATTCGCTCGGCATCCTGCAGGCGGGTCGGATCAACGTCGCCGTACCAGGGATCGTCGTCGGTCGGCTTCGGCAAATCAGCCGCCGGCAACCCTGCGCCACCATCGCAGCTGATACCCATGATCGGAATCGCGACCATCGAGCAGGCCACGGTCACCGAGCAACCCAGGGACGCATTGCTGTGCGAGTTCCGCACGCTGAAGAGGGCAGACCCCGTCCCGTCGGCATTGGTGGTGGCGAAGGTGGAGTTGTCGGGAAGGTTGGAGACCGACCCATCGGCCTGCGCCGCAGCCTCCGGCGGCTGCGGCCCACAGGCCGTGTTCGTCGCGCCGATGCCTGAGCCGTAGTACTTGGTGCCGTCAGCGGCGACAAAGGGAAGCCGGTACTCCGCGGGGTTATCCGCCGAGTCGGGGCACAGCGGAGATGTGGATGCGGGTTCGTGTGCGTACTGAACCCGATCAGCGGGGTCGGCGTAGCGATCGAGCCGCCAGGCCGGCAGCGTGTCCACGAAAGCTGGCGGCTTCACCGTGTCGTCGAAGGTTGCCACGTTCAGCTGAGTTCGGCTGCCGGTTGAGGGTGACCAACACGTCGTGGGATCGACCTCCGGGTTCGCCGTGTTGATCACACCATTGCTGCCCGGCACGTCACGGCACTGCAGCAGCACCATCGGGTACTCCGCCGTGTAGGCCTGCGAAGCATTTGGGTTCAAGCTCACATGCCCGCTCGGGTGGGCACCCGCCCAGCTGACCGCGATGCGCTGCTGGTCGTAGAGATCCTTCGTCACGTCGACCTTCAGCGTGACGTTGCGGGTGTCTACTGGATCTTCCTTCCCGTCGACGAGATGGGTTCGGGTCATCTCGATCGGCGCAGGTGTCGTGAACCCCGTCGGGGTAGCCGCGGCCGCCGTGGACAGCGATCCAGATGCTCCGACGAGACCAGTGGTGGCAACGAAGGCGGCAACGATGGCGAGCACTCCCAACCGCGAAGAAGCGGCACCCACTGCCGGGCGTGGTCTGCGGCGACGGGTCATCGCGTGTCGCCGTTCGGACGCCGCAGTCGCCGCATTACCAGCGGGGGCACCACGAGAACCAGCAGGAGCATCACGCCGGCCAGATAGGCGTATGGAGTGTTGCTGCTCGGGCTCTTATATGCCGCAAGCTCCGCACCGGTCGGGGCCACGGTCGAATCGGCGCCTGACCCGTCGCCACTCGAATCAGAGACCGGCTGTCCTGTCTCCGGATCGATTGCCGCTGCCTTCGTCGCCTTCGCGGCACCGGCACCGGCACCTCCGCCGGTCGCCGCGCCCGCTGTGTTCGTGAGGGAGCCTGCCTCGGCGACCTTGCCGGAGTTCGAGGTGCTGGCGGTCTTGCCCGTGGTCGCCGTGGGCGAGTTGTTCGCCGCGCCCGTGCTGGTGTCATCGCCGCAGGGACCGCGGCCGGCGTGATCACACGCCGGAGGCATCGGCGCGATCAGCGCCAGCTTGTTGCTGGTGGGCTTGGCCGGATCAAAGGTCGGGTTGTGGCAAGTTGCGATTGGCTTGGCGCTCAGCGTCACCTTTTTGTCCGACGTCTGCAACTTGGCGATCTGGGTAAAGCCGGCCTGGACAAGGTTCAGCGGAAGGGACGAGTAGCCGATCGGCCCGAGTTCGGATTGCCCGGTACAGATGGAGTAAGAGAGAAAGTCCACCAGCGTCTGACGCTTGCTGACCGTCATCCGCGAATCGTTAGGGTCTGTCGGGATGATCGCATAGGAGTACGACGAGAGCGGATATGTTCGCGGGTCGGAGTATGTATAGACCTTGTCGAGGTTCTGCAGCAGGTAGTCCGGTGACGCCGGGTTCATATTGATCTGGGCCTGGGTCAGGGCCACCGCGTCGTTGAACTGCGTCGGCAGAGTAAAGACCCCCGCCTTGTTCTCGATCTTGGCGACCGGGTAGCCCGCCCCGAGCGCGTAGGAGTACTCGTCGTAGCTGATCGTGCCGTCACCGGCTTTGGACGTCACATAGTTCATAACGCCGTCGGAGCCGCTGGCCGCAACCATGTGCCCCTTCACCGGGTAGTACTCGGTCATTCCCGGGGAGCCGTTGAAACTGTTCCACAGGGCTGGAAACTCGGTGGCGAGGTAGCGGGTGAACTGCGCTGTGGAACCGGCACCTTCGGAGTGCACCACCGGGATGATGGTCTTAGACGGGAGTTTCACACCGTTGTTGTCCTTGGTGATCGTGGGGTCGTTCCAGTTGGTGATCTGCCCGGTGAAGATGCCAGCCAGTGTCGGGCCAGAGAGGCGGAGGTTCGTGATTCGCTTTCCGCCTACCACGATCTGGTAAGGGAACGCCGTACCGCCAGCCGCCACCGGAAGGTAGGCATACGGTCGATTGGAGACGTCCTGCGCACCGGACTGCGAGTCGGTGCCCTGGTAGCCGATGTCGCTGCCGGCGAAATCGTTCTGGTAGGCGGCGTAGTCGGTCCGGCCCTGGGCTGAACCCACCGGGGTGTACACCACCTGGAGGCCCTGCGCGTGGACGTCGGCGATCCACTGGTTGATCGCATTGGCCGACCAGGACGAACCGGTGCCTAGAATCTGCGCGGTGCTGGCCGCTGAGGCCGAGTGGATCGGCAGCAGAGTCGCAGCTACGGCGAGCAGGACGGCACCCACTCGCTGCGCCGTGGCGAAGCGGGCGTCAGCCCGCTGCGGGCGGCGGTTGAACCGCGAAGGTCTGGACATTGCAACTTCCTGACTAGGACGAATCGACGGACGGGACGAGCAGAGAATTGCGTGACTAGCTACGACCGGCCTTGCCGCGGGCCAGCAGTCGCGCGACGACAAAGAGCACGAGCACGATCGTGAGCAGCAGCGCACTGGCGCCGTAGGCCCGCTGGATCGCCAACGGCTGGCCGCTGCGAATTCCGGTGATGATGAAGAGCGGCAGCGAATTCATCGGAAGGTCCGTAGGGTTCGCGTTGAAGTAGGTAGACGGGGCCGAGACAATGAGCAGTGGTGCCGTCTCACCGGAGATGCGGGCAACGCCGAGGATCAGTGAGGTGGCAAGCCCGGATCGGGCTGTGGGGAGCACGACACGGCGCACGGTCTGCCACTGCGAGGCGCCGAGGGCCATCCCGGCCTCGCGCAGACCGCCCGGTACCACTCGCAGCACGACTTCGGCCGAGCGGGCGATGATCGGTGTCGCGGTGACGGAGAGCGCCACGGCTGCGGCGAGACCGTTGCGCTGCCCGCCGAGCAGCAGGATCAGGACCGTGTACACAAACAGGCCGGCCAGGATGTCTGGCAGCGCAGTCATCGCCTCGACGACGGTGCGGACGATACGTGACAAGCGCCCGCCGACCTCGGTCATGTAGACCGCGGTTCCGATGCCGAGCGGGAGCGAGATCACGACCGCGATCGTCACCATGATGATCGATCCGACAATCGCGTGGGAGATGCCCCCCTGCGTCAGCGGAGCCGTCGGTCGAACGCCGGCCATGTCCTGGGTGTAGAAGTTCACATGGTGTAGGGCGGCCCAGCCCTTCTGAAAGATATGGAAGATGACGCTGGCCAGCGAGGCAAGCACGAGCGCCCCACCGCTGGTCATGACCGCCGCCGCCAGCCGATCAACCACTACCGGTGCAGGGTTGGCGATCGAACTAACGACTAGATACAGCAGTAGAAAGGCCACCCACCAGCAAGCGAGGAAGCCGATGAGACCACTCCAGGCCAAAATCTCCTCGTAGAGCAGCCAGGTCACCGCCAGCGAACCGATCGCCGCTCCGAGGAGCGAGGCTCGATCGTCCACCGATGCGCCACCGATGACTCGCGGGACATCAGCCGGAGCAGCCGGCGCAGGCGCCGAGCGCGCGATCGCTGGGCGCACTTCGTACGGGTTCTGCACTTCGTACGGGTTCTGCGTCGGCGTGCTGACGGCCGGTTCGCTAGGCATCGGTACCCGCTCCACTCCTGCTGCGGTTGACGAAGATGGCGGCCACGGTGTTGACGCAGAGCGTCATCGCGAAGAGGACGAAACCCGCCGCCAGCAGAGCGGAGAGTTGAACTTTCGTGGCGTCGCCGAAGAGATCGGCGATCAGGGCCGAGATCGTGTTGGTGCCCTGCGTAAGGACACTGAGCTTGATCTCGTTCTGTGGGTTGATGATGAGCAGCACCGCGACCGTCTCGCCCAGTGCGCGGCCGAGCGCGAGCATGGTGCCGCCGATGATCCCGCCCCGTCCGAACGGGAGTACCACGGCCCGGATCATTCCCCAGCGGGTCGATCCGAGTGCAATGGCGGCCTCCCGCTCGCCAATGGGTGCCTGTGCGAAGACCCCGCGCATCACCGCGCAGGCGAGCGGAATGATCATGATGCCGACAATCAAGCCTGCGGTGAACGCCGACCCGACGAACAGGCCCGAGGCCCAGGTGGCGGCGTTCGGATCGGTGTGCACCTTGAAGAACGGAATCCAGCTGAAATGCTGGCTGATCCACCGGGACACGTAGATGGCGTGCGGCTGCAGCACCTTCACGCCCCAGAAGCCAAAGACGACACTCGGGATCGCGGCCATCAGGTCGATGAGTGCGACGAGGGTAGCTTTCGCCCACCGCGGTGCGTATTCACTGATGAAGACCGCGGTCGTTAAGGCGATCGGGAACGCGATCAGCAGCGCGATGAAGGCGATCTGGATCGAGCCGACCAGGACCGCGGCGATACCGACCTTGTCCCGCGCCGGCAGCCACTGGGTCTCGGTGAAGAAGCTGAACCCGTAGTGACGAATAGTCGGAATCAGCTGATAACCGAGGAAGATGCCAATGGACCCGGTCAGTACCAGGACGAGCGCCCCCACGCCACGGGCGGTGCCGCGGAAGATGTGATCCGACCTCGTCAAACCAGGATCGATCGACCGTGGAACGTCGTCGTCCTGCGCCAGAGGAGCCGCGTCGACCCCAGCCCGTGAGTCTTCTGGCTCCTCCAGCTCCTCTTCGACCGTGAGCGTCATGGCTAGCCGAACCGTCCGTTGACGTAGTCGAAGGTGCGCTGGTCCTTCGGCTCACCGAAGATCTGCGACGTGTCGCCGGACTCGACGATCACGCCGGGGGTGCCCTGCGAGGCCAGGAAGAAGGCGCACTGCTGAGATACCCGGGCCGCCTGCTGCATGTTGTGGGTGACGATCACGATGGTGACGTCCGGGGCCAGCTCGGCGATCGTCTGTTCGATGCGGTGCGTGGAGGTCGGGTCGAGAGCGGAACAGGGTTCGTCCATAAGGAGAATCTCCGGCTCGACGGCCAGCGAGCGGGCGATGCACAGGCGCTGCTGCTGCCCACCGGAGAGGGCGGCGCCGGGAGTGTTGAGGCGGTCCTTCACCTCGTTCCAGAGTCCGCCCCGGGTCAGGCAGCGCTCAATGAGCTCTGCCTTCTCCGACCGCGAGACCCGGGTTCCGGTGAGCTTCAGACCGGCGGTGACGTTGTCGGCGATCGACATCGCCGGGAAGGGGTTCGGCTTCTGGAAGACCATCCCGATCCGTTTGCGGGTCTCGGTGATGCGGTGCCCGGCGTCATAGATGTCCTCGCCGTTCAGCAGCACCTCGCCGGCCAGCTTGGCCGACGGCACCGACTCGTGCATTCGGTTCAGGATCCTTAGAAACGTGGACTTTCCGCAGCCGGACGGCCCGATGAGGGCGGTCACCGTCTTGGCCGGCATGTGCAGCGAGACCCGGTCCAGCACCTTCCGCGAGCCGAACCAGGCTGAGATGGCACGGGCGTCCAGACTCGCCGCGTCCCGGTGCCGGGGCGACATCGGGACGCCGGGAGACGACAGTGGCGCCTGCCCGAGCGCCTGCTGCATGAGTACGTCGGTCGTCTCAGACGGCGATGCGCCCAGCACGTCGTTCGCGGGCATTCCGCCTCCTTCTTCGGCCGGTGGGCTACCAGTCATTGCAGACCCATTCACGGTTGATCGGCACGCATAATTGCGCGCGAAATGAGTTGACTTCAGACGTGCTACCAAGAGGCAGAGCGGACCTGAACAGGGGATTAACGGACGCGCACATCTGGCTCAGCGAAGTGCCCGACCGAGTCGGACCGCACCAGCGCGAGCCGGCAGCAGCGCGACACGCTCACCGCCCCCACGCCGGGCGAGAGCCGGCATCACGGCAGGATGGATGACCGCCTCCGGCGCCAGTTCGCGGAAGAGGGCCAGCGCCTGGGCGCAGCGAATTTGACGATCGAAGCGGCGGCCGCTGATGACAGTGAGCTGAGTACCGAGCAGCATCTCCCAGCTCCAACTGCTTGAACTGGCCCGCACCACGCGGGTCGTCATCAAGGGCAGCTGGGCCAGCATCAAGTTGATGTGGACCCGGCATTCATCGGCGTCGGCATAGCTGGCGACCGAGCGGCCGATCTCGCGTCGGTTGCCGCTGAGCAGGCGCCACCGGATGTGGCCGGGAGCAGCGTCGGCGAAGAGTTGAAAATGCACACGAGCCGCCGGCGCGCTGGCGCGCTGGGGTAGATCGTCAGCAGGATCCACAGAACTTCCCTATCTCGATGACCGCGACCTCGAGGTCACATCTGGGGCAGACTGAGAATGCGTGTTCTATCCGGTGTTCTGTTTGCGTCAAAGTGAACAACGGACACACAGCAGGCGGCTTATTGGTCGTAATCCGGCACTCGAACCCGGCCGATCGGCGCTGCGTAATCACCCGATCGCTGCTTGCCGATTGCCGTTCGTGCAATGTTCACCGACTCGTTGTGGTCAGCGCTCTCCGCCTTGGGCAGCGTGGTCGCCATGACCGATGACGCAGAACTCTTCCGTTCCGGATTCTCCCGCCGTTCGTTCCTCGCCGCCGCCGGCGTTGTCGGGGCGGGCACTCTCGCCGCGCCGCTACTCGGCAGCGAAGCCGCGGCCGCCCCGATCACCGCATCCAAGAGCGGCGCGGCCAACCCGGTGACCACTCCCCGGGTGAACGGGCTGCACCTGCAGTTCGGAGCCGACGCCGCGACCGAGGTGACGGTCTCCTGGTACGCGCTGCAGCCGGTGACGCGGCCGCGGGTGCTGCTCGGCGAACAGGATGGGCGCTACAACCGCTCGATTCCGGCGACTGCGACCACCTACACCGATGCCAAGTCCGGGCAGGTCGTCTACGCCTACCACGCCGCGATCAACGGCCTCATTCCCCTGCACGGCTACGGCTATGCCGCCGTGCACGACGGTGCCGAGCCGCTCTTCGGGACGTTCCAGACCGCCCCTCGCGGGCGCCAACCCTTCACCTTCACCAGCTTCGGCGACCAGGGCACCCCGACCACGGGACGCAAGTACGTTCCCCCGGCCGGGGTCACCATCGCCAACCCGCCGTACGTCAACGACAACCTCGGATCGCCGGCGGCCGGCGACACCACAGCCGGCATCGAGCGGGTGCAGCCGCTCTTCCACCTCTTCAACGGCGACCTCTGTTACGCCAATCTGGCCGACGACCGGGTGCGAACCTGGAATGACTTCTGGGAGAACAACTCCCGCAGCGCCCGCAACCGTCCGTGGATGCCGGCTGCCGGCAACCACGAGAACGAGCTCGGCAACGGCCCGATCGGCTACCAGGCCTATCAGACGTACTTCTCGCTACCCACCCAGCCTGGGCAGACTGATGTCACCCGAGGGCTCTGGTACTCCTTCACCGTCGGTTCGGTGCACATCATCAGCCTGGCCAACGATGATGTCGCGTATCAGGACGGCGGCAACAGCTACGTCCGCGGGTACTCCAACGGGGCCCAGAAGGCCTGGCTGGAGAAGGAGCTGAAAGCGGCCCGACGTAACCGGGCGATCGACTGGATCGTCGTCTGCATGCACCAGGTGGTGATCAGCACGGCCGACCAGTTCAACGGCGCCGACCTCGGGATCCGGCAGGAGTGGGTGCCGCTCTTCGACCGCTACGGAGTCGACCTGGTGGTCTGCGGCCACGAGCATCACTACGAGCGCTCGCACCCGATCCGCGGACAGCAGAGCAATGCGACGCTCACCCCGGTGCCGGCGGCGACCCGCACCGACGTCATTGACACCAGCCTGGGAACCGTCCACATGGTGCTGGGCGGCGGCGGCACGTCGGCCCCGTCCAACCAGCTCTTCTTCAACCCGCCGGCCTGCCGGGTGATCACCGCGGTCGGGCCGGTCGACCCGACCACCGGCAAGCGCCCACCGATCTACGTCGCTGAGCCGGCACCGTGGTCAGCCGTGCGCGACGCCGCCAACTCCTACGGCTTCGCCGCCTTCTCGGTCGACCCCGGCTCCCGTCCCGGGGGCTACACCCGGATCACCGTCACCTACTACGACGTGGTGGGCGTGCAGGGCGAACTGGCCGAGTTCGAGAGCTTCACGCTGCAGCGGCGCCGCAGCGACGGCTAACGGGTATCACTAACCGCTCCGGGCTCCTCTGGATCGGTGGGCCACCCAGGGTTACGGTGAGGTCGGAGGGTTTGACATTGTCTCGGCGCGACAGCAGTCGCACGCAAAGTGAGGACGGACCGGCGCAGCGCTCGGCCTCGTCGATGGCGGCGCGCGTGAAGCGGCCGGCGACGGCCGCACTGCTGGCGTTGCTGCTGGCTTCGCTGACCGGAGCGGCGGTGAATGAGCACCAAGTTGGCGCCGTCACCCCGACCCTCTCCGCCACGTCGCCGGCGAGCCCGGAGGTCGGCCGGCAGGATCAATCCGTTCCGCGGGCCCCGCTCCCCCGCCCCAGCTCCACACCGGCGCCTCGGCTCACCCCGACTCCCGCACCGCCGGCGCCGCTGGCGGTGACCGCGCCGCCCCCCTTGGCTGTCTTGGCATTGGCCCAGGGCGGGATCCCGGTCATCGCGCTGAACGCCTACCGGCGAGCCGCCGCGAGCTCGGCCAAGAGCGATCCGGCATGCGGGCTCAGCTGGCCGCTGCTGGCCGCGATCGGACGGGTGGAGTCCAACCACGGCCGCTTCGGGGGCGCATCCATCTACCCGGACGGGCTGACCGCGCCGCGGATCCTCGGGCCGGCGCTGGATGGGGTCTCGACAGCGCTCATCCGCGACACTGACCACGGCCGCCTCGATGGAGACCCGGTCTATGACCGCGCGGTGGGGCCGATGCAGTTCATCCCGTCGACGTGGAAGACGTGGGGGGTGGACGCGACCGGCGACGGTGTGGCCGACCCGTCGAACATCTTCGATGCCGCCCTCTCGGCCGCACACTACCTCTGCGCCGCCGCCGGAGAGGTCGCCTCGCCAGCCGGCATGGCCCGCGGGGTGCTGGCCTACAACCATTCGGCCACCTACCTGGCTACAGTGCTCGGGCTGGAGGCCGCCTACGCCACCGGCAAGCCGGCGGTGATCGCGTCGCCGGTTCCGGTACCGACCACACCGCCGCGGCTGCCCCCGGCCAACCCCGGTCCCCCGCCGGCGATCAGCACGCCATCAGCGTCCCCGCGACCGACACCCCTTCCGGTCGCGTCGCCGTCGCCGTCTCCAGGGCCCTCGCTCTCGCCCTCGCTCTCGCCCTCGCCATCAGCCTCGCCATCAGCCTCGCCATCAGCCTCGCCATCAGCCTCGCCATCACCCTCGCCATCAGCCTCAGCGACGCCCACGCCGGCTGTCTCGCCTAACCCGTCGCCGGTCTCATCGGACGGGCCCCCGGCGGAGCAGTCGGCCGTCGCTGCACCGGCCACGTCGCCGGCGGCTGGCTGAACGCCCGGGCCGACGGGAGCGAGGCGGCCGCTCAGTCGCGACCTCGCGACGGAAGCGCTCAGACGAGCTGGGAGAGCTGGCGTCGCGGCGGTTCGGCGACACGCCGGATGTGCCAGGTGAAGCTCCCGCGGCAGACCGTCACCCCGTTGGCGTCGGTCACCTCGGCCGTCGTGGTCAGGCGCACCCGCGACGCGTCGCGCCGGTAAAGGGCCGACAGCGACGCCCGGTCGTTGTGGGAGAGGGTGCAGCGCGCCAGCAGCCGTCCACAGGCCGGGGCCAGGAACTCCAGTCGGGCCACCGAGCCCAGCGGGACGATGTTGTCGAACTGCTGGTCATCCGGAGACACCGAGATGACGGCGGCCAGGCCGGCCGCATCGATGAGGGCAACCAGACCGCTGGAGTGCAGGGCGCCGATGACGTTCAGCGAGCGGGGTGAGACGTTGACCCCGACCTCGCCGACTCCGTCGGCCGCGCGCAGCACGCGTAGCCCGAAGAGATGGTTGGCCGGAATCGATTCGAGAAGGTCACGGGCGAGCCGGGTCGCATCCACACCGTTAGTTTTACTGGGTCAAGTCGACATTCAGATGTACTTCGGATGTCAGGCTCGCGAACGAGATCGCCGGACCGTTTCCCATGCGCGCTAAACCGTCGCCGACTATCGGTCGCCCGGTGCCTGGCGACCCATCGCTACCCGCACCGCACGACTGAGCAGGAAGGCGACCAGACCGCCCACCGCCGCGCCGACCAGGGCTCCGCCGAGTAGAAGCAGCTTGTCGCCGATGACGATGAAGAGCGGGGCACCGGCGTCGAAGTCACCGACGTGCCAGGTCATCGTCAGGTAGCCCAGGAGTGCACTGCCCAGGACGACGGCGAGTGCAGTCGCGACGAGCAGAACGTCGGCGATCATCGCGGTGGTCAGCACGATCTCGCGCGCCGCGGGTGCTGGGCGAGGGTCGATGCCGGTAGATCCGGCGGTCGACATCTTACCGAGCCGGGGCTCGTCCAGACTGTCGTCAAGTTCAAGAAGTTGCATGATCAAGGGCCTCCCGCACACGTACATTGCGCTCTGTCGTTCGTCTTCGACTATCCCCCTCCCAGCCGACCGGAAATGCCGATTTCGCCGTGAGGTAGGCCTCACCGTGCGTGACTTCAGCCATAAAAATTAAGTGCATTTGAACGGACGTCGCGATGCGTTACGAGAACGCGTCAGGGACGTGAAGCAACCAGGTCGGGCCCGTGACTTGACTCACGCGGACCGCGGCCGATTAGAGGAACATGCGCCGGCTTCCGTCCCGTCTCCTACCGCTCGCACCACTGCTCGCGGTGGTCGCCTGCGGTACCGCCGCGGCCACGACGCCGCATCCACCGGCCGCCCCCACGCCGGTGCCGAACCTCAGTGCCTTCAACTGCTCCGGGGCGTCGCTGGGGGGAACTCCGGTGCTCAGCCCGGGCGAGACGATCACCGTCGCGGTGCACGGGTTCGCCCCGCAGGTCGCGGTCGCGGTTCGCCTCGTCGGCCGACCACAGTCCCAGCCGACTCCCATCGCGGACAAGCAGGGAATCGTGCAGGTTGTCTACCGGGTGCCGGCCAATACCGCAGCCGGATCGCACCTGCTGACTCTCTCCGGGCTGCCGCCCATCGCGTCCCCGCACGGTGCCGCCGCGCCCGGGAGTGGCGCGATCGCTATCTCCGTCGTCGTGCCCAACACTGGCTTCTTCCGCTTCTCGGTCAACCGCAGCCGACCGGCACCGGCCTGCGCCAAGAAGCCGACCGTCTCAAGCTGACCAGCTAGCCCGAGAGATCGACCTATCGGGTTGGGTGCTACTCGGCCGCGTCATCGGGCGCGGACGTCTCCTCCGCGTCGAGAGCGCCACTGACCCGCTCGTCGTTGCGCAATTCCTTGGCGATCTGCTCGTCTCGCTCGGCGCGTGAGGCTCGGCGCACGGCGGTCACCGCCTCGATCACCGGGTTCTCTGCTTCGGTCATGCCGCCATCGTAGGACGCCAAGGTGAACAACTCATGATCGGTGATCACGCCTGATGTGAACCGGCAGATGAAAGGGCGGAGCGCCGGCTTGACTGCCTCCGCCTATGCCGGCCTGCCCGATGCTCTTGACCAGGTAGGTCATCGCGATCTCGCGCGCCCTGAACTGCTGCTCACTGCAGGTCTGCGCCCCGTACCGCACCGCGACCCCGACGTAGGCGTGCGGTTGGGTTCCGGCACAGAACCAGCTGAAATTCGTACCGTCATGGTCGACCCAGCCGGCGGTGACGAAACCACCCCAGAGCTTCCCGCTCACTGAACTGCCAGTGCGGACGGCCAGGAAGTCCGGCGGGTTCATCGCGGTGTAGAGGACACCGGTGAGGCTGCTCAGCATGTTCGGCTCGTCGCTGTCGACCGCCGGGTCGCTCAGGCAGTCGATGAGCGTCTGTCGCAATGCTGCGTCAGCGTCGGTGAGCGCCGTCTCCAGACTCAGCGGTGACGGCCACTCCCGGTTCGCCCGGTCAGCGCGCGCTCCGTCCGGATCGACCGGCCGCACGTTCGGCGCGCCGGCCGGTGGGCCGTCAACGGCGGCGTCCGGGCTGGTGGTGGTGGTGGTACCGCTTCCGCGCGGGGTCGGGCGCACCCGGTGACGCAGCACAGCGTGCCGCCGCCTCGACGGGCCAGACGGTTGGGGGGCGTCGGGAACATCGGGGAACATCGCCCTCCTCGGGAAGAGATCGTCGCGAGACGCCATGCGCGCCGCTGTTGTGATTTCTATCGCTGCGGCACGTCGGGCAGATAGCGTCGCGCCGTCCAACAGTTGACCTCAACGTAAACATCAAGGTTCTTACCTTGCTCTTGAGCGAAGCGGTTTAGCCGGGTTGATTCAGCGGCGCAGGCTGCCGGCGCTCACGCCGGGGCGCCCGACCGGGCGTGGCCGCCCGGGCAGCACCGTCTGCCCGACGCGCAGCAGATCGTCGTCCGGCCAATCGGGATCCGATAGGAACGCACTCGGCAGTTGGCCGGGGCGGCCTCGTGCACGGCCCCGCCAACCGATGTACACAGCCGCCAGCACGGTGAAGCTGAGTAGCAGCGCGAACCCGACGAGCGCGCGGTAGAAGCCAGAGAGATCGTCACTGCCGCCACTTCGCGAGGTGGTCGTCAGTAGTTGGTTCAGTGCCGCCGGCGCAGCGATCAACGCGTTGTAGTGGCCGTCCCGAGGGCCGACCGCGGTGATCGAGGCGTCGGCGTCCATCGTCACCTTGGCCACCGGCAGATAGCACCCGGTCTTGTCGGTGAGCCCGGAGCCGACGGCGATGTCCGAGGAGTCACCGGTGACGGAGACCGGCGTCCCTACCGAGGCGACCGGGGCCTGGCCCCACGCGACGTGGGCACATCCCAGCGGATCGGCCGGCATATAAAGCATCTGCACCGCGACGTGCGCCGCCTGCCCGTAGAGGCCGCCCACCTGCACGTGCGTGCCGATCTTGCCGGGGGTCGTACTCCACAGCTGGTCTGAACGTTGGCTCACCACTGGAGCAACCGCGATGATGACGCCGCCGCTGGCCGGCGGGCTGATGGGAACGGTCGCCACTCCGACGCCGTCGATCGGCAGCTTCACCGATCCCTGCACCTGATAGCACCCGGGCGCGCTGATCGCGGTGGTGTCGAGGTTCACCGTCCCGTCCCCATTCGTCGGCGCGGAGAAGGCGGCCGACTGGGGCGCCCTTCCCCAGTCGACAGAGGCGCAGGATCCTGGCGTTCCCGGGGCCGGGCCGATGAGACGAGCGACGACCTCGCCGGCGATTCCGGTTGTTGCGGTAACCGTGACGGCGGCCTTCACCGGTCCGCGGCCGACGATCGCACGGTCAAGGGTGAGCGTGGCGGCGGAGGCCAATGCGGTGACCGTCGTGCTGCCGGAGTCGAAGCCGGAGTCGGCCGACGCCGGCGGGGTGGCGTCAGTGGTGGCGACGCTGGCCCGCACGAGATAGCAGCCCGCAGCTGTGACCTTCCACGGATTGCCGGAGATCGAGCCGTTGCCCAGTACGAGCGCTCCGCTGGTGGCCGCGATCGGGGTGCTCGCGCTCCAGCCCCGCTCGGACGCGCAGAGCGAGCCGGCGACCAGCGGAAGCGGACCCAAGATCGTGAAGGTCGCGGTGCCCTGATGCCCGTTCATGCCGGTGACCGTGGCGGTCGGAGTCAGCTGCCCGCCAACGGTGACGGCTCGGTTCGCCGTGCCGGCCGAGATCTTCGGGTGTGCGGTCGGATCGACGACGATGTCGAGTGAGGTCTGCGTCGTCACCGGAGGTCCGGCGTAGATCGCGTCGACGGCACTGCCGGAGGGATTGGTCGCGGTGGCGGTCGCCGTCGCACTGACTCGGGTGAGGCCGATCGACACCGAGGTGCTTGCGGTGACGGCCAGTGACTGGGCGTTGATGCCGGTCGGCACCGTGAAGCGGACGGACGCGACACCGGAGCCGTTGGTGACGGCGGTCGGCGTGCTGAGCTTCGTCGCCCCGCCGTTGAAGGCGACCGTTACCCCCGGGACCGGCACGCCGGTGGCACCGGTGACGGTGGCGGTGAGCGTGCTCGTCGCGCCGATCACCGGCGGCGAGGGTTCGGTGGTGAGCGTCGTTGTGTACGGGCCGGAGAGGGCCGCCGCGGAGGTGAGGAGCGCGCTGCTGTCACCGACACATGAGGTGGCGGGCGAGGCGGACTTCGCGTAGACGGCGCCGGCCACCTTGCCGACGTCCTGGACGGCTGCGCCGTAGTGGGTGAGCAGCGAGGCGTAGGTGGCGATGTCGCTGTCGGAGGTGAAGCCGTCCTGACCGGAGCTCACCGCGGCTGAGCTCTGTCGACCGGTGGCGGCGAACGGGAGGGCGGCGGTGTCGATGCTGCCGTTGGAGATCACCGGCGTCAGTAAGAACGCGGGGGTGTGCGAGCCGAAGTCCCACGACGCGAACGGAGTGCTGGCCGAGCCACTGCTGCAGATCGTGCCGTCGAGGTAGCGGTAGTGCGCCGCTCCCCAAGTGCCGGCCGCCGCGGCGGCGGAGCTGATGCCGAACAGCGAAGTGGCGACGACCGCAAGCCCGGTGGCGAGAATCGCCAGCAGGTAGCTGAACGGCGAAACCCAGCCGTGTCGCTTCAACAAAGTCGTGCGCCCGTCGTGTCGGAACATGCCCATCACGCATGTCTTCTGATTAGCCATACCGTCTCGGTGATCTCGTCCACTCATATCGTCGCCAATGACCTGCGCATGAGTGTTGACGCCGAATTCAACGCGAAGATGAACCCAAAGCGGACAATTGACCAACGGCGCAACCGGCCCGGCTCAGGTATGCGGACGCTCAGGTATGCGCGGCGTGTTCGTGGTCGACGTGCGCCGCCTCTTCGAACTGGAACGTCGAGTGCTCGACGTCGAAGTGACCGACCAGGCAGCTCTGCATCTCGTCGAGCAGCCGTGGGACGTGGCCGTCGTGAAAGCAGGCGTCGTCGATGACCACGTGGGCAGAAAGGGCAGGTAGATCGGAGGTCACGGTCCAGACGTGCAGGTCATGGACATCCAAGACGTGCGGGGTGTCCATCAGATGCCCACGAATCTCACGCAGATCCATGCCCTCCGGGGCGACCTCGAGCAAGATTCGCCCGGAGTCACGTAGCAGGCCCCAGGCTGCGTAGAGCATCAGTGCAACGACGACCAGCGAGGCGATCGGGTCGGCGCGCTGAAACCCGGTGGCCATGATGACCGCAGCCGCGATGGCGGTGGCGATGAATCCGTAAAGGTCGGTGAGTACGTGCTTGAGCGAGCCCTGAACGTTCAGGCTAGTGCGGTTAGCTCTGGTCAGCGACCAGGCGGCGCCGATATTGACCGCGATACCGACCAGCGCGACGACCAGGACGAGGCCGCCGGCGACGTGCGGGGGGTCGATGAGACGGCGGACGGACTCGACCGCGACCAGCGCGCTGACTACCAGCAGGGTGACACCGTTGACGGCCGCCGAAAGGATCTCAGCCCGCTTCCAGCCGAAGGTCCATGCGCCTCGGGCCGGGCGGGCGGCGAGGCGGATGGCCCAGAGCGAGACGGCGATGGCGGCGGCGTCGGTCAGCATGTGCCCGGCGTCCGACAGCAGAGCGAGTGACCCAGAGATCAGGGCGGTTATCACTTCGGCGGCCGTGAAGGCCAGGATCAGTCCGAGCGCGATGGTGAGATAGCGGATGTCGGCATCAGCGCTGACCCCGTGCTGATGACTGTGACCGGAGCCCGACTCCGTGTGTTGGGAATGCGGATCAGCGTGACTTGCTGGCTGATCGCCAAGGTGCGGGTGGCTCAATTCAGGGCCGGACCCGCAGTGAGGCGCCGGAAGACGTTCGTCAGCCATCCCGACCAGCGTCCTGCCGCGCTTCGGTCATGACTGCAATCCTCTGATCGTGAGCCCATCTCGTCGAATCGAGCGTCGGCTGATTTACCCTCGCGGCCGATTCTAGCTGCGGGTTAGGGTCGAAGGCATGGAACAACGAATCAGTCTGGTGACCCTCGGGGTGAGTGACCTGGCCCGGGCGAGGGCATTCTACGAAACCCTCGGTTGGCGAAGCACGTCCAAACCGGAGGATGGTGTGGTCTTCTTCCAGGCCGGTGGGATGGTCCTCGGACTCTGGTCGCGGGCCGAGTTGGCCGCCGACAGCGCCGTCGAGGACAACGGCGGCTGGGGCGGCGTCACCGTCGCCCAGAATCTGCGCTCACCGGCCGAGGTAGACGCACTGCTGATCGAAGCGGAAGCGGCCGGGGGTCGAATCGGCCGGGCCGGCGCCGAGACGTTCTGGGGTGGCTACTCCGGGCTATTCCTCGATCCCGACGGTCACCCGTGGGAGGTTGCGCACAACCCGTTCTGGACGATCGCCGCCGACGGGTCGATCTCCCTCGGCGACTGACCCGTCGGCGAGATTTTCGCGATCGCCGCACGGCCCTGTATCTCGTTGCGATGGTGCGCAGAGACGCAGGACCGGCGGCGGCACGACCCGCTTGGGCTGTCAGGCCATCGCGGGTCAGTCGCGGCGTCAGTCACCGGCTAGTCGCCCTTGACGTTGACGATCTGGCGCAGCGTGTGCTGAACCGTGACCAGGTCGGCCGCGTCGTGCATGACCACGTCGATGTCCTTGTAGGCATCGGGGTGTTCGTCCAGAAACGCGTTGCTGCGCCCCCAGGCGATGCCGACCATCCGCTCGTCGAGGTCATCGCGAGTGAATCGCTTCCGCGCTGCCGCACGGGAGAAGTTACGGCCGGCACCGTGCGGCGAACTGTTCAGCGAGACCGGATTCCCCTTACCCACTACGACATACGAGGCCGCTCCCATGCTGCCCGGGATAAGGCCCGGCACTCCGACACCGGCGTCGATCGCTCCCTTCCGGGAGAGCCAGACGTCCTTGCCGAAATGGTGCTCACGCTTGGTGTAGTTGTGATGGCAGTTGATCTCCTCCTCAGTCTGGACCGGCTGACCGAGGAACTCGCCGACACAGCTGACGACGCGATCCATCATCTCCTCACGGTTGAGGTAGGCGAATTTCTGCGCCCAGTTCAACGCCTGCAGGTAGGAGCTGAACTCGGGCTCGCCCTGCACCAGGTAGGCCAGATCGGGGTCCGGGAGCGAGATCCAACGGCGAACGCACTGGGCCTGCGCGACCTTGATGTGCTTCTGGGCCAGCTTGTTGCCCACGCCACGAGAACCCGAGTGGAGAAATAGCCAGACACGATCCTGCTCGTCGAGGCTGACCTCGATGAAGTGGTTCCCCGAGCCCAGCGACCCGAGTTGGAGACGCCAGTTCGGCGCGACGGCGTCGGCCTGTGTTACTCCGTCCGTCTGCTTGAGTTCGCTGACCCAGGGGGTCGCGGTCTCGCTGACGCGCGCGTTGTACTTGCCGGCACTCAGCGGGATAGCCGAACTAATCGCGGTATGCAGGTCGCTCAGATCCGCCGGCAGATCCGTCTTCGTGAACTGGGTACGGAGGGCCATCATGCCGCAACCGATGTCGACGCCGACTGCGGCCGGGATGATCGCACCGAGCGTCGGGATGACCGAACCGACCGTCGCGCCCTTCCCGAGGTGCGCATCGGGCATGAGAGCAACATGCGGAAAAATAAAGGGCATCTTGCTGGTAGCGACGGCCTGGTTGCGGGTGGTCTCCTCGAGAATGGAGGCCCAGTTGATCAGCTTCTTGGAAATGTGCTCAGGCATGTGGTCGATTCTGCGGCATCACGCAAACGGATTCTGCCCACAGATCAACGCACCACCGGGCCGAACCCGCAGCGTTGTACGGCGGACCGAACCAGTCGCTCAGTCATCTCCACCTCCGGTGACGGACGACGGATGTGGTGACAGAAGTCCTTCGCCGTCCGGCGTTCCCACCAGGATCGGTATGGGGGGTGGGTGGTGTTGGGTGTTGCGGGTGGGTTGTTGGTGTGGGTCGATCCAGGGTGGTGGGATCCACCAGGGGACGCCGTCGTTGATGTAGACCTGCCAGCCCATCTTCTGGAACGTCCGGTGGTGGAATCCGCAGAGCAGGCAGGTGTTGGTCACTGCGGTGATGCCGCCGTCTTGCCAGGGTGTGACGTGGTGGGCCTGCGTCCAGGTCGCGGGCATGGTGCAGCCGGGGAAACAGCAGCCACGGTCGCGGGCGAACAACGCCAGCCGCATCGTCGGGGTGGCGCAGCGTTTCGTTCGTCCGACGTCCAGCACCCCACCGGTGCGGCTCAGGGTCGTGGTGATGATTTCGGTCTGATCAGCTAAGCCCAGCGCCTCGTCCACCGAGATCAGGTCCCCGTGCGGGGTGCACGCGTAACCCTCGCGGGTGCGGAGTTGTTCGTCGCTCATAGTGATCAGCAGCGTCGTCGGTACCCCACCGCTGGGTGGTAGTCCACCGTCGGCCAGGAGTCGGAGGGAGGAGTCCAGCAACGCGTCATGACGGCGTTGCGCCGGGGTCCGGGAGTCACGTTCCACCACCCCGCCACCGACACCGCCGCTGTCGCCGGCCGCGCCACCCGTCGTGCCGGTCTGGCCGGCACCGGCATCGGTGTCGCTGGCCGGGGCGGGGGTCGCGGGGGTGGGTGCGCTGAGACAGTCGAGGACAGCTTCCAACGCAGCGCCGCAGGCCGGGGTCAGCGCTCCGGTCGGGATGACCATCCCATCCGGGCGCCGGGCCAACGTGAACCCCCGGTTTCGCTGCTGCCGGGCATCAGACGGTTCGGTGCCGTCAGGGTCGAGATGGGCCACCACCCGCGCCGCCAACTTTGCGAGGTCTCGGGGGGTGAACCAGCGGGCCTGGGCCACCAATTCGCTCTGGACCCGGGCCCCGTGGGCGAAGTCCAGGTCCTCGCTCAACCCGTCCAGCGTGGTGGTGATGACCTTCGCATGCCCGGCCGAGATCACCCCCGTCTTCTGCGCGGCCGCGGTCTCACCGAACACCGGTTCCAGTTGTTCCCCGGTCAGACCGGTCCGCGGACCGAGGTCCTGCGCCGCTCTGACCCGGGCCTTCGCCTCCCCTGGATCGACCCGCAACACCCCCACCAACAACGCCTGCGGGGACGCGAACCCATATTCACCGGCCACCCCTCGTCCCATCACCGCGGACAGCAGCAGATGCTCCACCGCAACCTCACGGCGGCGGTGCGTCTCCCAGCCCTGCAGCAGTTCCAGCAGCTCCGTGGACGTCAGCGACGGCAACGGGGCGTCGAGCAGGGTGTCGACCGCCGCCGTGACCGCCGCCAACAGGGCAGCCACTTTCGGTGATGCGTCGACTTCAGACCCTCCAACCATGCCCCCGACACTACTCGAACACGTGAGCGATGACAACCCGAATCATCAACAAAAATAAGGTGATTCGCACAATCAAAGAAGGCTGGAGAGGTCCCGCCGCGAACCTACAACACCCCACCGACAATTGGCGATGGTTGTCCACAGCGAAGGAGTTTCGACCAGCGTTATCCACAGCGGCGGGCTGACACGACTCGCCAACCCCGTTCTTGTCAGACCATCGCTCTACGTTCAGTTCGTCGGGGGTGCGACCCGCCCTCTGACTTCCGCAATAGCGTTTACTAACAAGGGAGTGAAGGATGTTCAGGTTCTGCGAAGCGCCGGGCGGTCGAGACGAAGGACGCCGACGCGGGAAGGTGCCGGCCAGGCCGGCGCACCACCACCATGCAAGCCGCGGACCTTCACTGCTCTATCGGCAGCCCGGCCACCGCCTTTCCGATCCCCGAAGTCGTAGTACAGACCCGATCCACATCAACTTTCTGCGTCTTGAAGTACAGCGTCGAGACGGTCACATCCTGACCAAAAGTGGCGGCATTCGCAGCCTCCGCGACGGCCGCGTTGTTCAGCTGAAACCGCAGCAACTTCGTGAACTCGCAGTTATCGGCGACCGACTCGATGCTGAATTCGACCGGTGGACGCTGAGTGGACTTCCGCTCGATGTTGTCCAGGCCTCCGGCTCCGGTTGAACCCTCGACCAGGTTGATGTTCGAGCCGCTCTGAATTTGCGAGGTTTCGTTCTGCGCGTGCAGGTGCCCCGAGTTCGTCTGCCTAATCTGCCCAGGAAGGTCATGAGTCAGCTGCGCGGCGGCATTCGGTTCATGAGTCATGAACATGTCGAAGAGGGTCGATTTGCTCGCTCCCTTTACGGCATCGTCGATCGTTCGGCGCTCCAGCTTGTCGGTGCCCGAGTCATCGTTAGAGCCATAGACACCCGCCGCTCCGTAGACGCGCGGATCGGGAATGCCGGCGATAGTCAGGCCAAAGGCATTTACGTATCCCGGCGCCACGGCAATCTCACCCGCCGACGGCTTGGTCTTTCCACCGAGCACCGTGACACCGCGGATGCCGGCCATCACCGATGCGACGTCAGCGGAATCGTGGTTTCCGGCGACCCAGATCATCGGGATCGTCTTGGTCAGATTGGCGATCGAGGCCACGTAGGTCGGCGTCATCTCCGCCGACGAGCCGAACTCGCTCTCGTCTCCGGTGTTGACGATGAGCTTTACGTCGAAGTTCTGCGCGTACTGAAGCACCAGTGGGTAGACCGCCGCCAGGTGCATGTCGGATATGAACATGACATTGAAAGACGTCGTCGGCACATCTCGTTGCTCAATGGTCTGCTGCAGCGCGGCCTGAATCCCGATCACCGAGCCCAACGCGTCATAGGCCTTGGATTGCTGGAGGTAGTACTGCTTCAACTGATCGGGAAAGAGCTGGAAGGACGCCAACGTGCCAGTCAGCTTCGACTCCTTGGCCCAGTCAGGGTCGTAGGTGAGCGCCCCAAACGCACCGACGAGCAGCAAAACCGAAAGCCCTCCTCCGAGCTGGCGAAGCCGACGCACGAGCTCACCTGCACGGGGCGCGATTCCTCGCAGATAACGAACGGCCATCTCCAGCAGCGCCACGAACACGAGGCCGATGATCATGCCGAGAACGATCTCGCCGATGAGCCAGGCGGCGATCTGCGGCAGTTGCGCGCTGAAGTCCTTGCTGAGTTTGGCTACATAGGCTGGCGTGTCCTGGTTCGCCGCCCTGGTTAGCCGCAGCAGGTCAACGTCGACCGGCGAGACATGCACTCCGATTGGAAGACCGGTAAAGCGCGGGAACTGCCAGCTTCCGAGCGTGGTGTCCGCGCTGAGTCCGCGTCGGGTAAAGAGCGTCGCCTCGACCCGGAACGGCACGCCGTCGACGGTGGCGCGGAAAGGAAGTGCGCGCGCGAAAAGCGAGGCCACTCCCAATGCCACGGACAGGCGCAGTACCCACATCACGAGGAAGCGTCCACTGCGGGTCGGCCAGTGCGATGGAAGATGTCGTTGCCGGGTCAGGAACTCATGCAGCGAGAAAGAGCGTCGCGCCGGCCCGGCTACCGGATCGGCATTGGGGGCCGAATTGTCGCTGGCCACCGGATCAGCTTCGGCGGCCGCATCGGCTTTGGGGACCCAGTCGCCTTCGGAAGCCGAGGCACCTTCACGGGCAGGATCGGCTTCACGGGCAGGATCGGCTTCGCGGGCAGGATCGGCTTCGCGGGCAGGATCGGCTTCGCGGGCAGGATCGGCTTCGCGGGCAGGATCGGCTTCGCGGGCAGGATCGGCTTCACGGGCAGCATCGCTGTCGTCTGCCAACTCTGCCTCCAACCAGTTGTCTCACGGACATCCCAACTGCGACCAGTCTTGCAGAAGTGACCTCGCCTTGCGGGGTGAAGCCGGGGTCGCAGCGGCAAGCAGCACTGCGGCAGGATGGAGCGGTGATGAGACCCGAGACTGCACCCTTTCGACTTGCGGAGATCCAGGATGCCTCCGAGCTGACCCGCCTGATCCAGTCGGCTTACCGTGGCGACAGCAGCCGACAGGGCTGGACGACTGAGGCGGATCTGCTGGACGGTCAACGCGTCGACGAGGCGCAGGTGCTCGAGGTGATCACCGACCCGCAGTCACTGCTCCTCGTACTCCCGGACGCCGACGGCATCCTTGCTTGCTGCCAACTCGAGAGTCGGGCCGACAGCGTCGTCTACTTCGGCATGTTCGCCGTACGCCCCGGGGCTCAAGGCGGCGGGGTGGGCCGATTGATGATCGCTGAGGCGCAGCGCTTGGCCCGGAAGACGCTGGGCGCGACTGCCATGGAGATGACCGTGATCGCTCAGCGTGATGAACTCATCAGCTGGTACGAGCGGCTAGGCTTTCGCCGCACCGGCGAGACACGGCCGTTTCCCTATGGCGAGCTCCGATTCGGTGCGCCGAGGCGCGACGACCTGCATTTCGTGGTGCTCCGTCGAGACCTATCGAGCGTCACTGAAGACACCGTATAGCCAGACCTACGCCGAGACGCCGCCCAGGGATTCTGCGCAGAGCTAGCGACGGCCCCGAGCTAACGACCGCCCGGAGCTACGGACCACCCGGAGCTACGGACCGCCCGGAGCCAAGGACCACCCGGCGCAAAGACCGCGCGGAGAATAGGCCTCGCAGTGCCGAAGACCGCGCTCAGCTTGAGATCATCCAAGGTAGCCGCGACAGGCTGACCTACGAATCAGTCTTCGCCGCGGCGATCGCAGCCAGCTCGGCACGCGCAGCGGCTGTGATGTCGTCGCCGGTATTTGCGTGGCCGCCGATCCCCCAGCCACCTTCGGGCGACTCGCTGATGAGCACCCAGGTTCGCTGCGGCAGGCTCGGATCCCCGGCCGCCGCCGCGACGATCTCGGTCAGCTCCCTGACCACGCCGAGCTGCTTGTCGCGGTCGAGCACATTCACCGGCGTGAGGACTTGCACGCGGACATAGTTGTTGTCGCCGGCGGCGTTCGAGATGGAGTCGGCCGGCAGGTCATGGACGAAGGCCGCCGTGTTGTTGAGAAACAGCGCGATCGGCGGCACCTGCTCCCAACGCATCACCGCGGCGGCGACATCCTGGGCCAGCTTGTGCTTGTCGCTGAAGGTTCCGGCGGTGGCGTACACGTCGATCATGGGCATAGCGAAACGCTCCTCGGTCTTAAGCTCGGGCGGAATATGATGATTGGCATATTACTCGTCCATCAGCATGGTCTATGTCGGTCGTCATAGCAAGCGATCGGCTAACTTGAGCCAGAACACTCGGCGCCGAACGCTTCAGCGAAGGAGACCGCCATCAGCAGGGACAGCCGCGGCAGCATGGTGAGCAGCGCCGCCACGCTCATAAGTTCGCACGGCGTCAGCGCCACCTCCTTCTCCGAGGTCCTGGCCCACAGCGGGGCGCCCAGAGGATCGATCTACCACCATTTCCCCCTGGGGAAGCAGCAGTTGGCCGCCGAGGCGATCCGCACAACGTCCGCGCGCGTCCTGGCCTATCAGTCGGCAGTTGAGCCGGCGACCGCCGAGGAGGTCCTGGAACGCTTCATCGGTATGTGGCGGGCGGTCGTGCAGAACTCGCACGGTACGGCCGGTTGCGTCGTCGCCGGGGTCGCTATCGACACCAGCCGATTGGACGCGAATACAGATGGAGCCGATACCGAGTCTGGGGCGGCTGGGCTACTGGATGCCGTCCGGGCGACCTTTCAAGAGTGGATGGACCTGCTGGCCGAGCAGCTAAGGGCCTGCGACCTGCCTCACGCCCGAGCCGCCGCCATCGCCACGAC
Source organism: Jatrophihabitans sp. GAS493 (assembly GCF_900230215.1). Classification (NCBI taxonomy): domain Bacteria; kingdom Bacillati; phylum Actinomycetota; class Actinomycetes; order Jatrophihabitantales; family Jatrophihabitantaceae; genus Jatrophihabitans; species Jatrophihabitans sp. GAS493. The sequence goes on along the minus strand of NZ_LT907982.1, from coordinate 1,844,007 downwards.
GACCTTGGCCGCCATGGAGGGTGCGCTCATCCTCTGCCGCGCCGAGGGTGGGGTGGGGCCGTTGGACACGGTGGCCGCCGAACTACTGCGCCTGCTTACCTGAGCGGCGCGAACTCCCACTATGGGGTCCACCCCGCAAGCGCGAGGAGCGCAGAGTCAACGCACCCGCAGTGCAAAGAGCACGGTGTCGTCGTCATGACCATGCGCGAGCGAGGTCGAGACGATGCTCTGCAGCATCTCGTCCAGGGGCCGGTCGGCCAACTCGTCCACCGAGGCGAGCAAGGCATCGAGTCCGGCGTCAATATCCTGATCCCGCCGCTCAACCAGGCCGTCGGTGAACAGCAGCACGGTGGCCCCGCGCGGGATCCAGTGTTGATGATCATGGCGGTTGCCCAGCCGCCGCAGCCCGAGCAGCGGATCCACCGCCGCGGTGAGTAGCTGCGAAGGGTGACCGGGAATCAGCAGCAGCGGCGGCAGATGCCCGGCATTGGACCAGGTCAGCGTTGCGCCATCCGCCGCCGGCGTGAGCGTCGCCAGCACCGCAGTGGCCAGCCGACTGTGACCGGCGGGTGCCATCAGACGATCCAACCGGCTCAGCACGCTGGCCGGCGCATCCGGCCGGTCGATGATCAACGTCCGCAGCGACGCCCGCAGCTGCCCCATCGCCGCGGCCGCCTCCGTGTCGTGCCCGCTGACGTCCCCGACCGAGAGGATGGCCGTCGTCCCGTCCAGGCTGAACGCGTCGAACCAGTCCCCACCGACCTGGTCGGAGACATTGGCCGGCACGTAGCGAGCAGCCAGTTCGAACCCGGGCAACACTGGCAGCGGCGGCACCAGTGCGTCCTGCAGGACCCGGGCGACATCACGTCGCTCGGCCAGCAACTGGGCGCGGAAGAGTGCCTGCGCGACGTATCCGCCGAGGCTGGTGAGGATGTCCTGCTCACGTTCGTCCAGGTGATGCCCAGCCGACCAGAACATCGAGACGCACCCGAGGGGAGTCCCAACGGCCTCCAGCGGCAGGTAGGCGAAGGAGGCACCGCCACTGGACAACGCTCCCCTTGTCGCCCCGGGCGCGATCGCGATCAGATCGGCGATCGAGTCGACGAAGATCGGCTTACCAGCGCGCACAGCGATGGCTGAAGGCATATCTCCGTCGATACTGAACGCCTCATCGTTGCCCAACCCGAACAGCTCGGTCTGTTCGGAGTCGACATAGCTGAAAGTCTGCCCGGTGCTGTCGAGCAGGTTGATCCCACCGAACTGGGCACCGAGGCGATCTGCCGCCGAACGCACTGCACGAGAGATGTCCCCGACTGTGGTGGTCATCGAGAGGGCCTGGGAGAGCTCCATCAGCAGCCTGGCCCGGTTGTGGGCAGCAGCGACTCGTCCTACGGCGACACGCAACTGCAGCTCGGCCGAGCAGGCGGCGGCCAGATCGTTGAGCAGCCTCAGCTCGCTGGTGGACCAGGCTCTCGGCTCGGTGTCGATCGCGCAGAGCGAGCCGGTCACCGCGCCGGTGTCGTCGACCAGCGGTATGCCCGCGTAGGCGATCACCCCAAGGTCGGTGATCGCCAGGTTGTCGCGGACGCGGTCATCGAGGCGGGCATCGGCCACCACCAGCGGGCTGGCCGATATGACCACGTGCTGGCAGAACGAGTGGGAAAGTGGCGTAGTGCGTTCAGAGGCCCACGGCTCCGGCAGCCCGCTGGCCCCGGGAAAGACCTGCCGGTTCTGATCGACCAACGAGACCAGCGCTACCGGCACGCCCAGCACGGTGCGGACCAGTTCGGCGAAACGGTCGAACGCCTCGTCAGCCTGGGCCGGCAGCGGAGTCTCCACGGGCAGCTTGACCGACGCCGGGGGCAACGCGGACGGGTTCTCAGGCGTCGATGACACGGCAACCCTCCCGAGAAAGGCATGAACAGTGGAGACCAGACAGGTGGCGACCCATCGTACCGGTTCACAGCCTCAACAAAGCGCCGGTCGCGGTAGGCTCACCTGGCTTCCAGGGAGGTCCACCTGAGTCCGGAGAGTCGCTCCACCATCACACGGCTGCTCCCAGCCGCAGTCATCGCCGCCGTCGTCATCACCGACCTGCGATTGGGGTCCTCCCACTCGGTTTCAAGCCTCGCGGTCGTGGCGCCGTTGCTGGCTTCCAGCCTGCTCGGACCGCTGCTCACCGCCGCCTACGGTGGCGTCGCCGTCCTGGCCTGGGGCGGCCTGGCGATCGACCACGACCAATTTGCCGACTCGGCAAGCACCTCCGCCGCCTACTTCCGTCTGGGCGGGATCCTGGTCGGCACCGGCATCGCAATCGCCGCCGCGGCCGGGCGCCAACGCAGGGAGGCCCAGCTGCGACGCGTCGAGCAGGTCGCCGAGGTCGCTCAACACGCGATCCTGGCCGAGGTCCCCGAGCGCCTCGGACCGATCCGCCTGGCCGCTCGCTACGTCAGCTCGGCCCAGGACGCGACGGTCGGCGGTGACTTCTATGCCGCAGCGGCGACCGAGCACGGGGTTCGGGTGCTGGTCGGCGACGTGCGCGGGAAGGGCTTGGATGCGGTGCGGCTGGCCGCCGTGGCCCTCGGCGCCTTCCGCGAGCGAGTGGACGAGGAGAGTGACGTGATGGCGTTGCTGGAGCGCCTCAGCACCTCCGTTACTCGGCACTCGAAGTCGGGCGACTTCGTCACCGCGATCCTGGTCGACATCAGCGGCGACGGCACCGTGAAGCTCGCCGTCGCCGGCCATCCCGCGCCGATCCTGACCCGCGCCGGGGAAGCGGCGCTACTCGAACTCACCTCGATTCGGCCGCCTCTGGGAATCGACGGCGCCGCGACGACCACGACTCTGCGGCTCACGCCAGGCGACCAGCTGGTGCTCTACACCGATGGCGCGACCGAGGCTCGACGCCCGAGTGACAACGCTTTCCGGGACGAGGAGCCCCTCCTCCACGACGTGGCGACGGCCCGCACGCCGGCCCAGGCGGTCGACCGCGTGCTCGAAGGCCTGCAGGCCTGGACCGGCGGCCAGCTGATCGACGACGTGGCCGTCCTGGCCCTGCAGTTCGACCCGCTCGCGAGCAAGACCACCGACACCGCCTCCGGCACCGGCACCGCCACCGGCACGGGCAGCGGCGCCGGCCAGCTCAACGCCGGGCGCACTCCGGCCGGCTGAGCCTTCTACAGGTTGTGCAGGATGTCCTCGACGCGCTCGCGGGCGTCGCCAAAGAGCATCTGGCTGTTCTCCCGGAAGAACAAGGGGTTCTGCACGCCGGCGTACCCGGTGCTCATGGAGCGTTTGAAGACGATGACGTTCTCCGCTTCCCAGACCCGCAGCACCGGCATGCCGGCGATCGGGCTGGTCGGGTCATCCATCGCCGCCGGGTTGACGGTGTCGTTGGCACCGATGACGAGGACGACGCTGGTTGCGGCGAGGTCGTCGTTGATCTCGTCCATCTCCAGGACGATGTCGTAGGGCACCTTCGCCTCGGCCAGTAGCACGTTCATGTGCCCGGGCAGGCGGCCGGCGACCGGGTGGATGCCGAAGCGGACGTCGACGCCGTGTTCGCGGAGCTTGCGGGTCAGCTCGGCGACCGGGAACTGGGCCTGGGCGACGGCCATCCCATAACCCGGCGTGATGACCACCGACGACGCGCCCTTGAGTAGATCAGCGGTGTCCATCGCGTTGATCTCACGGTGCTCGCCGTAGTCGGTCTCCGCGCCGCTCGGCGCCTCGACCCCGAAACCACCGGCGATCACCGAGATGAACGAGCGGTTCATCGCCGTGCACATGATGTAGGAGAGGTAGGCACCGGAGGACCCGACGAGAGCGCCGGTCACGATGAGCAGGTTGTTGTTCAGCAAGAACCCGGACGCGGCGGCGGCCCACCCGGAGTAGCTGTTCAGCATCGACACGACGACCGGCATGTCCCCGCCGCCGATCGAGGCGACCAGGTGCCAGCCCAGCGCGAGCGCGACCACGGTCACCGCGATGAGCAGCCCGATGTTCGGGTGCGCGACGAAGGCGATGGTCAGCGCGAGGAAGAGGACGAGGGCACCGACGTTGAGGAGATTCTTGCCGGGCAGCATCAGCGGACTCGACTTCATCCGCCCCGACAGCTTGCCGAAGGCGACGATCGAACCGGTGAAGGTCACCGCGCCGATGAATACGCCGATGAACACCTCGGCGTGATGAATCCGCAGTAGATCGTGGGCGATTTCGGTCTGGTCGGAGCCCTTCGCCTCGACCCCGAGATACCCGTTCCAGCCGACCAGCACGGCGGCCAGACCGACGAAACTGTGCAGTAGCGCGATGAGTTCGGGCATGCCGGTCATCTCGACACTGCGCGCGCGCAGGATGCCGATGACGGCCCCGATGATCATGGCCACCGCGATCAGCGCCACGCTGGCCGCGGTGATGCTGCGTGAGGCGAGCCCGATCGTCGCGACCAGCGCGATGGTCATACCGGAGATGCCGTAGACGACACCCGTACGCGACGTCTCGTGCTTGGAGAGGCCGGCCAGGCTCAGAATGAACAGCAGCGCGGCAACGATATAAGCGGCCTGCGCCGCAGTTTCAGCATGCACAGGTGTCAGCCTTTCGAGAACATGCTGAGCATGCGTCGGGTCACGGCGAATCCGCCGAAGATGTTGATGCTCGCCAGCAGGATCGCGACGAACGACAGGATCGTTATCGCGACGTCGGCGTGCCCGATCTGCAGCAGCGCGCCGACGACGATGATCCCGGAGATGGCGTTGGTGACCGACATCAACGGAGTATGCAGAGCGTGATGCACGTGCCCGATGACGTAGTAGCCGATCACGATCGCCAGCACGAAGACGGTGAAGTTACCGATCAGTTGGGGCGGTGAGAACGCCGTCAGCAGGAAGAGGATGGCCGCGCCGATACCGACGATTGTGTAGCGGCGGCTGGTCGAGATCGGCGCCTTCGGCTCATGCGTTACCGCGGCAACCGGCTTGGCAGTGGCCGCCGGTGCGGCGGAGACTGCGACCGGCGGTGGTGGCCAGGTCTTCTCTCCGTTGCGAACCACCGTGATGTTGCGCTGCACGACGTCGTCGAAGTCGAGCACCAATTCGCCGTCCTTGCTCGGCGTCAGCAGCTTCATCAGGTTCACCAGGTTCGTGCCGTAAAGCTGCGAAGCCTGCGCCGGCAGCCGGCCGGCCAAGTCGGTATAGCCGATGATGGTGACCCCGTTGTCGGTCACCACAACCTCACCGGCGAGCGACCCGGCGACGTTTCCGCCTTGAATTGCCGCCATATCGACGATGACGCTGCCCGACTTCATGCTCGCGACATCAGCCGCGGTGAGCAGCTTCGGCGCCGGGCGCCCCGGGATGAGCGCCGTGGTGATGATGATGTCGACGTCCAGCGCCTGCTCGCTGTAGATCTCGGCGGCGCGCCGGTCGTAGTCCTCCGAGGTCGCCTTGGCGTACCCGTCCGTGCTCACCTGCTGTTCGGCGACCTCGACGGCCAGGAACTCCCCGCCCAGTGACTTCACCTGATCGGCGACCTCAGGACGTGGGTCGGTGGCCCGCACGATCGCGCCGAGACTGCTGGCGGCTCCGATCGCGGCCAGGCCGGCCACCCCGGCCCCGGCGACCAGCACCTTCGCCGGCGGTACCTTGCCGGCCGCGGTGACCTGCCCGGTGAAGAAACGCCCGAAGACGTGCGCCGCCTCGATTACCGCCCGGTAGCCGGCGATGTTGGCCATTGAACTCAGGACATCCAGCGACTGCGCCCGCGAGATGCGCGGCACCGCGTCCATCGCCAGCACGGTGATTGGACGCCCGCTGAGACGCTCCACCAGCTCCGGGTTCAGCGCCGGGCTGATCAGGCTCACCAGCGTCGCTCCCTCGGCCAAGAGCGGCAATTCAGCCTCCGACGGTGCGTTCACCTTCAGCACCACATCCGCGCGCCACGTCGCAGCCGTCGGCGCGATCTGAGCGCCCGCCTCGGTGTAAGCGCTATCGGGGAAGCTCGAGCGTTCTCCGGCGCCGGTCTCAACCGAAACCGTGTAGCCAAGTGCCAACAACTGCTTGACAGTCGTCGGCGTGGAGGCGACCCGGGTCTCCCCCGATGCCGACTCCTTGACCACCCCGATATGCAACGCCATGCGGAGCCCCCTTCGCTGAGTTAGACGTCAGAGCAGGAGCGTAGATGGCCGCTCGGATCTGCCCTAACCCGGCTATGCCTACCCGATTCACAGAGTTTCGACTAGCGCGAAGCTCACACCGCTTTGGAGGATCGTTCAGTCGAGGCCCTCGATGAAGCGGCGCAGGTCATTGAGGCTGCGACAACTGACGGCCGCAGTGCAATGCGGGGCGTAGACCGGCATCAGGGAGTCACCGCTGCCCCAGGCCGGCACCCACTCCGGGTTGAGCCAGTAGACCGCGCCGGCCCGCCGCTTGATGTGGGCCAGCGTCTCCTCGTGGGCCGGGCGGTAGTTCCCGCGCGCGTCGCCGAAGATGAGCACGGTGCTGCGCCGATCCAGCTCCTCGCCGACCTCGGCATAGAAGTGGCGCAGCGTCCGCCCGTAGTCCGTCCGTGCGTCGTAGAAGTTCAGACCCTGCACCCGGTTGATCTCAGCCAGAGCCTGACGCGGGTCGCTCCGGCCACCCTGAGCCGGGTTGAACAGGTGCGTCACCTCCACCGCGTTCTCGACGAAGGCGAAGGTGCGTAGCCGGGAGTAGAGGCTGGCCATCGCCGAGACCAGGGTGATCGTGAAAGCGGCATAGGTCGCCACCGAGCCCGAGACGTCGGCCAGCACATAGAGCTTCGGCTTGGTCGGGGTCGGGCGGCGATGGACGACCTTTATCGGCACCCCGCCGGTGGCCATCGAAGCTCGTACCGTCCCTCGGACGTCCAGCGGGCCGGCCCGGCGGCGACGCTTGCGCATCATCGTGGTGGCGAGCTTGCGCTGCAGCGGTTGCAGCATCCGCTCGATCTCAGCCAGCTGCGCCGGACTGGCCGAAGCGATCGCCGCGTCGGCGGCCAGCGGAGTCCGCAGCGTCTTGGCCACCGCGTCCTCGCCTCGGTCGGCGACCAGCATCTCGCGGATCACTTCGCCAATCAGCTCACGCATCCGCTCGGCCCGATCAGCGATCTGCTCCTGCTCGATGCGCGAGATGAGCTCGGTGCCGAACTGCAGGGAGTTCGGCGCCCCCGTCGCTCCGCCGCCGCCACCACCGGCCGGTGCGCGGCCGCCCTGACCGCCGGGGGACGCGACCAGGGCCGAACCGGCCGCCGCCATCAACTCGTCGGTGGTCTGGTTGAGCCGCAGCCCGGTGACCGTCCGAGTGGCGTACTGCAGCCCGGCGACGCGGCGCCCCGGTTCGAACTGGGCGAACTCCTTCACCGCCTGCTCGGCAACCAGACGGGCCAGTGACTCGGAACCGTCGCTGAGCGCGACCCGCAGAGCGTGATCCAGGTCCAGCGGCTCCGGATGCTCGTCGGCCGGATCCGACCGCGCTTCTCGCTCGGGTGATTCAGGGAGCTGCTGGTTGACCGAGCGTCCCCGGAAGTAGAGCTGGTAGACCTCGTCGAAGACAGCCAGGTGGTCGGCCGACTTGATCATCGTCGAGGCCAGCGCGGTGTGGAGTCCCTGCGAGCTCGCGAGATCGACGCGCTGGACGGCCCGCATCGCGTCGATGCGTTCGGTCATCGAGACGGGCAGGCCGCGCGCCTGCAGCTCGTCGGCGAAGCGATGTAGCCGCTCCCCCAATGCCGGGCGCACATGCGATCCGTCCTCGCCGCCGTCGAACTCCGGATCGCCAGTCATCTACGAGCCAGCGCCGCCGTCGCCGTGCGGATGTCCTCCTGGTATTTCAGGAGCACGTTGAGACCGAGGGTGGCCGCCCTCTCGTCCAGCTCGGCGCTGCCGAGGAGGGTGAGCATCTGCGCGAAGTCGATCGTCTCCGACACCGACGGCGCCTTCTTCAGCTTCATCCGTCGAAGCGACTCGACCAGCGCCACCAGCTGCTCACCGAGCGCCGCCGACAGGGCCGGGACGTGCTGGTGCACGATCTCACGTTCCCGCTCGGCGGTCGGGTAGTCGAGGTAGAGGAAGAGGCAGCGACGCTTCAACGCCTCAGACAGGTCGCGGGTGCCGTTGGAGGTCAGGAAGACGAGGGGAATGTGCTTAGCCTCCACCGACCCAAGCTCCGGGACGGTGACCTGATGCTCGGCCAGCACCTCCAAGAAGAGTGCCTCGGTTTCGGTGTCGACCCGATCGACCTCGTCGACGAGCAGTACTACCGGTTCGTCGGCACTGATCGCCTCCAGCAGCGGACGGGCCAGCAGGAATCGCGAGTCGAAGATGCCCTTGCCGTCGGCCACGATCGCGTCGGCGTCGAACCCCTCGGCACCGCGGGCGGCTTGAATCCAGAGCAGTTGTTTGCGGTAGTCCCACTCGTAGAGAGCCTTGGACTCATCGATTCCTTCGTAGCACTGCAGACGCACCAGGCGGCGGCCGGTGATCTGCGCAACCGACTTCGCCAGCTGCGTCTTGCCAGTGCCGGCCGGCCCCTCGACCAGGACGGGTTTGCCCAGCTGTGCCGCGAGGTTCACCACCTCAGCGGTGGTGGCGTCGGCCAGGTAACCACTGGCGCGCAGTCGCTGGGCGACGTCGGCGCCGGTGCTGCCCGGCGTGAAGCTGAACTGCTCCGGCTGAGGTTCCATACCGTTCAGTATCACCGCCGATATTTCCGCCCGCGCATCGCGTTCATCCGCCGGGCCAATTCAAGAAGGGATACGTCTGCGGGGCACCCCGGTCACCGCGTGTACCTGTTGGAGTCTGCGAGACGCCGCAGATTCAGGGGAAGCGCCTTACGATTACTGCGGGAATCCGGTTGATTGGTGACATATTCGGCGACGCACATGGGACGCGCTAGCTGTGACTACTTCCCCAAGAGGGATACGGCGCACCGGATGCCGGGGACAGTGGCGAGGCGACCGTCTGCGGTGTACAGCGAGCAACGCAACTCCTCGGCCAAAGCCACATAGGTGGCGTCGTATGCAGTGACGTTCGCCCGAAGCTCATACGCCCGCGGCATGAACGGCGACGCGGGATAGCGATCGGCTGGCACTGCCGCGAGATCATGAATCGCTTCCCTGAATCGACGGGCAGTGAGGTCCTTTCGCAGCCAGCGTCGCCGCAGCACCGACGCCACCTCTACATCGGCAAGATCCGGGATGCTCAGACTCTGCCCGACCAACACTGCTCTGGCTCTTGCGCCGGCGGGGCCGTCGTCTCCAATGGCATTCGCCAGGACGGACGCGTCAACGACGATCACGATCGCCGGCGTTCGGCCGCAACGTCATCGACCGCCTGGGCGAACCCGACCCGGCCACCCCGCCGAGCGGCGATTCTCTCCAGCACCTCGTTCATCGACGGCTGTTCGGCGATGCGCTGAAGCTCGGTGAGCAGGAACTGCTGCAACGACTGTCCGCGCTGCTGGGCTCGGGCCTGCAATTGCGCGTGAACACCCGGCGAGACGTCGCGTACCAGCATGTTGGCCATGCTTACATTATGCAAGCATCACAACACGCTTACCAGCGCAACGTTTGGCCTGTGGATATCGGGTTAGCGGGCGCCTCGCTGGAGCGCCTTCATGCGCTTGACGGTCGGGGCGTCGGCGGCGGTGTAGATGACGACGTGAACGTCGCGCTGGTCGGCCGGCGCGAGCCGGTGCTGCTCGAACTCCAACTGCCCGGCCTCGGTATGGAAGCTGCGGCGCCGCGAGCTGAAGCCCTCGATGCCGTGCTGCTCCCAGTTGCGTCGGAACGCGCCGCTACGGGCCAGCAGCCGTTCGATGAGATCGCGGAACTCCGGGTCACCCAGGCGGGGGCCGGCCTCGGCCCGGAACTCGGCCAGGAAGAGGCTGCTGGTGATCTCCCAGTCCGGCAGGAGTCCACGCACGAACGGATCCATGTAGACCACCCAGAGCAGGTTGCGATCCTTCGGCGCGATGGTCGCCACATGCGGGTAAAGCGCCTCATACGCTGAGTTCCACGCGGTGATCGTCCAGTTCGAGGAGAGCGCGAAGGCCGGCGAGCCGACCAGCGCGTCCAGGAGCAAGACGAGGTGCTGCGGGTCCGACGAGCCGGCGACGACCGGGCTGGCGTAACCGGCCAGCGACAGGAGATAGCTGTGTTCGGTCTCCGACAGCAGCAGCGTGCGGGCAATCGCGTCCAGCACCTGCCGCGACGGGTTCATCTCGCGGGCCTGCTCCAGCCAGGTGTACCAGGTGATGCTCACCCCGGAGAGGGCGGCGACCTCCTCCCGGCGCAGTCCACCGCCGCGCCGCGCATCGCCGCGCGGGAGCCCGACCGCCACTCGATTGACCTGGGCCCGTCGCGCCCGCAGAAACGCCGCCAGCTCGCTCCGCCGTGTCTCACCACTCACGGCCTCAGCCTAGCCCTGGGTAGTAGTGCCACTACTAGTATCAGCGCAGCCTCCCGCCCGGCGGGGTGTCCAGTCATGCTTGCGGCATGCCTGAGTTGAGATCACGGACAGTCACCCACGGACGCAACATGGCTGGAGCGCGCGCCCTGATGCGAGCCTCCGGCGTCGCCGCGGCCGACATCGGTAAGCCGATCATCGCCGTCGCCAACTCCTTCACCGAGTTCGTCCCCGGGCACACCCACCTGGCGCCGGTCGGCCGAATCGTCTCCGACGCGATCAGCGCCGCCGGGGCAATCCCCCGCGAATTCAACACGATCGCGGTCGATGACGGCATCGCAATGGGTCACGGCGGGATGCTCTACAGCCTCCCGTCGCGGGAGCTCATCGCGGATTCGGTGGAGTACATGGTGCAGGCCCACTGCGCCGACGCTCTGGTCTGCATCTCTAACTGCGACAAGATCACCCCCGGCATGCTGATGGCTGCGCTGCGTCTGAACATCCCGACCGTCTTCGTCTCCGGCGGCCCGATGGAGGGCGGCACCGCAACCCTGGTCGACGGCACGGTCCGCAGCCGGCTCAACCTGATCACGGCGATCGCCGAAGCAGTGGCCGACGACGTCTCCGATGAGGACATCGCCCGCATCGAGGAGAACGCTTGCCCGACCTGCGGCTCCTGCTCCGGCATGTTCACCGCGAACTCGATGAACTGCCTGACCGAGGCGATCGGGTTGGCCCTGCCGGGGAACGGTTCGGTGCTGGCCACTCACACCGCTCGCCGCAGCCTCTACGAGCGAGCCGGCCAGACCGTCGTCGATCTGGTCGGGCAGTACTACACCGACGGCGACGAATCGGTGCTGCCGCGGGCCATCGCATCGCGGGCCGCGTTCGAGAACGCGATGGCACTGGACATCGCGATGGGCGGATCGACCAACACGATCCTGCATCTGCTGGCCGCCGCGCACGAGGCTGAGCTCGACTTCGGGCTCAGCGACATCGACGAGCTCTCGCACCGGGTGCCTTGTCTGTCCAAGGTCGCCCCCAACGGCTCGTACTTGATGGAGGATGTGCACCGGGCGGGCGGGGTGCCAGCAATTCTCGGCGAATTGTACCGGGCCGGACTGCTCAACGATGAGGTTCGCTCGGTGCATTCGGCCAGTCTCAAGGACTGGCTGGCGACCTGGGATTCACGTAGCGGCACGGCCTCGGCGCAGGCCCTGGAGCTCTGGCACGCGGCGCCGGGGTGCGTGCGTTCGGCAACCGCTTTCTCCCAGTCCGAACGCTGGGAGAGCCTGGACACCGACGCTACGAACGGCTGCATCCACGACGTCGCCCATGCCTACAGCGTCGACGGCGGGTTGGCCGTGCTTCGCGGCAACCTGGCCCCGGATGGCTGTGTCGTGAAGACAGCTGGGGTGGACGAGTCGATCTGGACGTTCGAGGGTCCGGCGGTGGTCTGCGAGTCGCAGGAGGAGGCGGTCGAGAAGATCCTCGCCGGCGCGGTGCAGGCCGGTGACGTGGTGGTGATCCGCTACGAGGGACCGCGCGGGGGCCCGGGAATGCAGGAGATGCTCTACCCGACCTCGTACCTGAAGGGCCGCGGGTTGGGCAAGGTGTGTGCGCTGATCACCGACGGACGGTTCTCCGGCGGGACGTCGGGGCTGTCGATCGGGCACGTCTCTCCGGAGGCGGCGGCCGGCGGCGTCATCGCGCTGGTGGCCGACGGCGACCCGATCCGCATCGACATCTCAACCCGCAGCCTCGACCTCATGGTTGACGATGCGGTGCTGCAGGAGCGTCGCCAGGCGCTGGCCGGGCAGTACCAACCGGCCGACCGGACGCGTTCGGTGTCGACCGCACTGCGGGCTTACGCCGCGCTCACGTCCAGCGCCGACAAGGGCGCCGTCCGCATTCTCGACTGACTCGAAGCCGATTCGACCGCCTGCACTCTCAGTAAGAGAGGTACCACCATCCGCATCTGAAAACAAGGCTTGTCAAATTACGGGAGCATTCCTAAGCTCTGCTCGACGCTTCCGGTTGAGGCGCACAAGGTGCTTCACGCACGCGTCACCGTCGAGGGGAACAATGTGAAAAAGCGCCTTATCAGCCTGTCTGCGAGCGTCGCCGCGATAGCCGCGACACTGGTGGCTGTACTCGGACTATCCGCACTGCCGGCCGGTGCCGTCGCAGCTGCCGACGTTCCTCCGATCGGAGCGGACGCCGGCCGGTTCAACCTTCCGATCACCTGCCAGATCGCGCTCGGCGGTGTCAATCTCATCGGGATTGACCTGAGCGTCCAGGTCCAGGGTGTCGCTCCGGCCACCCTTGCCCCCGGGCAGCAGTTCTACCTGACCCAGGGATCCGGCAGCATGACGTTCCCGGATTGGATCCCGACGCTGGCCGGCCTCATCGGCGGCGGAACCGCGGACGCGACGCTGACCGAGCTCAACATCGGGTCGACGGCTGGCAACCAGATCATCAATGTGGCCCAGACACCCATATATATCCCGGGGATCCAGATCAAATCCGGCCAGGCACTGACCGTCGGCCTGCCCAAGACGGGGACCTTCGAGGTCGGCCCATACACCGCACCGAAGTCCGGCACAGACACGCTTCAGTTCGCCGGCGCGAAGGTCTCGATCGTGTTGCACGCCGGCCTGGGGATCGACCTGCCGCTATCCGCCGACTGCAAGCCGAAGGGTGCCAACGCGCTGCTCACCATGGAGGTCGGCGCCAGCAGTCCGAACGTCCAGAAGTACCTGGGTTCGTCGATGAATTTCCCGGACGTTGCGATCGGGCAGCTCGTCGGCACGATCACCTCGCCGTACCGTTGCCAGTTCAATGGCGGCAATCTCGACGTCGGTGTCGCCGTGAACGGACTGATGCCGTTAAGCATCTCGAGGTTCGATCAGTTCGCCATCAGCAATGCTTCCGGTGCTCTCGTTGTGCCGACCGAGCAGGTCAACAAGCTGCTCGACCAGGGGCACAGCAGCATCAGCGGATCGGCCACGGCGCTCAACCTGCTGACTGACAACGCCTCACCCAAGTCGGTGAATGCTCTCTCCGGCGGTGCCATCGCGTTGCCGCGCACCCCGTTGGTCCGCGACCATCCGGTTGTTCTTCCGCTTCCGGCCACCGGAACCCTGAAGACGCCGGCGATGTCGCCGGGATGGCTGACCAGCGCCACCTCGATGACGGTGTGGCTGGGAAGCATCGCCGCTCAGCTCAGCCTAGATGGCGGCACGGCCAGCGCGGCGACCTGCGCCACGCCATCGCCGCGAGTGATTCTGGGCCAGTTCCCGATCACCTGACCCATCGACGGGCCGTCACGGTGCGCGACTCTGCTCACCGTGACGGCCTGGACTGGCCGGGCGCGAATCGGCAGGCACACTGCGGGCGCGGCGAACGCTTCAGCACAACGCCCGGCGTACTAGATAACGCTGCCGACGTCTGTGGCCACCAGGTGATCCAGCGCCCGTTCGGCGACCGCGGCGATCGTCATCGAGGGGTTACAAGCTCCCGTGTTTCCCGGGATGAGCGCGCCGTCGAGCACGTAGAGACCCTTCTGCTCGAGCACCCTTCCCTCGAGATCGCAGACTGACCCCATCGGTGCGCCACCGAGGGGGTGCCAGGTGCTCGGCAGGATCGCGTTGGTGTCGGTGAGGAGCCCAAACGGACCCGCGATCTTCTTGACCCGGGCACTGATCTTCTTCTGCAGCACCGAGTCCGCGTCCTTGGCCCAGTTGAGAGTGGTGTCGTCGGTGCTGGAGTTGTAGACGAACTTGCCGCGCGCTGACGAGACACCGAATCCGACCATCATCGTCGAGCGGATATCCGCCCCGAACGGGGGCAGCGAGGCCTGGATCACGGTGTTGGCCGTCGCCGGGTCGCCCCAGTCCTTGCTTCCGTAGATCACCGGACCGCCCTGCACGGCGGTGAAGTCATCGGTGAGGCTGGTCCAGACGTAGATCCGGTCGCCGTTGTTGCCCCACCCGGTGCCCACGCCGTCGGGCAGGTTCGAGATGCTCCCCTTGGCCTTGGCCCGCACGAGCAGCTTCGTGGTGTTCATAGTTCCGGCAGCCAGCACCAGGGCCTTCGTGGTGATGATCTTCGTCTCGAGCACCGCGCCGGCTGTGTCGATGCGGTTCACGTAGACCGTCCACTGATCGTCGTTGGCCCGCGCAATGTCCGTCACCTCATGCTGCGTCATCACCGTGACCAGCCCGGTGGCCTCGGCCTGCTTCAGGTACGTGACGTCGACCGAGTGCTTTCCGCCGTTGTTCACCCCGATCGCGCAGTCGCCGTTGGTGTAGGAGGGGAGAAACTCGCCGGTGAGCTCCCGCTGCGCATAGGACCAGTCGATCGGCATTGGGATCTTCGACAGTGCGTACCCAGCGTTGTTCACGTTGCGGGCGAAGACTCGCGACGGAAGGTAGGTCTTGCTGGCAATGAGTGAGTCGGGCGCCTCCGCGACCTGCAGCATCTGGGCCACCCTCGGGTAGTGCACCCGGTTCATGGTGGCGTAGTCGAGCGCCGCTGGAAGCACCGTATTGAAGACCGCCTCCGATGGCTGCAGCGTCATCCCCTGGTACACCAGGGACCCGCCACCGACGCCGGCCGCGCAGACCACGTTCATGTTCGGCGCTGGAACGGTCTCGAGCAGGCCGACGTAGGGGTCGACCAGGAGCGGCTTGCCGAACAACAGCGGCGCGGATCGGTACCAGAGGGCCCGCTTGTCCAGGTGCGCCGCGTTGGGGAACGTCGAGGAGTTTGGCCCGGTGGGCCAGCGGATGCCGCGCTCAAGGACCGTCACCGGGACGCCGGCCTGGGCCAGCCGCAGCGAGGTGACACCGCCGCCGAAGCCGGAGCCGATGACCACCACCCGGTGGCTCTCCCGGGTCACCGGAATGGTCGCGGTTTTCGGGCTGGACGTCCCGCCGAGAGCACCGGCGGCGCTGGCCGACCCGGCGACGGCGGCACCGGTGACCCCGGCGGCCCCGAGCAGGAAGGAGCGGCGATTGATTGCAGACATGCGGGAGCTCCAAGAGATAGGCGATCGGGCGGGGTGACACAGCGCGAGATCGCTGCGTTTCAGATGGCTGCCGACGCCGCGAACGTCGAATCGATCACCGCCCGGGCCCGGCTTGTGGCCGGCCGCTGCGGGGCTTGTAGTCGATGAACTGAGGCCAAACCTAGACACACGGGCATTGAGTGTCAAGGTTTTTGGCGAGATAAGTTACCCGCCAGTTAGCGCCGTGAGGATCGGCTGCAACCAGCTGGTGAGCAGGCGGCGGAGGCCGTCGTCGGCGCGGGTCGCATCGCTGTCGAAGAGGAGGGCCGAGATACCGATCCGGGCCCACAGTTCGATGAGTTCGTCGATGACCGCGGCCAGCCGAGGATCGCGCTCGATGACCGGGGCGAGCAGCGGCACGGCGATCGCGGTGGCCTTGCTCATCACGTCGTCGGCGAACATCAAATTGTTCTCGTTCGACCAGATCACGTCGGCCAGCACCCGGTGAGCCCGAATCTCGGACCGGGCCTGGACGAGGAATTCGACGAGGTAGGAGCACGCATCCGGCAGCTCGGCGATGCTGGCCTGGATTCTGGTGAGCACCTCGATCGCCACACCGGTGACCGCCTGCGAGACCAGCTCATCGTAGGAGCCGAAGTTCGAGTAGACCGTCTGCCGGGTGACGCCGGCCGCGGCCGCCACCGCGGCGATGTTCACCCCGGCGTACCCCTCCTGCTCGATGAGCGTGAGGGTCGCATCCATGATCTTCTGGCGGGAGCGCACGGCTAACGATACTTCGCCCGGATCCCCGCCGCGCTCTTGGCAAGGCGGCCTCGCTTTTGGCACATCTGCAGGGATTATCCCGGTCATTGTGCCAAAACCGCGAGGTCGGCCCCGACGAGCGAAGGCACCGACTCTGCCCTAGGCTCAGCTGCGACCAGCAACAGACGAACAGGGGACGATGGTGCCGCCGGGTTGGTACACCGATCCCGTTGATCAGCGGATCTGGCGCTGGTGGGACGGATACGCCTGGACCCCGGCCAGCGCCCCTAAGCACCTCCCGGCCGGCGGCTATGTGATCCCGGCCGGCACCCGCACCACTCCGCCGTTGGACGCCGCGGTGGCACAGATGCGGCTCTCCGCACCCCAGCCGTGGGGCTGGCGTCCGGTCGGCGTGCCGCTGATCGCGTTCGTCGCGCTGATAGTCCTCGGCTCCTTCGCCGGTCGCTACCAACCCTCGACCTACTCGGGTCGGGTTGTCTACGCCACCACGGCGAATCTCCTGGTCGAAGGGCTGCTCGCACTATCAGTCTGGTGGGCCGCGCGCCCGATCGCGGCCCGATACGGGGGATGGGGTCCGACCTTCGGGCTCCGCTTGCCCCGCTGGATCGACCTGGGCTACGCGGCCGTCGGCGGGTTCGTCGCCTTCATCCTCCGCATGGTCGTCGGTCTGACGGCCAACGGCCTGACCAACGGCGAAGCGGTGAGCCAATCGCAGAATCTCACCCTCCATCATGTGACTCCCGCGGCGGCCCTTCTGCTATTTGGCGTACTCGTCGTGGCCGCGCCGCTGATCGAAGAGGTCGTCTTCCGAGGCCTGCTCCTTCGTAGCTTCATGCGGCGGATGACATTCTGGCCCGCCGCGCTGCTCTCCACTGCGATCTTCGCCCTGATGCACACCTACGAGGTCCGCACCCTCGTCGGCGCCGTCACGCTCGCCGCGGGCGTCGGATGCCTGGGCCTGGTGAACTGCTACCTGAACCGGCTCACCAACCGACTGACGCCGGGGATCATCGTCCACGCCGTCTTCAACGCACTGGCTCTCGCAGTCGTCATCGCACAGGCGGGCTGACACGCCACGCCATCACTTTTGGCACACCTGCAGGGATTATCCCTGCCGGTGTGCCAAAACCGGGAGGGAGGGGCCGGGCAGAGCGGAGCCGGGCCGGCAACTCGCACCAACCCGGCTCCACTACCGGCAACTTCCTAGAGGGCGAACGACGCCCCGTCCAGCGAGGTGAAGCACTGGGCGTTGGAGAAGGCTGCCTCGGTCTGCACCGACACGGTGCCCGCGGTCGTGATCAGCAGCCGTCCGTTGGTGGCGTTGCAGGTATCCACCGAAACGTAGACGTTCGTGCTCGGCCGCGACCCGACCGGCAGCGTGAACGCCGTCGCGGTCGTGCCACTGGCGATCGCACCCTTGAAGTACACGATCCCCGAGAGATTCTCGATTGCCGCGTTCGAGGTGCTGAACGGCGCGTTGGTCCACCCGTTGACCAGGGTCACCGGGGTGAAGCCGACGGTCGAGGTCGCGAACGTGGCCCCGTCCAGCGAGGTGAAGCACTGCGCGTTGGAGAACGACGTCTCCGCCTGCACGCTCACCGCACCCGTTGGCTGGATAATCAGCCGGCCATTGGTGGCCCCACACATGTCCACCGGCGCGTAGACCGTCGTCGCCGGCCGGAACCCGACCGGCAGCGTGAAGGCCGAAGTGCTGGTGCCACTACCCATCGCGCCCTTCAGGTGCACAACCCCATTGAGGTTGACCGCCCGCGGAATGCCGGTGCTGAACGGCGCCCCGACCCAGCCGTTGGTCAGCGCCAGCGTCGTCGTCCCGGTACCGGAGATCACGAACGAGGCCCCATCCAAGGAGGTGAAGCACTGCGCGTTGGAGAAGGCGGTCGATGCCTGCACGGTCACGACCCCGGTCGTGGTGATGTAGAGCCGCCCCTTCGTGGAGTTGCAGAGATCCACCGGAACATAGAGATTCGAGAACGGACGGAACCCGACCGGCAGCGTGAACGGCTGCGCGTTCGTGCCCGAAGTCGCGATCGCTCCCTTGAAGTGGACGACCCCGGAGAGCACCTGAACCGCCGCGTTGGACGTTGCGTACGGCGCGTTGGTCCAACCATTCACCAGGCTCAATGGGGTGAAACTCGCCCCCGAGGTGGCGAAGGTGACTCCGTCGAGCGAGGTGAAGCACTGCGCGTTGGAGAACGAGGTCTCCGCCTGCACGCTCACCGCACCCGTTGGCTGGATGATCAGCCGGCCGTTGGTGGCGTTGCACATGTCCGCCGCCGCGTAGACCGTCGTCGCCGGACGGAACCCAACCGGCAGCGTGAAGGCCGCCGCACTGGTGCCGCTACCCATCGACCCCTTCAGGTGCACGACCCCGCTGACGATGGCGACCCGCGGGATGCCGGTGCTGAACGGACCACCGACCCAGCCGTTGGTCAGGGTCAGCGCGGTGGTACCCGTTCCGGACGGGACGAAAGAAACCCCGTCCAGCGACGTGAAGCACTGGGCGTCGGAGAAGGCGTTCTGAGCCTGCACGGTGACGGCACCGGCGGTCGTGATGTACAGCCGGCCCTTCGCGGCGTTGCACATGTCCACCGGAACATAGGTATTGGTGAACGGGCGGAACCCGACCGGCAGCGTGAACGGCGACACGTTGGTGCCCGAGGTGGCGATCGCTCCCTTGAAGTGCAGCACGCCGGCGATGTTCTCAATGGCCGCGTTCGACGTGCTGTACGGAGCATTCGTCCAGCCGTTGAGCAGGGTCAGCGGGGTGAACCCGGTGGCCGAGGTCGCGAATGATGCCCCGTCGAGGGAGGTGAAGCACTGCGCGTTGGAGAACGAGGTCTCCGCCTGCACGGTGACTGTGCCCGCGGGTGTGATGTGCAGCCGCCCGTTGGTGGCGCCACAGAGATCCACTGCCACGTAGGCGTCGGTCGCCGGGCGGTACCCGGTCGGCAACACGAACGGCGACGCGTTGGTGCCAGAGGTGGCGACGGCGCCCTGCAGGGTGACAATGCCCCGATTGATGGTGGCCGTCGCTTCATGCGTCGCGAACGGCGCGTTCGTCCAACCGTTGATCAGAGACAACGAAGCGACCCCGCTGGTGGGCGGAGTCGCTGAGGCCGTGCCGGAACTGACTAGCTGCAGAGTCGCCGCGACGGTTACCGCGGCCAGTAGACATATAAATCGACGGCCGCGCGGCCGTGGTTGTTGATCGGTCTTTCCAAAGAGATTGTGCCTTCTCATGGTGGCATCCCATCCGGTCGCCGACTCCGGGCGATCCGGAGTCCCCACCATGCAAGAACCCCAACCTGCGCTCCTGATACCAGAACCGCCCAACGCCCAACCCCCAACGCCCAACGCCAACGCGCAGCGGCAAGTAATGTCGACGCAGCGAGACCCCGAGCGATTGGAGACCGATGAGTGACCGTTCGGTGGTTGTCGTCGGCGGGGGTTCGGGCATCGGCCGGGCCAGCGCCGATCTACTCGCCGAGCAGGGCTGGTTGGTCAGCGTCGGCGACATAGCCTTCACCGACCAGACGGACAGCCGTGACCCCGACGGCCTGAGCGGTCGTATCCGGCAGCGTCACGCCGATGCCACCTCAGCCGACGATCTGGCTTCGTTGATGCGGGCAGCCGACGAGCGGGCGCCGCTG
The DNA here is from genome assembly GCF_900230215.1 of Jatrophihabitans sp. GAS493. NCBI lineage: Bacteria > Bacillati > Actinomycetota > Actinomycetes > Jatrophihabitantales > Jatrophihabitantaceae > Jatrophihabitans > Jatrophihabitans sp. GAS493. The sequence continues at coordinate 1,824,125 of NZ_LT907982.1, read as the reverse complement.
ACCGCACTCGTCTACTCGGCCGGTATCGAACGGCACGGCAGCGTCGTCAGCACCGATGACCGGACCTGGGACGCCACCCAGGCGGTGAACCTCAAGGGCGCCTACCTCGCGGCGCAGGCGGCGGTCCCGCTGATGGCCGGCCACGGAGGTGGCGCGATCGTCATAGTCTCCTCGATCCAGGGCATCGCCACCCAGAAGTCGGTGGCGGCCTACGCCGCGGCGAAGGCCGGTGCATTGGGTCTGGTGCGGGCGATGGCCCTCGATCACGGTGAGCAGGGCATCCGCGTGAACGCCGTCGCACCCGGCACGATTGACACACCTCTGGTTCGCCAGAACGCCGCCGCCATGTCACCCGACGATCCGCAGCAACCGCTTAGCGACTGGGCCGACAAGACCGCGCTCAAGCGAATCGGGCAGCCACGTGAAGTGGCCGCAGTGATCGCCTTCCTGCTCTCGGCCGAGGCCTCCTTCGTCACCGGCGCGAGCTGGGTCGTCGACGGTGGCCTGCTGGCCGCCTACTGAGCGTCCAGCGCCAACCCGTTCAGCACTCCCTGCAGGTACCCGATCGCGTGGGCCCGTCCCCGGCTGATGTACGCCGCCGGGGAGGTGTCGCCCCAGGTGTCGAGGTCGCCGACCATCGCCGGCACATGATCGTCGATGAGGAAGCCGTCGAAACCGGCGTCGCTCAGGCGACGGATCACCCGGGCCGGGTTGAGGTTTCCCTCACCGAGGAAGCACTCGCGAAACGCCGGAACCGTGCCGAGGACGTCCCGGAAGTGCACGTAGAAGATCCGCCCGGACGGGGCGAGCAGATCGATCACCTCGTTCACCGACGCCTCGCCGGCCATCTCCGAGACGGTGCCGACGCAGAAGTTCAGGCCCCAGGCCGGGCTTCCGTTCGCGCGGCGGTGGGCCTCGGCGATCGCCGCCGGTGAGGTGAAGATGCGGGCCACTCCACCCAGTGCGGCGTCCACCGGCGGATCGTCGGGGTGCAGGGCCAGCCGCACTCCGGCCTCCTCGGCTACCGGCAGCACAGCATCAAGGAAATACTGGTAGTTCTCCCACATCGCCGCAGCGCTGATCGGCTCGGCCGGCGGCATTCCGGAGACGAGTTTGTAGGAGGCGAGCGCGTTGCCGCGATCGACGTCGGCCAGGTCGAAGGCAGAGACCTTCGCTCTCCCACGCCCGGAGCCGCCCATGTCGGTCCGCCAGACGTAACTCACCATGAAGTTGTAACCGAGCAGGTCGATGCCCACCGCGGCGAGGTTGCGGATGGTGCGCTGGTAGTTCTCGATCTGCTCATCACGCCCGGCGACTCCGCGCTGGATCTTCCAGAAGTGCGCAGCCGGGACATTCTCCAGCCCGTCGATGCGCAGCCCGTCCCGGTCGCAGCGATCACGAAGAGCCTGTAATTCCTTGACACTCCAGTAGCCATCAGCTCCGGGTAGCGCGGTGGGGGTGTGCAGCTGCACTCCTGAGAGTCCGAGCTGATGGGCGAAGTCGGACACCGACGCGTCGTATTCGTCGATGTGCCCAAGGGAGAGCCGGATAGCCACGCGCTACACCAGCTGCCCGGAGTCGAGCAGATAGCGCTCGAGATTGGTGATGACGAAGCGATGATCCTCGACCTGCGGCAGGCCGGAGACGCCGACCGTTCCGATGACGCCACTCCCGGCCAGGATCAACGGGAACGCCCCACCGTGGGCGGCGAAGAGCGCGGTGTCCAGCCGCGAGTCGGTGTCGAAGTTCCCACCGGAGGCCCGGAACTTGCAGCCGACGTAGTAGGACGAGTGCCCGTAACGTTCGACGACGGCCGCCTTGCGCAGCAGCCACCCGTCGTTGTCGGCCGCCGACCCGGGCAGTCCCGAATGGAAGAGGGTCTGCCCGTTGCGGCGAATCGAGATCGCGACCGGGTGGCCGGCCTCGACCGCGGTGGCCCGCAGCAGCGACCCGAGTTCCCAAGCGGTCTGCAGATCGAAATGCGTGAAGACCAGTCGCTGCTCCTGAGCGAGCAGCACCTCGAGCGCCTCATCGGCTGGCTTGGCTTTGGATGGGGTCGCCATGGGACTCTTCCTCAGTCTTTCTAGTGGGATTCGCGGGACACGTCGGGGCCACTGGAGCCGATCAGGAAGTCGAGGTCGGCCCCGGTGTTGACCTGCTGGACGGTCTGGACATAGAGACGCTCCCAGCCCCGCTTTGGCTGGGCGAAGGCGGCTGCGGTCTGCGCATCGACCTGGCGGGCGGCGAGTTCTTCGGCTCCGACCTCGATGTCCAGGCGGCGCCCCGCAACGTCGAGGGTGACGATGTCGCCCGTCCGCACCAGCGCGAGCGGACCGCCGGCCGCGGCCTCCGGAGCCACGTGCAACACCACTGTGCCGTAGGCGGTGCCGCTCATCCGTCCGTCGCAGATGCGGACCATGTCGCGCACTCCCTGCTGCAGCAGTCTGGTCGGCAGCGGCAGGTTCGCCACCTCGGGCATTCCCGGGTAGCCCCTGGGGCCGCAGCCGCGCAGGATCAACACCGAGTCGGCGTCCACGTCCAGCTCGGGGTCGTCGATGCGAGCGTGCAGGTCCTCGATCGAGTCGAAGACCATTGCTCGTCCTCGGTGCTGCAACAGCTCGGGCGTGGCCGCGGCCGGCTTGATGACCGCCCCGTCCGGGGCCAGATTGCCGTAGAGCACGGCAATTCCGGCCCGGGGCTGCAACGGGCGGTCGCGGGGGCGGATCACCTCGGCGTCCCAGATCTGGGCCGCCCCGAGGTAGTCGACCAGGGGCTGGCCAGTGACGCTCAGGGCAGCGGGATCGAGGAGATCCTGTACCTCTCGCAGTACCGCGTGCAGCCCACCGGCGCGGAAGAAGTCCTCCATCAGAAAGCGTCCGGCCGGCTGCAGATCGACCAGCAGCGGAACGTCGGCGCCGGTGCGGTCGAAGTCGTCCTGACTCAGCTCGATCCCCAGCCGCCCCGCGATCGCCAGCAGGTGCACCACCGCGTTGGTCGAACCACCGATGGCGGCCAGTGCCACGATGGCGTTCAGAAACGAACCGCGCGACAGCACACTGGACGGGGTGCGCCCGGCGGCGACCATCTCGACGGCCAGCCGCCCCGTCTCGTGTGCGCCTTCCAGCAGCCGGCTGTCGGCCGCCGGCGTCCCGGCCAGCCCCGGCAGCACCATCCCCAGAGCCTCGGCCAGCAGCCCCATCGTGGAGGCGGTGCCCATCGTGTTGCAGTGGCCGCGGCTGCGGATCATCGAGGACTCGGACTTGCTGAACTGCTCCGGCGAGAGGGTTCCGGCGCGCACCTCCTCCGACAGCCGCCAGACGTCGGTCCCGCAGCCCAGTGGTTGCCCGCGGAAGGTGCCCGTGAGCATCGGCCCGCCCGGGATGACCACCGCGGGCAGATCGACCGACGCTGCGGCCATCAGCAGCGCCGGGATCGTCTTGTCACAGCCACCGAGGAGCACCACACCGTCGATCGGATTCGCCCGCAGCATCTCCTCCGTCGCCATCGCCGCCATGTTCCGCCACAGCATCGCCGTCGGACGGACCAGCGTCTCCCCCAACGAGACGACCGGGAGGTTCAGCGGGATCCCACCCGCCTCGTAGACGCCCTGCTTCACGCTCTCGGCCACCTCGTCGAAGTGGGAGTTGCAGGGCGTCAGGTCGGACGCGGTGTTGGCGATCGCGATGTGCGGCCGGCCGTCGAAGGCGTGCGCGGGGAGGCCGCGGCGCATCCACGCCCGGTGGATGTAGGCGTTGCGATCGGTACCGGCGTACCACTGCGAGCTTCGCTGCTCGCGTTCGTCAGTCACTGGTGGGAACCGCTTTCCACTTATCGGAACGGTGGTCTATATTCTGGAACTATGTCCGAGCCTACGGCGAAAGGCCAGTCAGGGGAACCATCCCTGGTCGGCTCCGATCGCGTGCTCGCCGTGCTGACCGAGCTCGCCCGGCACCCGGCCGGCGTCGGGCTCGACCAGCTCGCCCGCGCTCTCGACTCCTCCAAACCCACCGTGCACCGCGCCCTCGGGTCGCTGCGTCGCGCCGGGTTCGCGGCCCAGAACGGACGCGGGAACTACCAGCTGGGCGACGAGTTCATCCGCCTGGCCTTCGCCAATCACGAGGCACGGCCGGATCATCTGCGGGTCCAACCGACCCTGGAGGAGTTGGCCGAGCGCTACGGCGAGACCGCGCACTATGCCGTGCTGGACGGGCGATCGGTGGTCTATCGCTCCAAGGTGGAGCCGAACGCGGGCGCGGTGAAGCTGACCTCGATCATCGGCGGCCGAAACCCCGCCCACTGCACGGCGGTCGGCAAGCTGCTGCTCTCCTACCTGCTGGTCGACGAGTCAGCGGTGGCCCAGTGGGTCGCCGCCGCACCGCTGCCGGCCAGCACCCCACGGGCCAAGGTCACCACCGCCGAACTGCAGGCCGACTTCGAGTTGATCCGCGCCCGCGGCTACAGCACCGACGATCAGGAGAACGAGCCCGGAGTGAACTGCCTGGCCGTGCCGCTCTTCCTCAGCTCGCCGACCGTACCGAGTGGAGCGATCAGCATCAGCGCCCTCACCTACCGGACCCCGCTGGCCAAGTTGGAGGGCGACCTCGAAGCGATCCTCGCCATCGTCGGGCGCCGGGGTGCGCGCGACCAGACAAGCGCCTGATGATCGATATCGCCTCGACCCCCGTCTCTTGCGAAGTCTTCGGCCTGGCTGAGGGGCCGTACTGGGACGCGGCGCGTCAGCGCGTGCTCTGGGTCGACATCAACGCCGGCACCGTGCACATCGGCCGCTTCGACCGCGGCGTTCTCACCGAAGAGCACCGGATCGCCGTCGACGAGACGGTCGGGGCGGTGGTCTCAGCCGCCGACGGCCGGCTACTGGTCGCCGGCCACCGCCGGCTGCACACGATCTCGACCGACGGGGCCGTCACCGCCTCGACCGAGATCATCCCGATGGGCAAGCAGAGTCGTCTCAACGACGGCGGCTGCGACCCGACCGGGCGCTTCCTGGTCGGCACGGTCGGCACGGTCGGCACGGTCGGCACGGTCGGCACGGTCGGCAGCGATGACCGTCCCCGGGACGAGTCGCTGGTCGTGGTCGAAGCCGACGGCACCCTGACCCACCTCGACGACGATCTCGCGCTGGCCAACGGCCTCGCCTTCACGCCCGACGACGGGTGGCTCTACAGCGCCGACAGTCTCACCGGGGTGGTCTGGAAGCGAGGATTCGACGCGGCCACCGGCGAGTTCGGCCCCCGGGCGCCCTTTCTACAGTTCGATGACGGTCTCCCCGACGGCCTGTGCCTGGACACCGAAGGGAACCTGTGGATCGCTATCTGGGGGGCCGGAGAGGTCCGCGGGTTCACCGCCGCCGGCGATCACATCGCCACCATCGCGGTCGACGCGCCCAACACCTCAAGCGTCGCCTTCGTCGGGGCGGAGCTCGACACCCTGCTCATCACCACCGCGTCCGACCAACTCAGCGAGGACAAGCTGAACCGCCACCCCGACTCCGGTCGGATCTTCAGCGCACGCCCCGGTGTCACCGGATTGCCGGTGCACGAGTGGTCCGGCCAGTAACGTCGAATCCTCACAACCCGCCCACGAGTCACGGAGAATCCCCCATGTATTTAATGCGAATCGGCCAGCCCGGCGCCGAGAAGCCGATCGTCCGGCTGAACGACGAGCAGTATGTCGACGTCTCCGACCTCGTTGGTGACTTCAACGAGGCGTTCTTCGCCGCCGGGATGGCCGATCTCCGCGCGGCCGTCGCGGCGCGCACGGCGGCCGGTCAGGTGACTCGTTTCGCCGGCGAGCGCATCGGCGCTCCGATTGCCCGACCGCACCAGATCCTCTGTATCGGCCTCAACTATCGCGATCACGCCCTGGAGACCGGGCAGGCAATTCCTGACGAGCCGATCCTCTTCACCAAGTCACCGAACACCCTGGTCGGCCCGAATGACGACGTCCGCATCCCGCGCGGCTCGACCAAGCCGGACTGGGAGATCGAACTGGGCATCGTCATCGGCAGACGGGCCGGCTACCTCGCCGACGAAGCCGAGGCGGCCGACGCGATCGCCGGTTACGTGCTGGTCAACGACGTGAGTGAGCGAGCCTTCCAGATCGAGCGGGGTGGCCAGTGGACGAAGGGGAAGTCCTGCGAGACGTTCAACCCGGCCGGGCCATGGCTGGCCACCCCGGATGAGATCGCCGACGTGCTCGACCTCGGGATGACCCTCGACATCAACGGGCAGCGCCGCCAGACCGGCACGACCGAGCAGATGATCTTCAGCCCGACCTTCATCGTCCACTATCTGAGCCAGTTCATGGTGTTGGAACCGGGCGACCTCATCAACACCGGCACCCCTCCGGGCGTGGGGCTCGGGATGAACCCACCGGTCTGGCTGCAGACCGGGGACGTGATGGAACTGAGCATGGACGCCCTCGGAACCCAGCGGCAGTCAGTCGTAGCCCCCCGATGAGAGCATTCAGATGAGAGACGTCGGATGAGAGACGGCGGATGAGAGCGTTCGTCGTCACCGGCCCGCGGGAGGGCGGCGTCGCGCAGGTCGACGACCCGGTCGCCGGGGCCGGTGAAGTGGTCGTCGATGTGCACCGGGTCGGTGTCTGTGGCACCGACGTCGAATTCTGGACCGGCGAGATGGCCTACCTGCAGCAGGGGCACGCGCAGTATCCGATGCGTCTGGGGCATGAGTGGTGTGGCGTGGTCAGCGCGGTCGGTGATGGCGTCGAGGAGTCCTGGCTCGGGCGACGCGTCACCGGCGACACGATGATCGGCTGCGGGCACTGCGCACGCTGCCAAGTTGGGCGGCACAACGTCTGTGCCGAGCGATTCGAGATCGGTATCCGGGGCGGCTTCCCCGGTGCGCTGGCCGAGCAGCTTGCGGTGCCGGCCCGTGCCCTGCTGGCCCTGCCGGAGAGCGTCGACGACGCGGCTGGGGCATTGGTCGAACCGGGCGGCAACGCGCTGCGTTCGGTGTGGGGCGCCGGACTCGGCCGAGGTGATCGACTCCTCGTGCTCGGCAACGGGACGATCGGCCTGCTGGTCGCCGCCTTCGCCCGGGCCGACGGCGCGGAGGTCCATCTCATGGGTCGGTCAGAGCAGGCCCAGCTGTTCAGCCGATCGCTCGGTTTTACCGGTGTATGGGGCCAGCACGAACTACCGGAAGCCCCTTGGGACGCTGTGGTCGACGCCTCCAACGCAACCGCGCTGCCGGCGCTCGCCCTAGAGCTGGTGGAGCCCGGAAAGCGGATCGTCTACGTCGGGCTCTCCGGCACACCGAGTCTCATCGACACGCGGACGCTGGCGTTGAAGGATGTCACCGCGGTCGGCATCCTGGCCGCTTCGCAGGGTCTGGCCCAGACCATCGAGCGTTACGCGAACGCGGATGTGGATCCACGACCGCTGATCGCCGCCACCGTCGGGCTGGAGCGGGTCGGCGACGTCCTCTCCGGATGGCGTCCGGACTCGGCCGGCGATGGCCCCAAGCTTCACATCGATCCCCGCTTGTAACCGGCAACTGAATCAGGCCGGCCCGACCCGCCGGCATGGGCAGTACCCACGAATGGAGTGCAGTTGAGATGAACGACTTCGACGGCCTGACCGCAATCGTCACCGGCGGCGCCAGCGGCATCGGCGCGGCCACCGCGGCACTGCTGCGTGACCGTGGCGCACGAGTGGCCTCGCTCGATCGCTCCTACCCGACGGCGGCATTCGACTCGACCGCAGCGATCTTCCAGGTGCCCTGCGACGTGGCCAACGCCGGATCGTCGGCCGCGGCGGTCGCCCTGGCCGCCGAACACCTCGGCCGGCTCGACGTCCTCATCAACAACGCCGGTATCGGGGCCACCGGGGACGTCGCCGCGAACGACGACGACGAGTGGCTGCGGGTACTGAACGTGAACGTCGTCGGCATCGCCCGGATCACCCGGACGGCACTGCCACTTCTCGTGCAGTCAGCCCACGCGTCGATCGTCAACACCGCTTCGGTGGTGGCCAACGTCGGGGTTGGGCAGCGGGCCCTCTACTCGGCCAGCAAGGGAGCGGTGCAGTCGCTGACGCTGGCCATGGCGGCCGACCATGTGAAGCAGGGAGTCCGGGTCAACGCGGTCGCCCCCGGCACAGCCGACACCCCGTGGGTCGGACGACTCCTGGAGCAGGCGCAGGATGCGGCCGCCGCCGCGGCGGCGCTACGCGCCCGCCAGCCGATGGGGCGTCTGGTCACCGCGGACGAGGTCGCCTTCGCCATCGCCTACCTGGCCAGCCCGTTGTCCGGCTCGACCACCGGCTCAATTCTCGCCGTCGACGGGGGCATGTCCGGCCTGCGCGTGAGCTGACTGCGCCCAGCCGATCGGGCCGCTCTATCGGCCCGGACCGCCACGATCCGCTGAGTGTCGGCGATCTCGAACCAGAGATCGACCTCCCCGCCCCGGAAACGGCTGCTGACCTGATATCCGGCGTCGGTGAAGACCCGGAGCATTCCGTGATTATCGGCCAGAACGGTGGCGGTGAAACGGGTGATTCCGCACTCCAGCGCCGCCGCCGCGAGATGGTCCAGCAGGACCGATCCGAGGCCGTGGCCCTGATAGGCGTCGGCGACAACGAACGCCACCTCCGCCTCGGCCGACCCCGCCGCGCCCTCATAGCGACCGACGGCGACGATCTCATCATCGACCAGCACGATGAGCGCGACCCGATAGTGGTAGTCGACGTTGGTGAATCTGAAGAGAGCCTGCTCGGAGAGATACGGCATCGCGTTGAAGTACCGCCGGTAACGGGTCCGCAGCGATAGCGTCGCGTGAAAACGGGTCAGCCGATCGGCATCGGCGGCGGTGATCGGGCGCAGGTGCACCCGGGCCCCGTCCGCGGTGAGCACATCGGCTTCCCAATGGGATGGATACGTCATCGTGGCCACCGCGCCCGCCGCCCTCAGCTCAATCCCGCGGATCGTGCGGATCGAGCCCGAGGAGCGGGAAGGTGGCCAGCCTGGTCGCGGCGATCGAGCGATCCAGTCGCGACTCGCCTCCCGGCTGCCACTCCCCGACCGGCTCCTCGCTCGGCGCCGGCGCTTCGCCGAGGTGCGCGGGGAGTTCGGAACTGACGCCGCGGCGGCGCAGGAAATCCTGCCACGCGGCCGGTATGGGAGTGGCCGGATCGATCGGCGCGCCAGCCGCCTCGGCGATCAGATTCGTCCAGGTCCGGGGCACGCAGCGAACCAGTCCGTAGCCCCCGCCACCGAGCGCGACCCAGCGACCCTCTGCTGACTGATGGGCCAGCGCGTGCAGGCGGGCGATGGCCTCACGCTGCCCGTCGACGGAGAGCTTGAGGTTGGCCAGCGGGTCCTCGTGATGAGTGTCGCAGCCGCACTGGGTCACCAGGACGTCCGGACCGAACGCGCGAACCGCAGCCGGGACGATCGCGTCGAAGGCCCGTAGCCATCCGCGGTCTGCGGTCCCCGGCGGCAGCGCGACGTTGATCGCCGTACCGTCCGCGGCCCCGGTTCCCGTTTCACCGGGAAAGCCCGTCCCGGGAAACAGCGTCCGCGGATCCTGGTGGAGGCTGATCGTCAGCACGCGCGGATCGTCGTAGAACGCGACCTGAACCCCGTCGCCGTGATGAACGTCGACGTCAACGTAGGCCACCCGCTGCGCGCCGGCGGCGAGCAGCGTTCGGATCGCCAGCACCACGTCGTTGAAGACGCAGAAGCCTGCGGCGTTGGAGCGCATCGCGTGGTGCAGGCCGCCGGCGATATTCACCGAATGCTGCACCCGGCCGCTCCACACCTCCAGCGCGGCGCGCCGCGAGCCGCCGGCGATCAGCGCCGACGCAGCGAACATCCCCGAAAATATCGGGTCATCGTCGGTGCCGAGACCATAGCCGCGATACTGCGGGTTATCGCTGGCATCACGGACGGCCTGAAGGTAAGCCGCGCTGTGCACGGTCAGCAGCTCACTGTCGGTCGCGGTCGTCGGCCCGATCATCTCGAGCTGGTCGAGCACCCCGAGTTCACGGGCCAGGGCGATCGTGAACTCCAGACGGACCGGGTTCAACGGATGGTCGCCGAAGTCGTAGTCGAGGTAACCGTCATCCCAGACGACGCTGGCCCGACATCCGCGCGGTCGGATCCGATCGCGCCGCTCGTTCGTCACTCTCCCCTCTGCCATGTCGAACTCCTCCTGCCCCTCTTCTTCCTGGGAATGTCCGAAGATTCGCCCCCATTATCAGCTGGCGGCCCTTCCATGGCACAGGGCCGAAAGGACCGTCGGCGGGAGCCTTTAGGGCTGTCTTCGGCACAGAGCTCCAGACATGCGGCCGATATCCAGAGCAGCTCCAGAGGTGATGTAGTCGAAGTTGAGAGGAAATTCAGAGGTAGAAAACCGGCGTGGAGCGCGAGCGGTCGGTCATGCTGGCTGCGTGACGCTCAAATCGCCCCCACTGCAGGGACTCCACGGGGCGGCCCTGCGGGCCCTGGTCGTAGAGGACGAACCCAACCTGGCCGATGTGCTGGTGCGAATGCTGACCTTCGACGGCTGGCAGGCCGAGAAGGCCGCCGACGGGACGACGGCCATCCGGCTGGCGCGGGAGTTCAGGCCCGACGTGGTTGTCCTCGACGTGACGCTGCCCGACATCAGTGGCCTCGACGTGCTGAAGCGACTCCGGGAGGAGAACCCGTCGGTGAGTGTGCTGTTTCTGACCGCCAAGGACTCGCTGGAGGACCGGATCGCCGGAATCACCGCCGGCGGCGACGACTACGTAACCAAGCCGTTCAGCTTTCAGGAGGTGTCGGCGCGGCTGCGCGGCCTGGTTCGCCGGGCCGGGCTGACCCGTGCCGACGGCATGGACGGCCTGCGCGTCGGCGACCTGACGATGGACGAGGAGGCCCGTGAGGTCCGCCGCCACGACACCCTCATCGATCTCACCGCCACCGAGTTCGAGCTGCTTCGGCTGTTGATGCGAAATCCCCGGGTAGTGCTCTCGAAGGCTCAGATCCTCGACCGGGTGTGGAGCTACGACTTCGGCGGAGGCGGTCACGTCGTTGAGCTTTACATCAGCTACCTGCGACGCAAGATCGATTCCGGCCGGGCCCCGATGATCCACACGGTCCGGGGCATCGGCTACGTCCTGAAACCCGCCAGCAATGACATCGCTGCCTCGGCGAGCGACGCCGGCCCGGCGACGTGAACATGATGACCCGATTGCGAGGCTGGTTTCGCGGACTCAGCCTGCGTCGCCAGCTGCTGCTGGTGGTGCTCGGCCTGCTGCTGGCGAGCTCGCTCGCACTCATCTTCGCCACGTCGATCGCGCTGCACACGTATCTGGTGGGGAAGCTCGATCAGCAGCTGGTGGCGGCCGGCAACCGTTACTCGGTGTCGCTCGAGCACTCAAACGATCATGACGCCGACAACGGCGGCTTCTCCTCGGTGGTCGGCCAGCCGGTCGGGACACTCGGCGCCCGCATTCTCAACGGCCAGGTCACGGCGGCCGGGATCATCGCCGACGACTCCAGCACCCAGTCGGTCTCGGCCCGCGACCAGGCGGTGATCGCCACCCTGCCCGTCGGCGGGGCGCGTGACGTCCACCTACCTGATCTAGGCGAGTACCGGGTCGTCGTCACCGCCGGGCAGGATGGCGACCTGCAGGTGGCCGGCCTTCCGAAGCACCCGGTCGAGGAGACGATCGCGCGGTTCATGCTGATCGAGGTCATCGTCTTTGCCGTCGCGCTGCTGCTGACCGGCATCGTCGCTGCGTTCTCCATCCGCCTCACCCTGCGACCGATGGAGCGCATCTCCCGCACCGCTCGACGGGTCACCGATCTGCCGCTGGGGCGGGGCGAGGTGCAGCTACCCGAGCCACTGGTGAACGAGGCGCCCGGCACCGAGATCGGACAGCTCACCGACGCCGTCAACCGGATGCTGCAGCACCTCCAAGGTGCCTTCGCCGAGCGGCAGGCCAGCGAAGACCTGCTGCGGCACTTCGTCGCCGACGCCAGTCACGAACTGCGCACCCCGGTCGCCGTCATCGGCAGCCACGCCGAGTACATCGAGATGACGGAGTCCACGCTCTCCGATAGCGCCGCGGAGGCGCTGAGCAGAATCCGCGCCGAGTCGGCCCGGATGGGCGATCTGGTGCAGGATCTGCTGCTGCTGGCTCGCCTCGACTCCGGTCGGCCGCTACGCCACGCGTCCGTCGACCTCACCCGCATCCTGCTCGATGCGGTGATCGACGGTCGAGCACTGAGCCCCGACCACGAGTGGAATCTGGACCTCCCGGAGGAGGAGACGGTCGTCACCGGCGACGAATCCTCGCTACGTCAACTGGTGGTCAACCTGATCGCCAACGCCGTGGAGCACACGCCGGCCGGAACCAGGATCACGGTGCGGCTGACCCAGGAGGACGGGTGCGCAATCGCCACCGTCTGCGACGACGGGCCGGGCATCGCGCCGGAGTTCCTGCCCCACATCTTCGAGCGTTTCGCCCGGGGCGACACCTCACGCGCGCACCGGGGCGGCGAGGGCGGGTTGGGCCTGGCGATCGTCGCGGCGATTGCCCGCGCCCATGACGCCACGGTGACCGTGACGAGCCGGCCGGGGGCGACGCTCTTCGCCCTCACGATCGCCTTGCGGGGGGCCGTCATCCCATACGGATGATGCCGAGTGCCACCGCCGACCGGGAGTATCCGAGCTAGCAGCCGGCAAGCCGTGCCCCGCACCCGCGTGGGCGACCAGTGCGGAGATCCCGCCGGCCTGACTCAGAGGCGGTCGCACCCTTGCTGGATTTGAGATGACCGGGCAGCCGAACGCGAGTCCGGCGCGCCGGATTCTGTTACCCCTGGCGCTGGCTCAATTCATCTGCAGCTTCGCCGGCTCGAACATGAACGTGATGATCAACGACATGAGCCGGGATCTGGACACCACGGTGCAGGGCATCCAGACGGCGATCACGCTCTTCCTGCTGGTGATGGCCGCACTGATGATCCCGGGCGGCAAGCTCACCGACCGTTACGGGCGTACCCGCTGCTTCACGGTAGGTCTGGTGGTTTACGGGGTCGGTGCGGTGCTCAGTGCACTCGCACCCGGTCTCGGCGTGCTCATCCTGGGCAACTCGATCTTGGAGGGGATCGGCACCGCGCTGCTGATCCCTCCGGTCTACATCCTGACGACGCTCTTCTTCACTGAAGTCACCTCCAGGGCGCGCGCCTTCGGCGTGATCAGTGCGCTCGGTGGCGTCGGCGCCGCCGCCGGCCCGCTCATCGGTGGTCTCATCACTTCGGCGATCAGCTGGCGGGGCGCCTTCATCTTCCAGGCCCTCGTCATCGTCGCAATCATCGTGCTCAGCCGTGGGATCGAAGACCCGGTGCCAGCCGATCCGACACGTCCGTTCGACGTGACTGGCGCGGTCCTGTCCGGGCTCGGTCTGGTGCTGTTCGTCATGGGGATTCTGGCCGCCGACAACAACGGACTGTTGATGCTGGGGCTGATGGTGGCCGGCGCCGCGGTGCTGGCCTCGTTCTTCTGGTGGATCCGCAGCAAGGAGCGGGCCGGCCAGGAGCCGCTGCTGTCTACCGCACTCTTCGCCAACCGCACCTCCAATCTCGCGCTCGTCACCCAGAACGCGCAGTGGCTCATCCTGCTCGGCACGTCCTTCACCGTCGCCACCTACCTGCAGGTGGTACGCGGCTACGACGCCATCCAGACCGGCGTCATCTTCACCGCCGCGACGTTGGGTCTTCTCGCGTCCTCGCTCGGCGCTGAATGGTTTGCCAAGCGGCTGGCCCAACGGACGCTCATCCTGCTCGGCTTCGTGGTGACGATCGCCGGAATCGCGGTCCTCATCGTGATGGTGAGCGGCTCGACCGGTCCATGGGGGTTCGCCCCGGGGTTGCTGCTGATCGGATTCGGTCTGGGCGCGATGCTCACCCCATCCGTGAACGTGGTGCAGGGGAGCTTTGCCGAGGATCTCCAGGGTGAGATCTCCGGACTCTCGCGCTGCATCTCCAATCTCGGGTCCTCGTTCGGCACCGCGATAGCCGGCACCATCCTGGTCTCCGACCTCAGCCACGGCGGCTATGCGGCGGCGATGGTCGCGCTGGCCGCCGCCGGAGTCATCGGACTGGCCGCCGCCACAATGCTGCCCAAAGTCGCGCTAGCAAAGGCGGCGGCACCGGCCTGAGGACACGCTCGAAGGAGCATACTTGCCAACCTGAGATCACAGACGAAGAAGCGTCCGGGCCCGCGCGTAAAGGGCATGAAATAGCCAAGGACTTCTGCCTGTACTGGTACCGGCAGAAGTCCTTGGCGAAGCAGAGATCACAGCGCTGAGCGACGGAGAATTGCGCACCGATAGGGATGCGCAGCTGGAGTTGGACTACAGCAGTGCCTCATCACTCTTGCCATATACGACGAGGCCATAAATCACCAGGACACCGATGCCGATATAGGTCAGCGACCAGACCGGGTAGTACGGCATCCACCAAACCGCAGTGATGGCAAGCACGGCTCCAGCCACGATGCCGATCCAACGACCGATCTGCGATCCCACTACGACACCGATAGATGCCACAATCATCAGGAAGGCGATGAGGAGGTAGATCCATCCGTAGGTCGTCAAACTGTGACCGAAGAGGGCATCCTCCAGACTCGTCGTCTGGTCATTGTGTGCGGCGAACGCCCATATCGCGTCGAAGAATCGCATGATGCCGCCAATTCCCAACATGATGCAGGCAAAGACTCGCCAGCCGGAGCCCTTTTCGTTCATGAATTTCCCCTTTTCACACGCCCGAAACCGATATGCATAAACCGCAGGAAGGTCTGGCCTTGGCCGGACCGGACTCCCGCGTATGACACGCATAGCTCACGCTACGCGCTTGGCCGATATCTCACCATAGAATCGCCGGAATTTGATTGCGTTGTCGTTTCCGCCAATCAGCTGAGCCCGACGCGACGATCACAGTCGCGATATTTCGGTCCGCGGTTTAGCCTGCAGTTATGGCAGCGACGTGACTCCAACGACGACTCCACGCGGCACTCAACAGAACTGGATGATCTCGGATGACTGACTACCCCCCAATCGCCGGTCACGGCCTGATCGGCGATCTGCAGACGGCGGCTCTGGTCGCCCGCGATGGCACCATCGACTGGTTCTGCGGCCCCCGCTTCGACTCACCCAGTCTCTTCGGGGCGCTGTTGGATTCCGAACGCGGTGGCCACCTGCGCACCCGGCCGGTCGGTGGCGCGTTCGACACCAAGCAGCTGTACCTGCCCGAGACGGCCGTGCTGATCACCCGTTTCCTGACTGATGCCGGCGTTGGCGAACTGGTCGACTTCATGCTCATCACGGGCGAGGAGGCCAACGAGCAGCGCCGTATCGTGCGGATGCTCAGGTGCGTGCGGGGCACGATGACGTTCGAGATCGAGATAGCCCCCCGCTTCGACTACGGGCGGCAGAGCCACATCGTCACCACCAATGACGACGGCGCAGTCTTTCGGGCCGGGGCCAACAGCATCACGCTCAGCGCGGTGCGCGAACCAGGCGACGCCCGGGTGCAGCCGCAGCCGACCGTTGACGCCTCCGACCTCGCGTTCTCGCTGACGCTGCGGGCCGGCGAGGTCCGGGGGTTGCTGCTGGAGACGAACACGTCGACTCCCCCGCGGGCAATCTCGACGGCCGAGATCGAGGAGTATTTCCACGACACGGTCCAGTTCTGGCGCGACTGGTCCGGACAGTCGACCTACCGGGGCCGGTGGCGCGAGCAGATGCTCCGTTCCGCCATCACGCTGAAGTTGATGACCTACGCCCCGACTGGGGGGCTGGTCGCCGCGCCAACGGCGGCGCTACCCGAGCAGATCGGCGGCGAGCGCAACTGGGATTACCGCTACACGTGGGTTCGCGACGCGTCATTCTCCGTCCAGGCCCTGCTCGGCATGGGCTTCATCGACGAGGCGGCCCGCTTCGGGCTCTGGCTGCGCCGGCGGGTCGAGGAGCGGGCCGGCACCGGCGACGGGCCACTGGACATCATGTACCGCGTCGACGGCTCGTCGGACCTGAGCGAGGAGACGCTTGAACACTGGGAGGGCTACCGCGGCTCGGCCCCGGTCCGGATCGGCAACGGCGCGGCCAGTCAGCTACAGCTGGACATCTACGGTGAGGCGCTGGACAGCGTCTATCAGCTGGACCGGGCCGGACTGCAGATCGGGCACCTCGGCTGGGTCGCGATCTGCAATCTGGTCGATTGGCTGGCCGACAACTGGGACCAGCCCGAGGAGGGTATCTGGGAGACCCGCGGCGGCCGGAAGCGATTCACCTACGGTCGGTTGATGGCCTGGGTCGCCTTCGACCGGGCGATCCGGCTCGCCGCCGACCACGGCCGACCGGCATCGACCGAGCGCTGGGTCACTGCCCGCGACGCCATCTACGAACAGATCATGACGCATGGCTGGGACCCGCAACGTCAAGCGTTCGTGCAGCAATACGGCGAGCCGGTGCTCGATGCGTCGCTACTTCGGATGGCCCGCGTCGGCTTCATCGCGCCGCAGGACCCGATGTGGCTGTCGACGCTGCGCGCGATCGACGAGGAACTGGTCTCCGACAGCCTCGTCTACCGCTACGACCCGGAGGCCTCACCGGACGGGCTCCGCGGCTCTGAGGGCACCTTCTCGCTCTGCAGCTTTGCCTACGTCGAGGCCCTGGCCCGCTCCGGCCGTCTGGATGACGCCCGGCTCACCTTCGAGAAGATGCTCACCTACGCCAACCCCCTCGGCCTCTTCTCCGAGGAGATCGCGCCGACCGGCGAGCAGATCGGCAACTTCCCGCAGGCCTTCACCCATCTCGCGCTCATCGATGCCGGCCTGACGCTGGACGCCCAACTCGACCGGGCCGCCGGTCGCCCCCGTTCATCCGGCGCCGGCACCGCCCGTGCGTCGTTCTTCCTCAGCCAGTAAGTGCGACCGCCAGTAAGTGCGACGGATCAACGACCTGAACGGTCGATCCCCAGGCCGAGCGTCCGGCGGCCGCCGCGGTCAGCAGGCGAGCCGCCGCCAGGCCGACGCGGGTTACGGCGGTGAGGTCGATGGTGATCGAGGAGGCGTCGGCCGGGTCGCCACCGGCCGCCTCCCGGACGTCATGCACCAGCTGCTCGACCGCGATGAAGTCGATCTCCCCGCGGAGCGAGACGGTCATACCGCCGGACGCGGTGACGGCCAGTTCCTGGATCGGCGAGGCCGGCGCGTGGTGATGCTCCAGCAGATTCAGTTCGAACTCCTGCGAGAGCAGGGTCAGCGCTCGTGTCCCGCGCGCGCTGTTGCCCGCCTCATCCAACCGCGGGCTGAAGACGCCGACGCCGAACTGTCCAGGTTTCACGGCGACGATGCCGCCACCGACCCCGGACTTGGCCGGCATCCCCACCCGGAACGCCCACTCGCCGGCCCGGTCGTACATCCCGCAACTGGTCATCAGGGAGAGGGTCTGGCGGGCCACCTCGGAGGTGACCACCTCGACGTTCGTCACTGGATTGACACCGGCATTGGCGAGGGTTGCTCCCATCATGGCCAGGTCGGCCGCCGTCACCAGCAGCGCACACTGTTGGAAGTAGACCTCGGTGGCATCGGCCACCCCACGCGGCAGCGCACCGGCGGCCAGCGTGAGGTGTCCCAGGGCGCGATTGCGGTGGCCGGTTTCGGACTCCGACGCGTAGACCCGTTCGTCTAGCTGCAGTTCGCGTCCGGCGAAGGCGGAGAGGACGGACCGGATCCGCTCGAAGCGAGCCTGTGGCGTCGGGGCGTCGATGAGGGCAGAGGTGACGATGGCGCCGGCATTGATCAACGGATTCGCCGGGCGGCCGGCAGGGTCGAGACTGATCGCGTTGAACGGCTCGCCGCTGGGCTCGAACCCCACGTGGCTGTGGACCTCCTCGACTCCGAGATCGGCGAGGGCGAGGGCGTACACAAACGGTTTTGAGATCGACTGGATCGTGAACTCGGCCTCGGAGGAACCCGCACTGTATTGATGCCCGAGGACGCTGGTGGCCGAGATCGCGAGCAGTTCTGGATCGATCAGCGCAAGTTCGGGAATGTAGTCGGCGACCGCACCCGACTGCACCTCCGCCGCTCGCCGCAGTACCTCCTCCAGCGCGTCGGTCACCGGATTTCCAGCACCACCGGCCGGGTCAATCGGCACGTCGGACCTCCCATTGTCTACGGTCATTGGACACCGCGAGGCGACGGACGTCTCTCAGCGCCGCCGCAGTGTTTGCCGAGAGTTCATCCTGGCGTCTACCGCAGACATTTACCGCAGCCGGTTACCATCTGCTCGGGGCCCGAACTCTACTGCCTGTCGACCCCTTAAAACCCAACACTGGGAGCTGCTGTGACGTACTGCTTGGCCCTGCGACTCGACGACGGTCTGGTGTTCCTCGCCGATACCCGCACGAATGCCGGCGTGGACAATATCGGAAGCTACCGAAAGCTCCATGTCATCGACGCCGGCCCTGATCGCGCCTTTGCCCTCGAATCGGCGGGAAATCTCGCGACGACCCAGCAGGTGCTGGACTACATCCACCGCGACCTCAACGGCGGCGCCGAGAGTCTGGCCACCGTCTCACACATGTTCGAAGCGGCGCTCTACGTGGGGCGACTCAGCCAGCAGGTCCTGCGCGAGCACCAGGGAGCCTTCTCCTCCGGCATCGATGCAACCGCCACCTTCATCCTGGGCGGTCAGATCGCCGGAGGAGAGCCCGACATCCTGCTCGTATATCCGGAGGGCAACTACACGAGCGCCTCCGACGAGCGTCCCTTCCTTCAGATCGGCGAACTCAAGTATGGAAAGTTCATGCTTGAGCTTGCGGTTCGTTCGCACGTGGACCTCGACACGGCGTCGAAGATCGCCATCGGATCGATGATCAGCACCGCCACGGCGAACCTCTCCGTCGGGCCGCCCTACGATCTGGGCATCTACCGGCCGGGCTCGTTTCACATCGACGAGCTTCGGATCCCGGAGGATTCACCGCTGATCGCGGACCTGCGCAGCGTCTGGCAGAAGCACATCCAGGGTTTGGTGGCCGATCTGCCCGGTATCGCCGCGGAGGCGCGCTAGCGGTCAGCCGGCCAGCGCTGGCGCGGGTTCGACCGCCGCCGTGAAGATCTTCTCGGTGGGCGGGGTGCGACGGCTGTGGACCAGTCCCAGCACTCCGAGAATCAGCATCACGGCAGCGGCCAGGAAGGCGGCGATGGCCGCTATACCGGCGATCACGCCCATCGTCGCGAACGCATAGGCATTGAGCAGCAGACCCCGAAGCGTCTCTCCGCGAAACATCGTGTCCACCGTGGCCGCCAGCTTGGCATCCGTCGGGTTGGCCTGCGCCTCAGCACTCAGCTGCGAGTAGGTCTTCCCGCCGCCGATCGCCTTGAGGTGATTGGCGATGAAGTGGTCGGCGTAGACCTGAGCCTGGGCCCCGGTAGTGAGTTGCCGGCCGGCGTACTGTTTCATCGCTGCGAACTCGGGGTCCGCGATCGCCGGGCTGCCGGCGGCCGGGAAGTAGATCTGCTGCTGGGAGAGCTGGGTCCGCACCTGGTCGGCGACGAAGAAATGGGCCCAGGTCAGCAGGCATCCGGCCACGATCAGCACGGCGGTCAGCGCTAGCCCGATCCAGCTGACGATCTTGTCCAGTGCTTTTCGCTGCATTGCCATCTCCTGCGGTTCGCGGGGGTCGGTCGATAGACCGGTGTGCACCCAATGGTCGTCAGCGGATCGGGCCGGCGGATGGGTCGAAGGTCCCGCTACCACCCGGATATGTCCCGACGTCGGTGGGCACCGACGACACCGCTCAGCGAACCGTCACTGCTTGCCGCATCCCGTCGGCATAGCGGTTGGGCAGGTTGCAGATCAATTCGTAGCGGCCGGGCGGCAGCGTCACGGTGACCCAGGAGACGGTGCCGGAGCCGATCCCCGTCCCGGCGCCCTCGGCACACTGGGTGGCGCCGAGATCGGCGAGGCGGCCAGCGTCATGTGCGTTTCCCGGGTCGCCGTACCGCCCATCACCCGCGTCATCGCCATATCCGCAAGCATCACCTGCATGACCGCTCCGGGTAGCGACGTCGGTGCCGTGCACGTCAGTCGCGAATAGGCATAGCCAGTGGTCCCCATCATCGGTGCACGGCTCATCGGCACTGGCGACGAGCAGCCGGCAGTGATCAGGGCGAGCAGAGCCACCCACCTGAGGGGACGCAGCGGGGTCGAGATTCCAGTCATGCCTCACTGCACCAGTCGACACCGCACGCGTTCAGGGGTCACGTCTCTTCCCGGTGAGATCAGAGTGCCTCGCTGAAGGTCGTCCAGGAACGCTCGACGAGCAGAGGCACCAGATCACGCTCGCTGTTGCTACGAAAACGCTGCGTCTGCCGGTGCGCTATGTCCGTGATCGATTGACCACCTCGACTTGGTCGCTTCGGCGTCAACGCTCAGAACGTCCCCGTAGCTGCTCGATGCCCAGGTCAAGGGCCGCCTCGAGATGGGTGAGCTCACCAGTGGACAGCATGATCGAGACGCCGCCCTGAATCCCCGCGATCAGCGCCCGGGCGGCCTGCGGTCCATCCAGCGTTGCCGCCACCTCGCCGTCTTCCTGCAAGGCGAGGATGCCGGCCAGGATCTCGGCCTCCCACTGCCGGATGAGTTGGGTCGTGACCCTTCGAGCCGCCGGGGTGGAGCGGCCTAACTCGGTCATGAGAACGGAGAGCGGACAACTGGTGCCCTGGGCACGATAGCGAGCGACCACCGCGTCGCGCCAGGCATACCAGCTCGCCCAACTCGTCAACCTGGCCAGATGAGGCCGCTGGTCGTCCAGTACCCGGGCTGCCTCGTGGTCCGCGACCGCCAACAGTAACTGCTCCCGGCCGCCCGGAAAGTAGTGAAACAGCTGACTTTTGCTGGTGTTCGTACGGGCTCGGATATCATCCAGGGTGGTAGCGTCCAGCCCCCGTTCGCGAATCTCAGCTGCGGCTCCGGCCACAATTCGCGCTCTGGTGGCGACGCCCTTGGGCGTCAGCGTCGTCGTCATCGCACCTCCATTTTCTGGACTTGCTGGTCCAATCCTAGCTCGCCACACTGGTTCCATGACGCATTCACTTCTGCATCGCAACGCACTCGTCACCGGATCGACCGGGGGAATCGGCGCCGCCATCGCGCAGGCACTAGCCGCCGCCGGAGCCTTCGTAGTGGTCAGTGGCCGCGACCCCGCACGTGGCCGCGCGGTCGTGCAGAGCATCACCGACTCCGGCGGTCACGGCACGTTCGTGCAGGCGGATCTGGCTGACGGGGAGGTGGCCATCCGGCACCTGGCCGAGCGAGCCCAGACGGCGACCAGCGACGCCAGAGTGGACATTCTTGTGAATAATGCCGCGCAGCTGATCGCCCCAACCCCAACCGCTGAGGTACCGGCCGAGCTGATCACCCGGGCTCTGGCCGTGAACGTGACGGCACCGTTCCTGCTCACCGGCATACTCGCTCCAGCGATGGCCGCCCGGGGCTACGGCGCCGTAGTAAACGTCGGCTCAATCAATGGGCTGATCGGAATGGCCAACTCCGCCCTCTACGGGGCGACTAAGACCGCCGTTCACTCCCTCACCAAGAGCTGGGCCGCGGAGTACGCCGCCCGCGGAGTCCGGGTCAACACTATCGCCCCCGGCCCAACCGCCACCGAACGCAATACGGCCGTCGCCGAGCACCTGGCTCCGCTACTGGCCCGAACCCCATCCGGGCGCATGAGCACTCCGGATGAGATCGCGTCCGCCGTGGTCTTCCTGGCATCGGACGCGGCGCCGAATATGCACGGCGCCACACTGGTCGTCGACGGCGGCTTCGCCACCATCTGACCCCGGCTTGCCAAGAGCGCCGCAACGCAAAGGTCCTGCATATCGCGCGCCATAGCGCTCAATATGCAGGACGTTTCGCGCATCGATTTCGGTGCTGCAACGAGTCAGTCGTCGAAGCGATCGGGCAGCGTCAGGCCAAGGTTCTCCCGTAGCGTGTCGCCGACGTAGTCCGTCCCGACGATGCCGCGCTTGCGCAGTTCGTGCAGCAGACCATTGACGATGAAGTCGTGCTGCGTGGGGTCGGCCAGGCCGTTGAGCGAGATGACGTCCAGCACGCCGAGTCGGAACCGCTCCTCGATGGCGTCGGCCAACTGCTCGGGCGTGCCAGTGATGGCCCAGTGGCCGGTGTCCTGGGCGGCGATGATGAGTTGCCGCAGCGTGTAGCCGGCCCGTGCATATCCACTGAAAATATCGACCCGTCCGCGTCGGCGGTTCACCGAGCGGACGTCGGGCAGCAGACTCGCCGGAATACTGCGATCCAGCGGAAGGTCGCTCAGGTCGACCCCACCGCCGAGCATGTCGCTGACCTGAAGGCGTCCGCGTTCGAAGTCGATGGAGTCCTGCTTCTCGCGGGCGATTCGCTGCGCCTCAGCTTCGGTCGCGCCGAAGGTGGCATGGAAGGAGCTGAAGATCAACGGCAGTCCCGGGGCGCGGCGATGCGCCGCCGCTTCGGCCCTGATTCGGGTGGTGAAGTCGCGGGCGACGTCGATGGTCGGCAGCGACGTGAAGACGATCTCGGCATAGCGAGCCCCGAGCGCCCGGCCGGCCTCGGACTGTCCAGCCTGAATCTGTACCGGTCGCCCCTGGGGAAGTGGTGGGATGTTCAGCGGGCCGGCCACATCGAAGTATTTTCCCGAATGATTGATAGGCCGAACGCGGCTACGATCCAATACCGCCCGACCGTCTGGGCCGGCGCGCAATGCGCCTGGCAGCCAGCTGTCCCAGAGCGCGTTCACAACGTCGAGCGACTCAGCGGCCCGCGCGTAGCGCTCCTCCGGGGACGGCAGCTCCGCGGCGCCGAAGTTCTCCTCCCCGATCGCCGACGTCACGAGGTTCCAGGCCGCCCGCCCATTGCTGACGTGGTCCAGGGTGCCGAAGAGCCGGGCCAGGTTGAACGGATGATGAAATGTCGTCGAGACGGTGGCGATGAGGCCGATCCGAGAGGTCACCTGGCTCAGCGCGGCCACAAAAACCAGCGGTTCCTGGGCGCCGATGCTGCCCTGGGCATCGAAGGTGAGCAGATCGGCGGTGAAGAGCGCGTCGATCCGGGCCGCTTCGGCCAGTCGAGCGACGGTGACCGCGGTCTCCAGCGTCGAGCGCTGCGGGTCGACGGCCAGCTCGTAGGGGCCTGGGTAGCCCCCCGCGCCGGTCACCGTCTTCAGAGTTCTGGGTGGTGCGGTTGTCACGGATCTACTCCTCAGAGCTGGGGGCCAACGGTGGCCGGACCGGATGCGAACAGCGGAACTACACCTTCAGCAAAGCTGTAGGCCTCCTCGAGATGGGGGTAGCCGGAGAGGATGAACTCGTCTATACCGGCGTCCTGATATTCGGCGATCCGCTCGGCAACCTCGTCATGGCTGCCGACGAGCGCGGTGCCGGCTCCCCCACGCACCAGGCCGATCCCCGCCCACAGGTTCCGCGCCACGACCAGACGATCCCTTGACCCGCCGTGTAACTGCAGCATGCGCCCCTGCCCGACCGACTCCAGAGTTCGCAGCCGACGCTGGCCTTCGGCGATGGCCTCGTCGCTGAGGCCGGCGATCAGGTCGTCGGCGGCACGCCATGCCTGGGCCGCCGTGTCACGGCTGATGACGTGAATCCGCAGGCCGAATCGCAGCGTTCGCCCGTGCCGGGCGGCCTGATCCCGAACCCTCTGCACCTTCTCCGCGACCATCACCGGCGGTTCGCCCCAGGTGAGGTAGGTGTCGGCCTGACGGCCGGCGAGCTCCAGCGCAGGTTCGGAGGAGCCTCCGAGATAGACCAACGGCTGGGGATCAGGCGGCTCGCGCAGCAGCGAACTCTCCAGGTCGTAGTGCTGCCCATGATGATCGAAGGGGAGGCCGGCCCACGACTGCCGTACGACAGCGAGGAACTCCTCGGCCCGGTCGTAGCGGGCGTCATGGGAGAGCGGATCTCCGAAGCTTCGCTGCTCGGCGTCGCTGCTCCCGGCCACCACGTTGAGGAGCAGGCGCCCCGCGGAGAGCCGCTGAAAGGTCGCCGCCATATGAGCGGCCAGCGCCGGTTCGATCAGGCCCGGCCGGAAGGCGACCAGGAACTTCAGCCGGGTCGTCTGCGCGATCAGCGCGGCCGTGACCACCCAGGCGTCCTCGCAGTGCGCCCCGGTCGGGGTGAGCACGCCTTCGTAGCCGAGCTGGTCGGCGGCTCGGGCCACCTGACTCAGGTACTCCAGGGCGGCCGGCCGCTCACCGGCCGTTCGAGGCTGACGGTCGACCTGGGTAGCTCCGATTCCCAGTCCGTGAACCGACCCCCCAATCTGGCGCCCATCGCCGCCGGTCGGCAAAAACCAATGAAAGACTGGCTTCGTCACAATAGATTCCTCAGGGTCATAGTAGTTCTAGCGAACTAGTAGACAAGAGTATTCCGACCCAGGGAGGGCAATCCATCCAACCTCTGCGAGTTCGCCTGAGCACCTGCTGTAGCCATATCGTTTTAGTGGACATTGCCGATCGGCCGACCTACGCTGAACCGGTGCAACCGGTGACAAGTACGTACTGCGCCCAGAGCGGATTCCTCGTCCTCCATGGCCGCATGGGCTGTCGCCGCAGTTGTCGTCGCTGAGCGTGTCACCCTCATGCGCCGCCGGCTGTTACTCGCGTCCGGCCGTATCAGCTCAGCCTCTTGTCCCTCTGTGTTGGAGAGCTGCGTTATCCGCTCGGCCTAGCTGTGCCGTGGCGTCGAACCCATCCGTACTTCCCGTCAGGAGACACTCATGACCGATCCCGCCAACTGGTCGTTTGAGACCAAGCAGGTACACGCCGGTGCCGCACCGGACAGCAACACGAACGCGCGTGCCGTCCCGATCTACCAGACCACCTCCTACGTCTTCGACTCATCCGATCACGCCCGCAACCTCTTCGCCCTCAGCGAATTCGGCAACATCTACACGCGCATCCAGAACCCCACGCAGGCCGTGGTCGAGGAGCGCATCGCCGCCCTCGAGGGCGGTGTCGGGGCGCTGCTGGTGGCCTCGGGCCAGGCCGCCGAGACGCTGGCCATCCTCAACATCGCCGAGGCCGGCGACCACATCGTCTCCTCGTCCTCCCTGTACGGCGGGACCTACAACCTCTTCCACTACACGCTGCCCAAGCTGGGCATCCAGGTCAGCTTCGTCGACGACCCGGCTTCGCTGGACAGCTGGCGAGCCGCCGTCCGCCCGAACACCAAGCTCTTCTTCGGCGAGACGATCCCCAACCCCAAGTCCGACCTGCTCGACATCCGGGCCGTCGCCGATCTGGCCCACGAGATCGGTGTCCCGCTCATAGTCGACAACACCATCGCCACCCCATACCTGATCCGCCCGTTCGAGCACGGTGCTGACATCGTCGTCCACTCGGCGACGAAGTACATCGGCGGCCACGGCACCTCGATCGGCGGTGTCATCGTCGACGGCGGCCGCTTCGACTTCGCCCAGGACCCGGAGCGCTTCCCGAACTACAACACGCCCGACCCGAGTTACCACGGCCTGGTCTACGCCGAGGCGCTCGGCGTCGGATCCCCGCTCGGTGCGAACCTGGCTTTCATCCTCAAGGCTCGAGTCCAGCTACTACGCGACCTCGGTCCCGCCGTCTCCCCGTTCAACGCGTTCCAGTTCATCCAGGGCCTGGAGACGCTGAGCCTGCGGGTGGAGCGGCACATCGCCAACGCCCTCGCGGTCGCTCAGTACCTGGAGGGGCACGGTCAGGTGGAGAAGGTACTGTACGCCAGCCTGCCATCATCGCCCTACTACGAACTGGCCCAGAAGTACGCGCCGAAGGGTGCGGGCGCGGTGCTCGCCTTCGAGATCGCCGGTGGGCTGGACGCCGGCGTGAAGTTCGTCGAAGCACTGACGCTGCACAGCCATGTCGCGAACATCGGCGATGTGCGCAGCCTGGTGATCCACCCGGCCTCCACGACGCACTCACAACTCACTCCTGAGGAGCAGCTCGCCTCCGGCGTCACGCCTGGCCTGGTGCGCCTGGCCGTGGGCATCGAGGGAATCGACGACATCCTGGCCGACCTCGAGCAGGGCTTCGCGGCGGCCAAACTGTGACCCATCGACCGTGAACGCCTAGCCGTGCCCACCTCATATTGGCGTGCCGGCGACCCGATCGGCCGCCGGCAGTTCGTGTCGACGGGACCGCTGGATCTCGAGTCCGGGGAGAAGCTCCCGGATGCCGAAGTCGCCTACGAGAGTTGGGGCGAATTCACCGGAGACAACGCGGTACTCGTCGAACACGCACTGACCGGCGACTCGCACGTAACCGGCCCGGCGCAGCCGGGCCACCCGACCCCGGGTTGGTGGGATGGTCTCATCGGCCCGGGGCGTCCGCTCGATACCCGTCACTGGTTCGTACTGGCCACGAACGTACTCGGCGGGTGTCAGGGAACCACGGGGCCGAGTTCACTCGCTGCCGACGGCACCGCGTTCGGCTCTCGGTTCCCGCGCCTGACCGTACGCGATCAGGTGGCCGCCGAGATCGCCCTGGCCGACCAGCTCGGTATCGCGCGCTGGCGTGCGGTCCTCGGCGGCTCAATGGGCGGGATGCGCGCGGTGGAGTGGGGTGTCTCGGTGCCGGAGCGGGTCGAGCGGCTGATCCTAGTAGCCTGCGCAGCGGCGGCTACGGCTGAGCAGATCGCGCTCTGCTCGACCCAGGTCCATGCGATCGAAGCGGACCCGCAGTGGCAGGGCGGTGACTACTACGCCGACAGCCCGCCCACCCTGACGGGCCGCTCCGGCCGGCCTCCACTGGTCGGTATGGGGATCGCGCGACGGATCGCGCACATCAGTTACCGCTCGGAGCTCGAGCTCGGAGTCCGCTTTGGACGCTCCGCCCAGCCCTCGGAGGACCCTCTCGGCACCGGACGCTACGCCGTCGAGTCCTACCTCGATTATCACGCCGGCAAGCTGGGCCGTCGATTCGACCCGGGTAGTTATGTGAATCTGACTAGGGCCATGAACACCCATGACGTCGGCCGCGATCGCGGGACGGTCGCCTCAGCCCTCGGCCGGATCTCCGCCGCCACCACCGTCGTATCGATCTCCTCTGATCGCCTCTACCTGCCCACCCAGCAGGACGAGCTCGCCGACGGGATCGCCGGTGCCGCGCTGCATCGCATCGAAAGCCCATATGGACACGATGGATTCCTCATCGAGACCGAAGCGGTAGGCGCCGTCATCAGTGAGGCGATGGCCCAGCCCGGGCGATAGCCGCTACGGCTCGAATCGGTAGCCGAAGCCACGGACGGTGACGATCCGCGGCGCGTCCGGCCCCAGCTTCACGCGCACCCGGCGCACGTGGACGTCGACGGTGCGCATGGGCCCCCAGTCGTAGTGGTCCCAGGCCAGCTCCAGCAACTGCTGCCGACTGAAGACCCGACTCGGGTTGAGCATGAACGTCTTCAGCAGCATGAACTCCTGATAGGTGAGCTCGATACGGCGTCCCGAGACGCTGACCCGCAGCTCGTCGAGGTCCATGCTGAGCGGGCCGACACTGAGCGCCCCGGCCGCTCTGGGGACGATCTGCGCTGCCGGCGGCGGCACCAGCGTTGGAGCAACCTGGGCCAGTAGCTGGTCGGCCGACAACTCGGCGGCCGGAAGTTGGCGATGCGAGAGCAGATGGGGCTCGACGACCTCACGCAACCAACGCTGGTCGACCGCGCCGGGAACGGCAATGACCAGTACGGTGACTACGCTCGAATCGGCATCGGTGGTAGCTGGCGGATGGGCCGGGCGCAACTCGTTGCGCCGGGTGCGGTGATCGGCGAGATCGGTGACGAGTTCGGTGGCGGTACTCATAGGTTCACTCCTGGATGGTGACGGCGTTTGACCGGTGGATTTGCACTGACGAGCAGGGGAAACTGCGGTCATGCCCGACAGGCCGAGCTGCAGGTGCGCATCAGGTCCAGGTGGTGACGCGAGACAAGCGAAGCCGACTTCACGACACCAAGCCTCACCGATCGCGACCTTAGGAGTCAAGTATCTCTATCGGTTCAATAGGCAATGTCACAGTCGATTCGCAGGGCGATCACGTCACTCGGCGGGGTCAGCCTCCGCGAGTTACTGCTCCTCGGTGGCCTGCGTGACGCCGGCCGGCTCGATTGAGTTCGTCGTCTGCACCGCCCAAGCCAGCCCCATTGCAGCGGCCAACCGGAGCTCCGGCATGGTCACTCCAGCCTCGGTCAACTCGTTCGCGTCAACCGCTATCGCTTCACCGTCCTGGTGGGCGGCGACGCAGCGCACCAACCGTCCCATCGGCGTATCGGCACCGAACGCGGCCTCTTCAAGTTCCGGATCGAGGGTAAGCATCTCCCGCAGCTCCCCGGTCTCGATGTGCAGCATTGAGTGCAGGGCCGACAGCATGCCGGCGGTGAAGGCAAACGAGGCGATGGCCGGCCCGAAGTGGACCGCCGTCAGTTCGCAGGTACGGGCACGGGCCAGCACCGCGACCAGATCGTCGGTGGAGCGGGAGGAGGAGCGCAGCACCAGGATCGTCAGCCAGCTGCGGATCCGCTCATCACCCAGCAGCACGAGGGCCTCGCGAATGCTACGGACCTCGCGGCCAGTCTGTCCGCTGCGTCCGACCGAGGCCAGCTTCATCAGTTGTAGGGCGAGGCCGGGTTCAGAACGGATGATCTCCTCGACCATCCGGGTGTCGAGCGTGTCACCCAGCAGGGTGGCGGCCAGTCGCACCCGGCCCAACTCGGAGGAGTCCAGTGTGCGGCCGGAGACGGTTCGGGGACGGGCCAGCGCGAAGCCCTGAAAGAGGTCGAAACCCAGCTCGCGACAGGTCGCCACCTCCTCGTCGGTCTCGACCTTCTCGGCGAGAAGTTGCACGTCGTACTGCCGCAGCCGGGTGACGAGTTCGGGGAGGTCCGACCACGGCAGCGCCTGGACGTCAATCTTGACGACGGAAGCGAGCTCGAGGAGCAGTTCGGCGCCCTCGAACCAGAGGAAGTCGTCGAGAGCGAGCCGATAGCCGCGGGCGATGAGGGTGCGGCAACCCGCCAGCACCTCCTCGTCCGGGTGGACGGTCTCCAGCACCTCGATGATCGTCTGATCGGGGGGGAGGTTGATCATCACGTCGCCGATGAGCACACTGCGATCGGCGTTGCAGAACATCAGCTTGTCACCGGCCAGGCGCTCGATGCCGATGTTCACCGCGCTGAACAGGACCGCCGCGGTCATCGCCTCGCCGTCCAGCGAAGTGGTGGCGGCCATCGCCTCCGGAACGGACCGGAAGAGCAGCTCGTAGCCGATCACGTCCAGGTCGCGGTCGAAGACGGGCTGACGCCCGACGATGACGTCACCCATGCGTGCCGTCCGTGCTCCCCGACATGCTGCTCAGTGTCCCTCCGCGCCGGTCGTCGACGCCAGTCGCGCGGTCTCCGGGGTGTGATGTGTCCTTCTCCTATCGCCCAGCGCCGGCCAATGCTTAGTCCCCCCGGTTCTAGAACTCTGGCTCTAGCACGTCTGGCGAAACTGCACAGGGCTGTACGGGGCTGTCGAATCCGGCTGGGGCCGTTCGACTTATTGATGAGCAGGCGGCGAAAGGGCCGTCCGCCATCACAGGAGGTTCCCATGCCGAACACCATCACTGCCGAGAACGCCAACGCCAGCTCATCCACTCGCGCGTCGCTGTGGTGGCCCGGTGTCAGCTACGCCGTCGTGGCCGCGGCCGCCACCATCGTCGTTGCCGCCCTAGCTCACGCTCTCGGCGCTTCGCTCGAGGTCGACGGGGAGGTGATCCCGCTCCTGGCATTCGCACAACTCACCTTCATCTTCTCCATGATCGGAGTCGCGCTGGCCGCACTTCTGCGCCGGAGGGTAGGCCGACCGGCCACCGCGTTCGTGCGCCTCACGCTAGTGCTAACCGGGTTGTCATTCCTGCCCGACCTGCTGACGCCGCATATCGACGCGGCCACCCGGGTGACCCTGCTAAGCACCCACATCGTGGCTGCAGCCATCGTGATCCCGCGGGTGGCGGCCCGGCTTCGCTAGCTGCAGCTGTCCTACCGCGGCCGTTCACCCGGTGAGAGCGAGCTCTGGTTCCGGGCGACGCGCAGCGGCGTACCCGGCGACGGTCGCCACCACGCAGCCGGCGAGCACAAAGGTGGCGCCGAGGATGGCCCACCCGGCCGTTCCGTGCCGGATCGCCGTCGCCGCGACGACCGCCGGCGCGAGCATCGCGGCCAGGGAGTAACCGGTCTGCGACAGGCCCTGGTACGCG
Source organism: Jatrophihabitans sp. GAS493 (assembly GCF_900230215.1). Lineage (NCBI taxonomy): Bacteria > Bacillati > Actinomycetota > Actinomycetes > Jatrophihabitantales > Jatrophihabitantaceae > Jatrophihabitans > Jatrophihabitans sp. GAS493. The sequence continues at coordinate 1,793,799 of NZ_LT907982.1, read as the reverse complement.
CCCACGTTGCCCGGATCGGCCAGTTCGAACGCCAGACCCCAGCCTCCCGCCTCGGCCCAGACCTCGGCCAGGGCACCGGCCAGCGCCGCGAGCAGCAGGATGACGATCGCAACGACGGTGCCGCCCGAGGCCGAGGCGGCGTAGAGCAGGCAGGAGACGGCCAGTGTGAAACCGGCTCGACGCACCGTGCGGCCGGCGATGGCGACGTCATGGGTGCCCCTCGATGCCCGAACCTGGAAGAGGGCTACGAAGACGGTGTTGACCAGCAGCAGGACGGAGATCATCGCGGTGGGCGCGCTGGTACGGGTCGCGACCCAGAGTGGCACTCCGACCGTCTGCACACCGAACTGCATCGCGATGACGGAGTTGAACCCGACGGAGATCAGATAGGTCCGGTCGGTGAAGGGCGACCTCCGGTGAGTGCGGGAGACCTCGTTGTCATCATCCGGCCCGACTGGGTCGGGTTGCAGCGTCCTCCCCAGCAGCGGCACGTCCCGGCGCAGCCGGAGCAGCGGCAGGGCGGCCGAGATCGTCAACGCCCCGACGATCGCCATCGACAACCGGTAGCTGTCGGCGGTGCCGGCGACCAGGGCGAGGCCGGCGGCGCAGGTGCCGACGCCGATCGAGACGTTGGTCAGTACTCGCATTCGCGCCCGCACGGCGACCCGCTGCGGTCCGACGAACCACCGGGCCAGCAGTACCGCACGCGACGTGCCCTGCAGGCCGGAGAACCCCACCGCACAGCAGGCGATAAGCGTGAACGAGACTGGGCCGCCGGCGAGCAGGTAGGCGAAGAGCGCGACGCCCTGGGCCGCCAACGCGGCGGCCTGCACCCGGTCGGCTCCCAGCACGTCACTCAATCGACCACCGACAAAGGAGGTTGCCACCCCGCAGGCGCCGGCGATCGTCAGCCCGATACCGACCGTGGTGGCCGGCAGCCCGACTACCCGGGTGAAATAGAGCGCGCTGACAGTGAAGAACACGCCCTTCGACAGGGATGAGGTGACGGTCGCGAGCGATAGAGCACGCTCGACCGGTTCGGCGGGGAGCAGGCGGCGGATCACCTGACCAGTTATTCCAGGACGCCGGCCGCCGGGCCATAGATGTAGCGTAGTGCTTCATGATCGAGTACGAGCTCACAGGAATGGATCTCGGCGAGATCCGTTTCGCGGTGTCGCCGTTGAACGAATTGACGCTCTCCCTGCGGACCTGGCGCGACCCCGGTCGCTACCCGCTGCACCTGCCTTGGCTCCGGGCCACCGGCCCGGCACGCGCCACCTTGGACGGGGAGATGCTCGAAGCGCTCACCAACGCCGATCTCTGGACCCCTGACTTTCTCAGCCCTAGGCCGGTCTCACCGCTCACCGCCTTCGCCGGCGAACTGGCGCGGATCCGCGATACCCCGACAGCTGTCGTCCGCGAACACCTGGCGGCGATCCACCCCACCGGGCTGCCACCCGTGCTGAGCGGACCGACGGGCAAGGTACTTCGTCGGATCAGCGCAGCTCTAGCAGAGTACTGGGCGACCTGCTTCGAACCGTGGTGGCCGCGCATGAGAGCTGTACTCGAGGCCGATATCGTCTATCGCGGCCGCATGATCGCCCGTCTTGGAATGGCGGAGATGCTCGGCGACGTCAGCCCCCGGGTGAGGCTGATCGAGAACGTGGTGCAATTTCAGCCCGCAGGTGAGCCGCATCAGCTTTCGACGGTCTACCGCCGGCGACGGCATGACCCTTCTTCCATCGCTCTTCGTCAGGTACGCATCGACTCCGATCACGCCCCAGGAGCCACCGCTGCTGATGTACGCGGCGCGCGGCATCGGGACGCTCTGGGAGAGTGAGCGGACTACGGCACCAGCAGCATTGGAGGCGGTGCTCGGCGGGGTGCGGGCCGGCCTGCTGAACCTACTGGCATCGCCGGCCTCCTCGACCGAACTGGCGCTGCGGCTAGGTGTCAGCCCGTCGGCCGTGAACCAACATCTGCGGCCGCTACGGGATGCCGGGCTGCTCATCTCCGCCCGCCACGGACGCTCGATGCTCTATCTACGCTCAGCCCTTGGCGATCAACTCGTTGCCGGAAGGGCCGGATTGCCCGCCGGTGGCCCCGAGACAAGACTTAGCGCCGGCGGCGCCGCGCGCGAAAATCAGCGTCGGGACGGTTCCGCGGCTTCGACCGGGCGCGTCCGGGCACCGCGCGCCCGCCGGTCATAGATCACGAAGAGTGCCACCGCCGCGATGGCCGCCACGGCTTCGGCGAGCGCGCTCACCCACTTGCCGGTCGGCTGCCAGTAGGGGTCATACATGTTGGGAATCGGCCCGATCGCACCGACGTCGACGTACCGGTACAGGACCACCGCGACCGTTCCGGCGGCGGCAACCAGGGCGGCGAATGCTGCCGTGTAGCGCCGCGGGCGTAGCAGCAGCGCGACTGCGGCGACGATCGCCGCCACCGCCTCAACTCGGAACAGATCCGCCTGACTCAGCGTGCTCGTCTTCACGTGCTCGAAAGCCGAAGCGAGGTCCAGATGGACATAGGCGTCGATGGCTAAGCCGACGACGGCTATGCCGATCAGGAACAACTGCGTCGTATGACTGCGTTGACCGTTCACCGGACCAGCACCTCCACCCGGACTCGTGGTCAAGTCGGTTGCCGGCCCAGCCACCGACGTGGAGCCCTACCCCTTCATACGTAGTCCGGCCGGATCTGGTTCACATTCAGGCGGCTTTGGTGGCGGCTTTGGCGGCGGCTTTGGCGGCGGATTTAGTCGCGCCTTTGGTAGCCAAGCTGGGATAGCGCTTGGCCACCCGACGCGACACCGTCCGATACGTTCCAGCAGTATCCGACCGGGCCGAGTACCGCAGCGCCGCCCGCGCGCGCTTCTTGGTGTCAATCGGGTACTTCCCCTGGCTGCCGCCGATCGGTGAGCCAGGTGGGTACACGAAGTCGGACTTCTGCAAGGAATTTCGCTTGGCCGCGTTCATATTTCTCCCTAATCTCCGATGCCCGGTCGGGCAGCTTCACGACACGCGACGACTATGCGCGGTGCGTTGCCTCGGGGCGCGCCTCAGCGTCGTAGGTCGGCTGGGTCGTTGGCGCAGCGTCGGCCGCCGGCGCAGCGTTGTAGGTCTCCTGCGGCTGACCCGACTGAGTCACCCCGTCGGTCGCTGCGTTGTTTACCCCGTTGTTTACCCCGTTGTACGTCTCCTGCGGCTGTCCGTCATCGCTCAGTGTCGGGTCGAGCTCAACGGCCCGGGCACGCAGCTTCTCCGACTCGGCGGTGTGCTCGTCGGCGACCGCGAGGCGTTCCCGCGCTTCACGTTCCCGCTCGCGGGCCTGCAACTCCGCCTCCGCGCGCTCGCGCTCGGCTCGCGCCACCTGCTCCTGCGCCGTAGCGCGCTCCATGTCGGCCCGGGTGGCGCTCTCACGAGCGTTGGAGAGATGTTCACGTGCCTCAGCCTGCTTGCGTTCCGTCTCCAGCCGGCTACGTTCGGCCGAGCGTCGGCGCTGGCGGGGCAGCACGAGCGCAGCTATCAGCACGAAGAGAACGACAATCACCAGAACTACGATCAACAACGATTTCACGGTGTGCACCTCGACATCTGGCCCGGAGGCACCCCACGGTGGGGCGCGCGGCGCCAGGAACGTGTTACCCAGCCTCACCGAACGGCAAACACCGTAGCTGCGTGCGCTACCGGCATCGCCCATTCGCTGCCCGCCGTCCCGGCTAACGCGCCCGGTTGCCGGCGAGTTCGCGCAGCAGGTTCGCCGCGAACTTCTCTCCGGTGCGCTGCATCGTCGAGGAGATCACCCGGGTGACCGCGGGTCCGGCGGCCTTCGGCAAGGGAAGTTCGATACTGATCGTTATGCGAATGGCGAGCGAAGTGCCGCCCTCCACCGCGTGAAGGTCGTATCGCCCCGCAACGCCGGTGCGCTCACGGACCCCTGCCGGCGGGTCGTGGGCGTAGACGATCTGACTGAGCGGCTCGAAGGACATCCGCTCGGTGAAGGTCGGGCTGATGTTCACCCCCAAGGCGGCGATTCTCTGCAGGTGCCAAGTCCAGTGGTCGCCGTCGGCATCGATGCGGCTCAGTAGCGGAGTCAGCCGGGTAAGCGCCGCCGGATCGGTCAGGAGACCCCAGATGGCCTCCCGTTCGGCCGGGACCACCGCGGTGGATTCATTCGTCGCAGAGAACGTGTTCACGTAGTCCAACCTCCCCAAAACACGAGCCATCTGAACAGCGCAGCCCATAGCACCGAACGTGACCGGGGGCGCGTCTTGCCACGCCACGATCGGGATTCGCCGCATCACGAGGACTTGACCTGGAGAGTGACAGAGTCGGTTTGCGGGAAACCTGGCAACACAAGTGCACAGTTGGAGTCAATGATGACTGAACAGATCACCGAATCCAGGCAGCTCGAGATCTCCCGGCGCGCGGCGCTGGCGGGCATGGGCGGACTCGCTGTCATGGGCACCGCTCTCTCGACCGGGCTCCTGGGCGCCGCCCCTGCGGCCGCCGAGCCGATCGTCGCCGAACCATCCGCGAACGGGTCCCCACCGCTGCCCAAGCCAAGACCGGGCGCGGACGAACGGAAGATAAGCAGCCTGCTTCGCCGGATGACATTGGCCGAGAAACTCGGGCAGTTACAGCTGGTGAACACTCCCGATCTCGCCCGGCAGGCGTTGAGCACGACGCCGTGCGGCGGCGTCTTCTCCGTCGTCGGCGCGGCGACGCTGAACTCCCTGCAGCATCAAGCAGTGGAGCAGACGCGCCTCGGCATTCCGCTGATCTTCGGGCTCGACGTGATCCACGGTTACACCACCAACTTCCCGATCCCGCTCGGCCAGGCGTCGAGCTTCGACCCCGCAGTGGCGACCACCGATGCCACTGTCTCAGCCGCCGAGGCGCGCCGGAGTGGGATCACCTGGACCTACGCGCCGATGATGGATGTGACCCATGAGCCGCGATGGGGTCGCATCGCCGAAGGAGATGGAGAGGATCCGTACCTGGCCAGCCAGATGGCGGTGGCGAAGGTGCAGGCCTACCAGGGCAGCGACTACTCGGCCGGCGACAAACTGGCCGCCTGCGCGAAGCATTTCGTCGCCTACGGCGGTACGGAGGGCGGCCGCGACTACAACACCGTCGACGTCTCGATCTCCGAGCTGCACAACCACTATCTGCCGCCGTTCAAGGCCGCGGTGCAGGCCGGCGTGGCCACCCTGATGGCCTCCTTCAACGCGGTGGCCGGAGTGCCCGCGCACGCCAACTCCTACACGATTCGCCAGGTTTTGAAAGGCAGTTACCACTTTGACGGCTTCGTGGTGAGTGACTACACCGGAATTCACGAGCTCATCAATCACGGCGTCGCCGGTAACGGAGCCGACGCTGCGGCCGCCGGCATCACCGCCGGCGTCGACATGGAGATGGTCTCGACCGATTACTTCGACAACGCGGTACAGCTGCTCGCTCAGCACCGCATCACCGAGCAGCAGATCGACGACGCGGTGCGCCGGATTCTGCGGGTGAAGTTCGCACTCGGCCTATTCGACAACCCCTACGTCGACGAGACCGGCGAGGTGACCGCGGTCTCCCCCGCGGCCCGTGCGCAGGCGCGCAGCACCGCCGGCCGGAGCATCGTCCTGCTCAAGAACGACAACTCCCTGCTGCCACTGAAGAAGAGCGCACGGGTCGCGCTGATCGGCCCGCTGGCCAAAGCCACCTTCGACCTCAACGGCACCTGGTCGGGCCTGGGAACCGGAGCCGGCACCACAGCACCGGTGACCGTCTTCGACGGCATCAGCGCCAACGCCTCGAACGTCAGCTACGCGCCCGGCTGCGATATCGAGTCCTCCGACACCTCCCAGTTCGCCGCGGCGGTGGCGACCGCCCGGGGCGCCGACGTGGTGGTGCTGGCCCTCGGCGAGAGCGCGGCGATGAGTGGCGAGGCGTCTGCGCGTAGCAACATCGACCTCCCCGGCGTCCAGGCGGACCTGCTGGCGGCGATCGTGGCTACGAAGAAGCCGGTCGTCGTGGTGCTCTTCAACGGCCGTCCGCTGACGCTGCAGTCCACACATGACACCGCGACGGCGATAGTGGAGGCGTGGGCCCCCGGCGTCGAGGGCGGCAATGCGGTGGCCGATGTGCTGTACGGAAAGGTGAATCCGGGCGCCAAGCTGCCGGTCTCCTTTCCGCGGGCCGTCGGGCAGGTGCCGATCTACTACAACCACCTGAACACCGGCCGTCCGGCCGACCCGAACAACAAGTACACGTCGAAGTACCTCGACCTCCCCAGCGGTCCGCTGTATCCGTTCGGGTTCGGCCTCAGCTACACCACCTTCGCGATCAACAATCTGCGGTTGAGTTCAGGGCGGCTCAGTCGCCGCGGCGGCAAGATCACCGTCTCGGCTGATGTCCGTAACACCGGTTCGAGAAGCGGTGACGAGGTCGTGCAGCTCTACATTCACGACCCGGTGGCGAGTCTGGCCCAGCCGGTGCGCCGGCTGCGGGGCTTCAGCCGGGTCACCCTCGCCCCTGGGCAGACCAAGACGGTCAAGTTCACGCTCGGCACCGATGACGTCGGCTTCTATGACAACAACGCCCGCTTCCTGGTCGAGCCGGGTCAGATCGAGGTGTACGTCGGCAGCAGCTCCGAGGCCACGCTCACCGCCACCTTCACCGTCACCTGAGCCGGTCGGGCGACCACGAATTGAGGCAGGCCGGGTGGCCGCACCGTTTGAACGCGGCACGCGCGGGCTGAGTCGAATAAAGTCACCTGATGTCTGTGAAACGGCTGGTCGTGTCGGTGCTGACCGCCGTTGTGGCCCTCTTCGCCCTCGCGGGCGTCCTGGTCGCGGTTCAGGCCGTCGCTGTGCATCGCTCGCAGCAGCGGTTGCAGACAGTCTGGGACCCGGCGGCGCTGGTGAGCCGGCAATTGCTCGGCGATTACGTCAACCAAGAGACCGGCGAGCGGGGCTACCTCATCACCGGCGACCCGACGTTCCTGCAGCCCTACACCGACGGTTTGGCCGCGGCCCGCACCGATACGGCCAAGCTGGCCAAGCTACTGGTCGGCTCAGCCATCGCGGAACTCGATGCGGTCCGGGCGGCCGGCGGGGACTGGGCGGCGGCCAGCGCACCCGAGTTGGACGCCCGCCGCGACGGCGATGACGCACGAGCAGATCGCCTGGTCGCCGCCGGCGCCGGAAAGGCGGCCTTCGACGCGCTGCGAATGCGGCTTGAACATCTGCAGGCGAGCGTGGACGCGGCCCGCAGCAGCGAGCAGCGCACCGAGGCCAACGCGACGGCGGCCCTGGCCATGACCCTCTTCGCGGCCGGGGCGTTGGCGGTACTCGCCGTCCTGGTGCTCAGTGTCGGCGCTTTTCGCGGCATCATCACCCCACTGGCCGCGCTGGGGGCCCGGCTCCACCTGGTCAGCGATGGTGCCGTGCACAGCGTGATCACGGCCAGCGGCCCGACCGAGATCCGTGAACTGGGACGTGACGCGGAGGCCATGCGCGCCCACCTCGTCGCGCAGATTGACAACGCCCAACGGGCCACCGAAGGGCTGGTCCAGCAAGCGCCGGTGGTGGTGGAACTGCGCCAGGCTCTGCAACCCTCCCCGGTGCCGACCAGCGAGCGGGGGCTTCAGATCGCCGGAGAGATGGTGCCCGCTGAGGGCGAGATCGCCGGCGACTGGTGGGACACCATTCGCCATCCCGACGGGCGCGTCACCCTGCTGCTCGCCGACGTGTCCGGTCACGGCCCCGCCGCGGCCCTCCTGGCCGTCGCTCTCAAGGCGGTGCTGCGCGCGGGTGTCCGCACCGGGCAGAACTCGGCCGAACTCCTCGACCGCCCGGCCCGCGACGTCTTCACCGCGCAGCCGGCCATGTTCGCCACTGCCGTCATCATCGAGTTCGACCCCACCGCCAATCAGCTGCACTGGGCCAACGCGGGGCACCCCCCACCGCTGCTGCTCACGGCAGACGGCCAGGTTCATCAACTCGACCCGACCGGGCCGCTGATCAACCCGGTCACCTCCGGCACTACCCGACGCACCATCGCTTTCGGCCCGGGAGATTCGCTGCTCGCTTATAGCGACGGCCTCATCGAATCCCCCGACCAGCACGACGTCACGCTCAGTGAGGCCGCGTTGGTGCAGGCAGTTCGTGGAACGACGTCAGCCCCGCAGGTCGTCGACGTCGTGCTGGCGCTGTTGGAGTCACATACCGGGAGCCACCGGCACCGCGACGACATCACGGTCGTCAGCGCGTATCGCAGTCCCGAACTCCAGCAGCCCGCCCCGATGGCGCCCCCGACCGCCGTCGTCGCCCAGGGGTGGGAGCCTCGGAGGTCGTGACGCTCGGCAAGTTGCTAGTTGCCGCCGTCGAAGTTGACCGGTCGGCGCGGGCGGGTTTCGATCGCGCATCCGCCGGGTACAACCGGGCCGACCGCGGAAATCGGCTCGCCGCCAGCCGGCGAACTGCCCGACCGTCGCCTAGGAAGGCAGAGATGAGCAGAACCGGGCCTGGTATGACCGAAGTGAGCGTGACGGTCAATGCAACCGCAGAGCGAGTCTTCGCTGAACTCAGCGACGGTTGGGCCTACGCCGGTTGGGTCGTCGGAGCAACTCACATTCGCGACGTCGACCCCGGTTGGCCCGCGCGAGGAAACAAGATTCACCACAAGATCGGATCGTGGCCGGTCGTGCTCACCGACGACACCGAGTCCCTCGAGTGCGTCCCGAACATGCGGCTGGTGCTGCGCGCCCGTGGCTGGCCCCTGGGCGAGGCCACGGTCGATATCGTCGTCGAGGCCGAGAGTCCCGACCGGACCCGGGTCACGCTAGGTGAGGCGCCGACCGGCGGCCCGGGCAAGTGGTTGGACAACCCTGGATTTCGCTGGGGACTTCGCGCTCGCAACGTCGAGTCGCTGCGCAGGCTGAAGGATCGGGTCGAGCACCGCCACCTCACGACCGGTCAGTGAGCGACTGCACCCGCTCCGCCTCAGCAACCCGCTGCAGCTCGTCGGCATCCAGCTTGCGAGTGTCGCGAACGGCAACGAATGGCTCGACGTCTTCGGGCAGACCGTCCTGAATCGCGCGTTGGTGTTCGGTCTCGGCGTTGAACTCGGCGCCGAGGAGGATGGCAATGTTCGTGATCCAGAGCCAGACCAGAAAGATGATGACGGTGGCCAGCGACCCGTAGGTCTTGTTGTAGGAACCGGCGAGCGAGACGTACACCGCGAATCCGGCCGATGCGATGAGCCAGATGACAACGGCAAGGACGCCGCCGGGCGTGATCCATCGGACGCCGGGCTGCTTGACATTGGGGCAGGCCCAGTACAGAAGTGAGAACATCCCGCTGACGAACAGCAGCAGCACCGGCCACTTCAGCACGTCCCAGAGCAGCACGGCCGTGTCGCCGATCCCGAGACTGTGCCCGACCTGGGTCGCGATCGGCCCGGTGAGCACGACAATGAGGGCACTGGCCACCAGCAGGAACATGATCGCGAGGGTGACGCCGAGACGCACCGGTGTGGTCTTCCAAATGGGACGACCTTCGTCGACTCCATAGATGGTGTTGATGGCCCGCATGAACGCAGCCACGTAGCTGGAGGCTGACCAGATGGCGAGCAGAATCCCGATGATGGCGGCTACACCGGCACTTGCGGCCCGGCCCTGCGTCTGTTCGACGACGCCGTTGACGAACGACCGCACCTCGCCCGGAGCCAACTGGTCGACGTTGGCGAGGACCTTGTCGGTCGTGCTGCTGCCAACCAGTCCCAGCAGCGAGACCAGGACCAGCACGGCGGGGAAGAGCGCGAGCACGCCGTAGTAGGTGAGCGCGGCGGCTCGATCGGTGATGTCGTCGTGGGTGAATTGTTGAAGCGAGCGTTTCAGGATCGCGCGCCAGCCGGCCCGGGGGATGTCGGTCGGCGTGCGCGGTTCTTCGACGGCGCGGTGAGTGGTGGCCATATCAGCTTTCTCGAGTCGGCTATGGCTGCAGGACGATCTTGATGGCGCCGTCCTGCTTCTTCTGGAAGATCTCGTAGGCATGGGCGGCGTCGGCCAGTGGGAGGCGGTGGGTCGCGAACTCCTCCACGCCGAGTGGGTCGTCATCGGTGAGCAGCGGCAGGATGTCCGGAACCCACTTCTTGACGTTGGCCTGGCCCATCCGGAACTGAATCTGCTTGTCGAACATGGTGGCTATCGGCATCGGGTCGGCGTTGCCGGCGTAGACGCCGATCAGCGACACCGTGCCGCCGCGGCGCACGACATCAATCGCCGAGTGCAACGCAGTGAGCTGATCCACCCCGGCCACCTTCGCCAGCGGCGCGGCGATCGCATCGGGAAGCATCGACGTCGCCTGCAGCATGGCCCGGGCAACCGGCGAGCCGTGGGCCTCCATACCGACCGCGTCGATCACCGAGTCGGTGCCCCGCCCGTCAGTCACCTCGCGGACGGCATCACCCAGATCCTTCCCGTGTTCGGTGACGTCGAAGACCTCAATGCCACGAGCTCGGGCCCGCTCGAGCCGCTCCGGGACCAGGTCAACCGCTAGTACCCGCTTGCCTTCCTGCTGTGCGATCCGGGTCGCCATGTCACCAATCGGACCCAAGCCGAAAACCGTCACCGAGCCCCCGTCCGGAATGTCGGCGTAACGAACCGACTGGAATGCCGTCGGCAGCACGTCCGAGAGGTAGACGAACCGCTCATCGGCCGGGCCCTCCGGGACCTTGATGTGCGTGAACTGGGCCTGCGGAACGCGCAGAAACTCCGCCTGCCCGCCCGGTATCTGGCCGTATAACTTGGAGAACCCGAACAGCGCGGCCCCCATCCCCTGATCACGCACCTGCGTCGTCTCGCACTGCGTGTACAGCGTCTGATCGCACATGAAGCAGTGACCACACGAAATCTGAAACGGAATCACCACTCGATCACCGATCGACAGGTCACCCACCTGCGAGCCGACCTCCTCGACGACGCCCATCGGCTCGTGACCCATCACGTCACCGGCATCCATGAACGCGCCGAGCGTCTCATACAGATGCAGGTCCGAGCCACAGATATTGGTGCTCGTGATCCGGATGATCGCATCAGTCGGTTCCTGGATCGTCGGATCAGCTACCTCTTCCACGCGGACATCACGCTTACCCTGCCAAGTCACAGCCTTCATGTGGAGCTCCTTCGATCGGGGGGTGAGCTCAGGGTGCCCATCGGCGGCATTGCGTAACCGTCGCCGAAACTCGCCGCAGGCGTCTCATCGCCGCAGGTGCGTGACGATGAGCGCGGCCAGTGCGTCCGGTGCCTCCTCCGCCATGTGATGACCGCTCTCCACCGGCGCGCCGAAGAGTTCGGTGGTCCAGGGTCGCCAAACCTCCAGCACGTCGCCGTAGAGCAGCTCCATGTCATCGCGGGTCGACCAGAGGACCAGCGTCGGACACTGGACGCGTCGCCCGGCGGCTCGGTCGTCGTCATCGGCCGCTCGATCAACGCCGAGGCCGGCGCGGTAGTCCTCGAGCATCGCCCGCACGACGGCCGGAGTGTGAATCGCGGCCAGAAAGTCCGCGTAGTTCTCCGGCCCCATCAGCGCCTGCTTGGCCGGGCCGCAGCCGTACCACGATTCGGGGTCAGCGCCGATCGCTCGCTCCGGCTTCTCGGGTTGAGCGAAGAAGAACCAGTGCCACCACAGCGAGGCGAAGCGGGCGTCGGCCCGGGCCAACGCCTCACCGAGCGGTACGGAGTCGAGAGCGGCGAGATGCGTGGCCCGCTGCGGGTAGTCCATCGCAGTTCGCTGCGCGACGTAGCTGCCGCGGTCATGGCCGACGACGGCGAAGCGTTCATGCCCCAGAATGTCCATCAAACGAACGACATCCGCCGCCATCGCCCGCTTCGACGCCTGGGCATGATCCTCCTGGGGAGGGGGCGCCGACGAGCGACCGTAGCCGCGCAGATCCGGACAGACAACGCTGAACCCGGCGGCGACCAGCTTACCGGCCACCCGGTGCCAGGTGGTGTGCGTGCGGGGATGACCATGGAGCAGAACGACTGCCGGCCCCTGACCGCCAACCCGGACCCGCAACCGAACCCCGTCGGCGACGTCAACCCAGCGCACGTCGAACCCATCGAAGAAGCCACCGAACAAGCCACCGACGGAGCCACCGACGGACCCATCAGTCATTTCGGCGGCACCGGACCTCCCAGAAGCACTGCGGACGTCTCTTCTCGTACCCGTTAGCGCTCAGATGCAAACGATGCATCCATTGGCCGGCGGGCGACGAACTTCGAGAGCGTTCGGTCGGTCAGCGCTCGGCGCGGGTCCGTAGTGACCAGGGCAGCGCGACCCAGAGCAGAAGCAGCACTACGGCCGTCCCGGCGCCGAAGGCGAGACCATAGGCCCTCCCCCGCACGACATCGAAGATGAGCCACACGACACCGACGATCGCCAGCCCGAGCAGGGTGACGCCGATCAGAGCCAGCCGATGCGCTACCGCGACCGTCACTCGTCTCTCGTGGCGGCGAAACAGCACCCGGTGCAGGCTCACCGGGGCGATGAGAAAGCCGGTGGCGGCGACCGACACCGCGACCGTCGCGAGGTAGAGATTCTGCTGGGCGGTGGTGAGGGACGCGAAACGCGCTTGGAAGGGCAGGGTCAGCAGGAATCCGGTCAAGAACTGGACGCCGGTCTGCACGACCCGTAGTTCTTGCAACAGATCAGTCCAGTTTCGATCCAGACGCTCCAGCGGCGTCTCGCCCCGCGCCTGTTCGTTCCATGCCGCGTCGGCTGCGCCGACCCCAGGGCCTGCTGGATTGTCGGCTGCGTTGTCTTCATCTGACACAAGCCCAGCATCTCACCGATCAACGACACCGCGGGCCAGAGCAGAACGCGGCCCCGACCGGTGAAGGTCGGAACCGCGCCGCCGCAACCAGTGCCCCTGGCCATCACTGCTAGCCGCGACGATCCCCCGATCGCCGGCAGCTGCCTCCCCCGTAGGACGAGAATGAAGTGACGGGCAGGTGGCCCTATGACAATGCCCCAGGACACTGCAGAGCGATTGTTTCTTGGGCAACTAATTTAGGCAACCCTCGACACGCCGTGGGTTTGCTCGGTTGCGCGGTCGGCTTCTCACGTTGCCAGCTTCCTGGCAGGGTGGTGTCCATGTCGGCACCGGGCCTACCAAGCGCTGAGACGGATGTTGTCTCGGCGGCCCGGGCGCGGGCCGACGCGCTGGTGGCCGGCGACGCGACCGCTCTCCGCCGGCTAACGCACGAACGCTTCGTCTGGACCTCGCACCGCGGCGACCGGTTCAACCGGGACGAGTACCTGGCGGCAAATATCGGCGGGGATCTGCGCTGGCACCGCCAGGAACTGGAGCATCCATCGGTACAGGTAGTCGCCGACACGGCCGTCCTGCGGTGCATCGTCCGCGACGTCGTCGCCCAGGAAGCGGCTGCTCCGCCGGCCGATGAGGTCTACCGGATGCCGGTGACTCAGACATGGGTTCGAGAGTCCGGCAAGTGGCGATGCCTAGCCGGACACGCAGGCCCCCGCATCAGCGACCTGCCTTAGCCCGTGGGCGTCCGTTCAGCCCATTCAGCCCATTCAGCCCGTTCAGCTCGTTCCGCCCGTTCCGTCGGTTCCGTCGGTTGAGGCACCGGAGTCGAGGCCGGTATGAGGGCTGTGCGCGGGCGCCAGCGGCCATCCACCCGCGGCGAGGTGGGCACTCACCCTTGCGATGTCGGCCTCCAGCGGCTTCTCCCGGGTCAGGTCAGCGATTGCCCGGCCGATCGCGCCGACGGAGGTTGGCTGCCCAGTACGCAGCAGGTCATCGGAGAGGACACCGGCGACCTCGCTCACCTCGTCATTCGTGAGTTGTCGGGCCAGCAACGCAAAGAGTGGAATGTAGTCGTGCTCGGGAACCCCGTCCGGGTATCCGGCGCGAAGAAACATCACGATCGACTCCACGAACGTCGGCACAGCCATGCCTGGTCTCCTCCTATCGGTCTGGTCGGTCAACTACTGGACACAATGAGGTACAGGCCCCACCCGATCGCGACGATGACGACCGCGAAACACACCACGGCCGTTGCGATGCCGACGGCGCTGCCGCCGACTATGCGGTCGGTTCGCGAATCGTCCGCATGTCCCCCAGTCGCGCTCAGCGCCCGCAACCCGAGCGCGAAGAGGGCCGGCAGCCCGGCGCCGCAGATCATCCCGAGGATGAGAATCTGCCACAGCGCGTGCAGGTTTATCCACTGATTCATGATGATTCCTCCTAGCTCGTGGCCGCAACGGGAACAGGTCGGGCCGAACCGCCTGAGCCCGCCCACTCGTCGTTGACGTTGCCCGGATGCACCGACGTTCGGCGCGACCGCGCGTACAACACAGCGGCGAAGGCCACCAACACCGCCGACATCACCAGCACTCCGGCCGGGGTGCCAAGGCGGTCGGCGACGAAGTAGGACGCCGCGCCGACCAGACCCGAAGCCGGCAGCGTTACCAGCCAGGCCATCGCCATCCGACCGGCCACTCCCCATCTGACCTGGGCCCCCCGCCGCCCGAGTCCGGTGCCAAGAATTGAGCCGGTCGCCACATGGGTGGTCGACAACGAATAGCCGAAGCTGCTGGAGAGCAGGATCGTCACCGCCGAAGCCGACTCCGCCGCCATCCCCTGTGGTGAGTCGATCTCCACCAGGCCTTTCCCCATCGTGCGGATGACCCGCCATCCACCGATATAGGTCCCCAGGCTGATCGCCAAGGCGCAAGACAGGACAACCCAGAAGGGGGCCTGGGCGTCTGAAGGAAGGTTGCCGTTGACGATCAAGGCCAGCGTGATGATCCCCATCGTCTTCTGCGCGTCATTGGTTCCATGAGCCAGCGACACCATCGACGCGGATCCGATCTGACCGAGGCGGAAGCCGTGCGACCGGGCCTTCGGTGGCACGCCGCGACTGATCCGGTAGATCAAGTAGGTGCCGGTGGTCGCGATCAACCCGGCGATGATCGGTGATAGACCGGCCGGGATGATCACCTTTGAAACCAAGCCTTGCCACTTCACCGCGCTGCCGCCGGCCGCCGCGATCGTCGCGCCGACGACCCCTCCGATCAGTGAATGTGACGAGCTCGACGGAATCCCCAGAAACCAGGTGGCCAGGTTCCACGTGATCCCGCCGACCAAGCCGCCGAAGACCACCGTCAGGGTCACCAGATGCGTATTGACCAGGCCACTGGCGATGGTCGCCGCCACACTCAAGGAGAGAAATGCGCCAACCAGATTCAGCGCGCCCGAGACTGCGACCGCCACCTTAGGTCGGAGCGCACCGGTCGCGATCGAGGTCGCCATCGCGTTCGCGGTGTCGTGGAACCCGTTGGTGAAATCGAACGCCAACGCTGTGATCACCACGATGATCAGAAGGAAATCATTCGCCATGACCAGGCGATACCCAGCTCAGGCCGTGCCGATGCCGCTTCCGAGATCAATTCACCCGATGGACAGACTCATGCCACCTGACGTTCACGCAGCGCAGTCGGGCGGTTAGCCGCCGCTGGCCAGCCCGGCGATGAGATTGATGGTCGTGCCCAGCACGATGGCCCCGAACAGGTATGCCAGCAGACCCTGCCGAAGTGCGGTCGCCCGGATGGTGGGCGTCTGCAGATCGGTGTCGGAGACCTGAAACGTCATGCCGATCGTGAAGGCCAAGTACGCGAAGTCCAGATATCTCGGGGGAATGGTCTGATTGAAGTCAATGCCGCCCGGATTCCCCGAGTAATACAGACTCGCGTAGCGCAGGGCGTACAACGAATGCACCGCCAGCCAGGACACCACGACGCTCACTACGCCCAAGCCGGCCAGCAGGTCCTGGCTGGCACCGCTCGCCGAACTCGCCTGCACCAGAACGAAACCCACGGCCACCAGACTCGCCACCGCCGCGACGATGACTATCAGGTCGGCCTGGGCGCGACCCGGGTCTTCCCGCGTCGCATGGGTATTCGTCTCTGAAGCGGTCATCGACACTATCAACGCCCATACCCAGGCAGAGAAGATGACCGCGGCCGTATCCCACCCAACCAGCGGGGAGTACGGCCACGCGCCGAGCAGGCCAGTACCCACCGCGGCCAGCACACCGAAGACGAACATCACCGCGAGGCGCAGCCGGGTGGAGGCTGACTTCCACCCGCCGACGGGTCGGGCACCAGGACGCTGAGCGGATCGCATGTGCTCAGTCAAACATCACGACCGGTTGGCGGCCGCTGCGGTCTGCCGTCGCGGTAGCCGAGTTTGGATCGGTCGGGACGAGGAGAAGGACTCACCGACCGCGAGTCAGAGATCCTCGCCGTGAACCGAAGAGGCGGCTCGGACCGAATAGCGGTTGTGAATGCGACCGCGCGGTGGATCCTGACCAGTCTTGTCGTTGTCGGGTTGGTGGTTGACGCGTATACCCACTTCGACCTGGCTGGCCAGTACCAGTTCAACCGGACGTCGACGGTGAGTCAGGAGACCCTGTTTCGGATCGAGGGTCTGCTCGCTGTTCTCGCGGCTCTGGCGGTCATCGTGCGGGCCAACGTCTGGACGGCTCTGTTGGCGATCGCGGTTGCCGGCGGCGGCTTGGCGCTGCTGCTGCTCTACCGCTACGTCGATGTCGGTCAGCTGGGCCCACTACCGAACATGTACGAGCCGTTGTGGTTCACGGAGAAGTCATGGAGCGCGGTCGGTGAAGCCGTCGCGTTGGCGGCTGCCATCGGCTTGCTCGCCGGTGCGTTGCGCAACCGTCGCCGCGCCGGGTGAGAACGAATCGCTAGAAAAAGAAACCGATCGGGCGCTACTCGTCGAACTCATGACGTGGTAGTTGGCCGGGATCGTCCTGGCCGAGCGGAGAAGGAGATCATATGAAGAACTCATTGCGTTGGGCGGTGCCAGCTGCCGCTCTCGGGGTTGCCGCGCTCGCCTTTGCCTTACCAGGATCGGCGTCAGCTGCCACCTCGACCAGCTATCAGGCGAATCTGAAAGCGTTGAACCACGCCACGGGTTCGGGCGACTTCATGCTGATGCTCGACGGCAGCACAGCGACGATTACCGAACATGTAACTGGTTTGGCGGCCACGTTCAGCAGTGCGGCCTACCCGCACGTGCAGCACATCCACATCGGCGCGAAGGGCCAGTGCCCGACCACGGCGGCTGACACCAACAAGGACGGCGTCATCAGCACCACTGAAGGCGGCCCGGCCTACGGCGCGATCGGCACCACGCTCTCGACCTCGGGCGACACCAGTCCGAAGGCGGGCACGACGCTGACCGTCGCGCCGAGCGGCGGTAGCTTCACCTACAGTCGCAGTTTCACTCTCGACAGCGCCACGTTGTCCTCGATCAAGGCCGGGACCGCAGTCATCGTCGTCCACGGACTTGATCCGGCGACGCTGAGCCCGACAGCCCAGGCCGAGAAGAGCGACCTGGTTCCGTCGCTGCCGCTGGCGGCGACCTCGCCGGCGCTGTGCGGCGTGCTGACCGCGTCACAGATGTCGAGCATGCCCGGGGGTGCCCCGCAGACTGGTGGCGGGAGCACATCAGGCATAGAGGATCAGGGCGTTCTCTTCATTGGCGGTGGCCTGCTGGCCTCAGCCGGTACCGCTTTCGCTCTACGCCGTCGCGTAGCTCGCCAGAGCTGATCGAAGGTAGTCACAGCTATGAGCAGCGGCAGCCCGGTCCGACGCGCGAGAATCTTGAGTGCGACGGGCGGGGCGCTGCTCATAGCAGCTCTCGTCGCGCTGTTCGTCGGCTGGCGGGCGCAGAATCACGCACCCAGCCCGCCGGTCTCCGCGGCCAGTCCCGTTGCCGTCATCCCGTCGACCGGGCCGCCGACTTCACCGACCCCCAGCAACGCTGCACGTACCGGGTCGACTCCGACCACCGTGACCAGTGGTCCAGTGATGACTCGATCGGATCCCGTTCGACTCGACATCCCGGCGATCGGAGTGTCGACGACCGTGCAACAGCTGGGGCTCGCCTCCGACGGCTCGGTGCAGGTGCCACCACTGGGGCGTGACTCCCATGCCGGCTGGTACAAGTACTCGCCGACGCCGGGCCAGGTAGGACCGGCGATCCTGCTCGGCCACGTCGACTCGGCCAAGTACGGACCAGGCGTGTTCTTCAAGCTCGGTAACCTGCGCCAACGCGAACAGGTGTCGATCACCCGGGCCGACAACACCGTCGCGGTCTTCGCGATCGAACGGGTCGTGGAGTATCCGAAGGCGCACTTCCCGACCTATGAGGTCTACGGAAATCTTGATCACGCCGGCCTACGGCTGATCACCTGCGGCGGCCGGTTCGATCCGAAGGCCAAGAGTTACGAGGACAACATCGTCGTGTATGCCTCGCTGATCTCGTCGCATCCCGCGGCCGCACGATCATGACCCGCGTCGCCATCGACGCTCAACCTGGAGTTCTGACATGACACCTCGCCTGCGCGCAAGTGCGTTGCTACTCGGTGGCGCGATACTGCTGGCCGGCTGCGCGTCCTCACACGCCGACCCGGTCCAGACGCTGGCGTCGGCCGGCGCGGGCCGATCAACGAGCGGAATGGCGATGACCCCCGGCATGGTGATGCCGGATGGCTCCACCATGGGGGTGCCCACACCGCTACCGTCTGCTGCTGCGGTCGGTCCGTCCGAGGCCGCGCGAGAGATCTGTTCGACGGAGATCCGCAACGACATAGCCCAGGTTCTGGCGCTGAAGTCGATCCCGGCACCGTCTGCGACGTGGGCCGAGCACGTCTACACCTGCACGTATCAGCTGCCGATGGGGATGCTCGTCCTCTCAGTCACCGAAGCGGCCGACGATGCCGCGGCCCAAACCTTCGCCGCCACGCTGCGAACCCACCTAGCCGATGCGCACAACGTCGCCGGGCTCACCACAACTGCATTCGCGACTCCCAACGGCAGATTGGCCCTCGTCAAGGACAACGACACCCTCCAGATAGACGCGACGAGACTCCCGGCTCAATTCGGATCGCAAGACGAGAAGCGCACCGACTTCGCCTACGAAGTTGCCTCCGACGTACTCGGCTGCTGGACCGGCGACTCATCCTGACCGCTCGAACCCATCGATCGCCGACACCCAGAGGAACGACAATGAAACGTACGTCAACCATCGCTTCGACCCTAGTTCTGGCCGGCATCTTAACCGCGTGCAGCTCGAGCGCGACGCATTCGAACGCGGCGCCCGCGAGTAGCGTGGCAACGTCGGCCTCGGTCTCGGCTGGGTCGTCGTCCATGCCGGCGAACACCGCCATGCCCGCTAACACCGCAATGATCACGATCAAGAACTTCGGCTTCACCGTGGTCGGGCCGATCACGCCGGGTCAGAAAGTGATGATCCACAACGAGGACAGTGAAGCGCACACCGTCACCGCTGACAGCGGTAACGCCTTCGACGTCAATGTGCCGGCCTCCTCGACGGCCACCCTGACCGCCCCGGCCAAGGCCGGCACCTACAAATTTCACTGCAACTTCCACGCCAACATGCATGGCACTCTCACCGTAGGCTGATCGTGCAGCCGCCGCGCCGCCGAGGCGACTGAAATCCGGCTCAAATGGGTAGACCCACCAGCGTGAACCACTCTCATCACAGAATCGGCGCTTGCGGAGACCAGGAATGCTAACCGTGGGGGTGGCAGCGGTACTTCTGCTACTCGCCATTGCCTCGGTGCTGGCCGCTCTGGCCTGGTCAGCCTGGTGCTGGACCTTAGCCGTCCTCCTCATCGCGGCAGCCGCGGTCGCCGTCTACGACGTGACCCAGCGCCGGCATTCGGTGCTGCGCAACTATCCCGTCGTCGGACATCTGCGCTACCTGCTGGAGAAGGCTCGTCCAGAGCTCCAGCAGTACTTCATCGAACGCAATTACGACGGACGGCCGTATGACCGGGACACCCGCACCGTCATCTACGAACGCGCGAAGGGCATTCACGGCGAGCAGGCATTCGGTACCGAACGTGAGGTCAATGAGGTCGGCTACGAATGGGTGCTGCACTCCTCCGCGCCCAAGGAACCGCCGAAGGAGCAGCCGCGGGTGCACATCGGCGGGCCTGAGTGCCGAAGACCGTATGAGATGGCACTTCTCAACGTTTCCGCAATGAGCTTCGGAGCGTTGTCGGCGAACGCGCTGCGCGCCCTGAACGCCGGCGCCGCGCGCGGAGGCTTCGCCCACGACACCGGCGAGGGTGGGCTGACGAAGTACCACCTGGAGAATGGCGGCGACCAGATCTGGGAGTTGGGCAGCGGCTACTTCGGTGCTCGCACCAAAAGCGGCGACTTCGACCCGGAAATGTTTCGCGACAAGGCGGCCCACGATCAGGTCAAATGTGTGTCATTGAAGCTGAGCCAGGGCGCGAAGCCGGGCATCGGCGGTGTGCTGCCGGCAGCGAAGGTGACGAAGGAGATTGCGCAGGCCCGTGGGGTGCCGCAGGGCGAGAAGTGCGTGAGCCCGGCCGCGCACAGGGTCTTCGCCACACCGCGGGAGTTGGTTCAGTTCGTTGCCCGCATGCGCGAGCTGGCCGACGGCAAGCCAGTGGGCTTCAAACTCTGCGTAGGTTACCGACACGAATTGTTGGCCATCTGCAAGGCGATGCTCGCCGAGCAGATCACCCCTGACTTCATCGTCATCGACGGTTCCGAAGGTGGCACCGGCGCCGCTCCGCTCGAATACGAGGACCACGTCGGTACGCCGCTCACCGATGGCCTGATCATGATGCACAACGCGCTGGTCGGAACCGGACTGCGGGATCGGATCAAGCTCGGCGCCAGCGGCAAGGTCGCCACCGGCACCGACATCGTCAAGCGGCTGATGCAAGGCGCCGACTACACGAACGCGGCACGCGCGATGATGATGGCGGTCGGATGCATTCAGGCCCAGAAGTGCCACACCAACGAGTGCCCGGTCGGAGTCGCGACCCAGGATCCCCGACGGGCGCGCGCGTTGGATGTCGCCGATAAGACCGAGCGGGTGGTGCGCTACCAGCAAGCGACCGTCGCCCAGGCCCAGCAGATGATCGCCTCGCTCGGACTCTCCGGTCCGCAGGAGCTGCACCCGGCCATGCTGATGCGCCGGATCGACCACGTCCGCACCGACAGCTACGCGCAACTGTATGACTGGCTCGCTCCCAAGCAGCTACTGGAGCAACCGTCTGAGGACTGGGCACCAGACTGGGCCGCGGCGAGCGCAGACACATTCCTGCGCACTTGACCCGAGTCGAACCTGTCACTGGCGGTGTAGGTCGGCGTCGTTCTGGGTATCGCTTCTTCGAGGGGGCAGGCCAGCCCTTTCGAGACAGAGTGGAGGAATCATGCCAGGTGAATCTGGGCCCGAAGCGGGCATCAGCGGCGTCGTCTAAGACGCCAAGGGAAAGTTGAAGGAAGGTGTCGGCGCCGTCGTCGGCAATGAGTCACTTAAGCACGAGGGCCAGGCGCAGCAGGAGAAGGCTGCAGCCGAGCGCGAGGTCGCCGGACACGAAGCTCAGGCCGAGAAGGCCCGCGCCGAAGCCGCGGCCGCCGAAGCCAACGAACGGTCCCACCAAAACTGAGTGAACCTTGGCGCAGGACGTGGAGAACCGCCTCGCGGAAGTGGGGCGGTTCTCCACATCCACGTCAGCCTTCGAGCTCTCAGGCCGTCGAGCCTTCAAGCCCCTAAGGGACGAGGACGATACGTCCAAACACTGTGCCGGCGTCCATCTGACGGTGGGCCTCGGCCGCCTGTTCCAGCGGCAGGATGTCATGGACGACAGCATGCAACTCGCCTCGTGTTGCTGCGGCGAAGAGCTCGGCCCGGGCGGCGTCCCGGGTCGGCACGGCGATGGTGTCAAGGCTGAACGTTGCGATTGACCGTGACTGTTGGAACCCGGCCAGCAAGCGCATCCCGAAGTCCGCCGGCGGCAAGCCGGCGACGACGCCGACGACGACCATCCGCCCATTCGGCGCGAGGCTGTCGATGAACGCCGGCAGCCCAGCTCCGCCGACGATGTCGATGATGACGTCATAGAACAAGGGTCCGGCCGAGTCACCCCCGCCGTCACGGTCCAGCACATGCGTCGCCCCGAATCCCCGTAGCCGGTTCCCACGCTCGGGCGACGACGTCGTAACGGCGATCGTGCTCGCGCCGGCGCGCGCCGCGAGCTCGACGGTCGCGATGCCGATACTGCCCGCCGCGCCACGCACGAGCACCGATTCGCCAGGCGCGTGGTGGGCATGGGCCAATGCGAAGTGCGCGACCGGCGCCGCGCTGCCGAGCGTCACTGCGTCAATCGAGGTCAGCTCACCAGGTAGTACGACCACGTCACCAACCTTGGCTACGGCCCGATCGGCGTAGCCACCGCTCGTCCCCGTAAAGGCCCACACACGTCGGCCCACCCATGACTCGTCGACGTCCGCACCGACCGCAGTCACCGTCCCCGCAACCTCGCTTCCGGGGATGAGGCCTTCGCTGAAGCCGTAACCGCTCAGAGTCCCACGTCGAATGACGGCATCGACCCCGCCGACCCCGATCGCCTCGACGTCAATAACCACCTGCCCGGGCCCCGCAGCCGCAGCGGAGGTGTCGATGACCACCATGCCACTCGGATCGCCGAATCGCTGAATCGTTACTGCGCGCACAACTGCCTCCACCTTTACCGTCAGGACCGCTACCGTGAAGACGGTAAAGGACGCCACCGTCCACTTCCGCGAAGTGAGAACCATGACCGACCTCTTGCCCCACATACTGCGCACCGACGCACAGGACAATCGCGACCGGATCCTCGCGGCGGCCCGAGAACTGTTCTCCGCAGAGGGGATCGACGTCACGATGCGGGCCGTTGCCCGCCGCGCCGAGGTCGGGCCGGCGACGCTATACCGACGATTCCCGACCAAGCAATCCCTGGTCGAAGAAGCACTCGCCGGGGAACTCCGCACCTGTCAGTCAATCGTGGAAGACGGCTGCGCGGATCCCGACCCATGGCGAGGGTTCTGTTCGATCATCGAGCGAATCACCGCACTGAACGTGCGTAACCAAGGCTTCGTCGACGCGTTCATGTCCGCGAACCCCGGCGTCGACGCCTTCACCGCACACCGCATCCACCTGCTCGGGCTCCTCAGACGACTGGCCGGACGTGCTCAAAAGGCCGGAGACCTGCGCAGCGACTTCGTCATCGACGACCTCGTACTCGTCCTACTCGCCGGCCGGGGACTCTCGGCGACGCCACTTCCTCGACGGGCCGCGGCGGCCCGCCGCTTCGCAGCCCTCGCCATAGACGCATTCCGCGCCTCTGACACGAACACCGCTCTACCGCGACCAGCCAGCGTTAGGGATGACGTCTTTGCGCGAAGGAGAGCAAGCACCGAGCGCGGGCCGAACGAGAGGCCCGCGCGCTACCTGAATTAAGCACAGATCAGCAAGAACGTACCCGCCCCTATTGGCCGCTGGGCCTCAAGCAGTCAGCTACGCAGGCACGACTGAGCACACATAGCCCCGCCAGCCAGCCGGGCGGATACGGGCGCCTAGACCTGAGCTTCGGCGTCTGTTGGAACCGCCGGCTGGCGGTGGGTGAGTTTGGAGCCTTCGAGATCCAGATCGGGCAGGATGCGATCGAGCCAACGAGGCAACGCCCACGCGGAGTGCCCGAGCAGTTTGAGCACCGCTGGAACGAGCGTCATACGCACGACGAAGGCGTCGATCAGCACACCGAACGCCAAGGCGAATCCGAGGGACTTAATGACAGTGTCGTCACCGAAGATGAAGCCACCAAACACGCCCGTCATGATCAACGCGGCTGCGGTAACCACGCGGGCGCTATTGGACATGCCCCTGCGAATGGCTTGACTCGGGTCTCGATGATGGGTGTAGTCCTCGTGGATTCGCGAGACGAGGAAGACCTCATAGTCCATCGCCAGTCCGAAGAGAATGCCAACAACCAGGATGGGCAGGAAGCTCACGATCGGCGCCTGCGACTGTACGTCGAAGAGACTGCCGAAGTGGCCCTGCTGGAAGATCCAGACGATGCTGCCAAACGATGCCGCGATCGACAGCAGGAATCCGACCACCGCCTTGATCGGTACGAGAATCGACCGGAAGACGAGCATGAGCAGGATCAACGCCAAGCCGACGATAACGATGATGAACACCGGAAGGGCCGAGCTGAGCTTGTTCGAGACGTCGATATTGACGGCCGTCGTACCGGTGACATAGGCGCTTACGCCTGACTCTTTCTCCGCCTGATCGGCTGCCGTGCGGATGTCACCGACGAGCGCTTTGGTGGCATCAGACGACGGGCTCGACGCCGGAGTCACCGAAAGGATCGCCACATCGCCGGCCTTGTTCGGAATCGGGGTGCCTACAGATGCCACATCCGGTGCCTTCTGTAAATCCGTCGCTGCTTGCGCGGCGAGTGTGGCGACATCGGTTCGGCCGGGGGCGTAGATCACCAGCGTGAGCGGACCGTTGAACCCGGCTCCGAAGCCTTCGGTCAGCAGATCGTAGGCCCGACGCTCGGTGGTTGACGCCGGCTTGCTGCTGTCGTCGGGCAGGCCAAGATTCAGATCCAGCACGGGGAGAGCGATGATCCCGATCCCGACCACACCGACGACGAGCGTCAGCCACGGCTTCGCAGTGACGAGCTTCGACCATCGCTCACCGCCATTCGGCTTTGTCGCGTTGCGCTCATGACGTCGGGCGAGGAATCCAATCGAGCCCTTGTTGATCCGCGGGCCAAGCAACGAGAGCACAGCCGGAAGCAGCGTCAGCGACAGGAGCACGGTCACGGCAACGGTTCCGGCCGCGGCCAGGCCCATGACAGTCAGAAACGGGACTCCGACGACGGTCAGCGCACAGAGGGCGATGACCACCGTCAAGCCGGCGAAGACGACGGCCCCGCCAGCGGTTGCGACAGCCAGCGGAATCGACTCCCCAACGTCCATGCCATCACGCAAATGCTGTCGATGCCGCGAGAGAATGAACAGCGTGTAGTCGATACCTACTGCCAACCCGAGCATCAGGGCGAGCGTCGGAGCAGTCGAGTTGAGGGATATGACGCCCGAGAGCGCGGAGATTCCGAGCAGCCCGACGCCGACACCGACCAACGCCATGAGCAGCGGCATCCCGGCGGCGACGAGTGACCCGAAAGTGATCGTCAGCACGAAGAAGGCGATGATCACACCGTATAGCTCGGTGTTTCCCGCTTTGGTCGCCGTGGCGATCACTCCGCCGGAGTACTCGATCTGCAGGCCGGCGTCCTTGGCCGGCTGGGCGGCCGCTTGCAAGGCGTCCTTCGATTCCTGGCTGATCTGGTCTACCGGGACGCCATAGGCAACATCGACAAATGCGATGCGCTTGTCCTTGCTAACAGTCGCGTTTTCGTATGGCGTCACTGCGATGACGTCGGGAACCTTCGCGGCTAGGGCGAGCGACTCCTTCGCCGCAGCCGTGTAGGCGGGTTCGTTCAAAGTGTGGCCCTCGGGTGCAGCCACCACAATCCGCGCGCTCGCGCCACCAGTTCCAGGGAATTTCTGAGAAAGGAGGTCAAGCGCCTTCTGCGACTGAGTCCCCGGAATTGAGAAGGAACTGTCCGTCGACCCGGCGACCGTACCGGCCAGAACTCCCAGGACCGCCAAGAGCATCACCCAGCCGCCGATCATCAACAGCCGACGGCGGGCACTCCACGCACCGAGTTTGTAAAGCAGGCTGGTCACATTGCTCCTCAGATTGTGCTGTCGGTGGGGCTGGGCCGCCGCCGTAGAGGCGACATCGGTGGAACGCACTTCGGGCGCGCCGCGTCGATGATTGCTCGCAGATAGCCAATGAACGATTGATGAAGGTCGGGGTTCGTTCGTAGGGCGACGAGGTTGTTGCTGTACTCCATGATCGCTCCGCCGATGGCACCTCCTGCGTAGGCAACCATCGGATGGTTGGCGGGCAGCCCAAGCTGTCTTAACAGCAGCCCGTGGCCATGTTGGGCTGCGGCCGCAAGATGCCGACTGCTCAGTGACTGCAGGGCGGGGTTTGCCTCGAACAGAGCGGCGTTCAGCGTGATCAGCTCGGGGTCAATGTCGCGCTCCATACCCGCCAACCACAGATCGATCGCGGTTACGAAGTCCGCGTCGGGGTGGTCTCGAAACGTCGCGATGAGACGGGCGGCCAAATCATCTGAAACCGACAGCGCGATATCGGCCTTGGTTGGGAAGTAGAGCGAGATGGTTCGCGGCGACAGCTCGACGGCCTCAGCGATCTCAGCGATGGTCGTCGCCTCGTATCCCCGCTCGGCGAATAGCCGGATTCCGGTTCGCCGGATCATCTCGCGACGCTTCGCCTTTGAACGCTCGCGCAGAGATGCCCCTACGACGGAAGAGTTGACCACCTCAAAATGCTACCACCTCTGCAATATTGCAGATTCTGCATATTTTCTGAACGCACAGCCCTCAATGCGGAACACCTTCGAGGCGACCAGTCGATATCGGCCGTCCCGTGCCTGATTCGGTGCGTTAGGGGCGGAGTTCTCCGGCGGTGCGAGTGAATCCGGTGGGGATGACGAGGTCGTCCGGGCTTAGTTCCTTGATCGAGGAGTGGCCGAGACCGAGCAGGGCCGAGTCGATGCCGCTGCGCAGGATGTCCAGGACGTTCTCGACACCGGCCTGACCGTTGGCGGCCAGCCCCCAGAGGTAGGCCCGGCCGATCATCACCGCCCGGGCACCGAGGGCGACGGCCTTGATGACGTCGCTGCCGCGACGGACTCCACCGTCCAGCACGACTTCGATCTGATCACCGACCGCGGCGGCGATGCCGGGCAGAAGGCGGATGCTGGCCGGGGTGGAGTCGAGGTTGTTGCCGCCGTGGTTGGAGACGGAGATCGCGGTGACCCCGGCCTCGACCGCCTTGTACGCGTCGTCGATGCGACCGATGCCCTTGAGCATGAACGGGCCGCCCCACTGCTCCCGCAGCCACGCGACGTCCTCCCAGCTCGGCGGCGGGGTCTGCATCCACTCGCCGTAGACGCCGAAGAACGTCGGCCCGGGCGCCCCGGGGAGGCCCATGTTCGGGACGGTGAGATCGGGGATCTTCTTCGTCCGGGCGAAGGCGGCGAACCACTTCGGGTGGGTGAGCGCCTCCGGCGCGTACTTGATCATCGCCTTGAGATCGATCTTCTCCGGGATGGCCGGGCTGCCCCAGTCCCGGCCGTGGGAGAAAGACCAATCCAGTGTGACGATCAGGCCGACGGCGCCGGCGTCCTTGGCCCGCTGCATCCGCTGCAGCATCTGGTCGCGGGTTCCGGCCCAGTAGAGCTGGAAGAAGGTCTGCGGGTTGGCGGCCACAACCTCCTCGACCGGCTTGCTGGCAAAGGAGCTCAGCCCCATCGCGGTCCCGCGGGCCGCGGCGGCCCGGGCCACCGCGACCTCACCATCCGGGTGGACGGCCTGGACTCCGGTGGGTGAGATGAGCACCGGCATCGAGATCGACTGACCCATCACCGAGGTACTCAGGTCGCGCTGGGCGCTGAGTCCGGCCACATGCGGCGCGAATCCCAGTTCGCCGAAGGCCGCGAGGTTGTCGGCCAGGGTGATCCCCTTCTCCGACCCGGCGATCAGCGCGCCGTACACCGACTTCGGCAGGCGCTTCTGCGCGCGACGCTGCGCCTCGGCGACCGTCTCGAACCATTCGTTGGTCATCAGTCAGAACCTCTCTTAGAACGTGCGGGAAACCGGTAGGGGCGCCACGAGATTCGCGGGCGCAGCGGGATCAGGGTGTGGGCGTCTCGGCAACCGGCGTAGACACCGGCGCCGTAGCAGACGTCGTCGGCGATGCTCGCGGCGACGAAGCGGAACGGGTCGACCTCCGGCCGGGTCGTCCACCATCGGGTCAGTGGTCCGCCCACCAGAAGCGAGACCAATGCCAGCCGTCGCCACCTCGCACGGCCGCCCCGCGATGGGGCGACGAGCGAGGCCAGCAGGGTCGGCGCGGCGAACTGGGTGAGGTAGCGGCCGATCCCGAGCCAGGTCTGCTGCACTGCGATGCCGGTTGGCTGGACGGCCGATGCCGGCGGAAGTCCCGCCTTTTTCAGGTTGATCGCCAGTGACACCACCGCGCCGGCAGCGCCGAGGAGAGCGGTCCGCCGCCGGCCGGTCAGCGCGGCACCGACGGCCAGCGCTGGCCAGGGTTGGAGCACCAGCGGCACCATGGCGCTCGGATGCCGCACGGCCAGCGGGCCGGCCGAGGTGCCGTAGCGGTAGCGGCGACTCAGGAGCTGGGTCCAGGTCTGCGGTTCGTGGTGCTCGACCAGCACTGTCGGGTCGTAGCGGATCCGCCACCCCGCCTTGTGCAACCGCCAGATCAGATCCACGTCCTCGCCGTAGCGCAGCGCCGGATCGAAGACCTGC
Source organism: Jatrophihabitans sp. GAS493 (assembly GCF_900230215.1). NCBI lineage: Bacteria > Bacillati > Actinomycetota > Actinomycetes > Jatrophihabitantales > Jatrophihabitantaceae > Jatrophihabitans > Jatrophihabitans sp. GAS493. The sequence goes on along the minus strand of NZ_LT907982.1, from coordinate 1,765,415 downwards.
CCGTCGGTGAGGACGTCCTGTAGCGCGGTGGTCCGGACCAGCAGGGCCGCGGTCGGCACGTAGGCCACCCGGGTTCCTGGCTGCACCCGGGCCGGACGCTCCCCCAGATCCAGACTGCCCGCGACCGCCGTGTACCTCGCCACCGCGGAGCGAGCGGCCGTTGTCGGGGTCGCGACGATGCGGGGGGCGACCGCGCCGACCATCGGATCCACGAGGTGCGCCGCCAGTGCGGTCAACCAACCCGGGGTAGGGATGCAGTCGCTGTCCAGGAACGCGACGAAGTCGGTGTCGAGACCGACCAGACCCGAATTGCGGGCTGCGCCGGCGCCGCCGCTCTGCGGCCGTCGAATCAGCTCGACACCGCGACGGCGGCAGACGGCAGCGATTGCCGAAGGATCGCGCGAGCCGTCATCGACGACGACGACCCGCAGTCCCGGCTCGATCGCATCCAGACAGCGGCCAAGCATCGTCACCCGGTCGCGGACCGGAATCACCGCCGTGATGTCGGGCCGCGTCGCCATCGGCGGCGGTACCGGGTGGATCACTCCCGCGTCCGACAGGCTCCGGCTCAGCACGGCGGCGGCCGACGTGACGATCGGCCCGGCGGTGAGCTCCCGCCAGGCCACCCCGCCCGCCGCCGATAGGCGCATGAGCCGCGCCGGTGAACCTCCAAACAGAGTGACCTCGTCGACCTGTTTGGTGTCGGCGTCGATCTCCACGCCGAAGCCAATCGGTAGCCCGACGGCCGCATCGGCCTTCGCCGTCATAGCGCCAGTCCACCGTCGACCGGAATCACGGCACCGGTCATGGCGCTGCTGCCCGGTCCGGCCAGGAAGGAGATAGTGGCAGCAATCTCGGAAGGCTCGAGCAGCCGACCCATCGGCTGCTGCGCCGCGAAGGCATCGGATGAGGGCAGGTCGTAGAGTCGCGCACTCTCCACCAGGAGATCGGTGTTCGTCGAGCCCGGGCTGACCGCATTCGCCGTTACGCCGGTGCCACCCAGCTCGGCACCCAACGCCCGGATGAGACCGGCGACTCCGGCCTTCGCGGCACAGTAGGCAGCGAGCATCGGCAGCCCTCGTGTCGCCGCGGTGGAGGCGACGGCGATGAACCGGCCCTGCCTCGGCTCCGGGCGCCGAAGCAGCGCCGGGATCGCGGCGCGGGCCAGGTTTAGCACTCCGCCGAGGTCGATATCCAGTATCGCCTGCTCCTGCGCGACCGGCACCTCCCAAAACGGCACTCCCCCGGCGATCACCGCGGCGCAGCCGATAGCCGCGTCCAGTCCGCCCCAGCGCGTCTCCACGTCGACCACGGCGCGTTCCAACGCAGCCAGATCGCGAACATCGGCCAGCAGCAGCCCGATTCGCCCACGCCCGGCCGACAGCCGTGTCGCGTCGGCGACGACACCCTCGAGGTCGACCGAAGTACCCAGCGGATAGGGCAGTGCCGGGTCGTCCGTGGCCCGGTCGACGGCCAGCACCGACCAGCCTTCGGCGGCCAGCAGCAGCACCGTCGCCGCGCCAATGCCTCTCGCCGCCCCGGTCACGATCGCGGTCCGACCTTGCATCGTCATCGGATTGCCACCATCGACCGTCGCCACTCATCAACGGCACGAAACAGGTCGGCGCCCAGCTGCGCCAGCAGCCGAGCCCCGGCTTGGGCCGTGCTGTGGGTCGGGTCGCCAAGGATGCCGTTTCGGCTGGCCGCCCGCACCCCGCCGCGCCGCATCAGTGGCAGGGTCACCGACAGCGGGCGGGTGTCACCGGGCACGGCATGCTGCATCTGCACGCGTTCCGGGCGCAACGCCAACTGCATCGAAGTCTCCTCATGCCCGGCGTGCGGATCGCCTTCCCAGCGGGGCAGGAAGAGGCAGACGTCTCGGGACTCGTTGCGCAGCGTCGTCACCGCCCGTGTTAGTGGCTCCACGTTGCCGCCGTGCCCATTGACCAGCAGAACATGGTCGAACGTGTCGAACGCTGACCGGCAGACTTCAGTGATCAGGAACTCGAGTGCCGCCTGACCGATGGACAACGACCCGGGAAAACCGGCATGTTCCCCACTCGACCCATACGGCACCGGGGGCGCGACCACGACGTCGGTGCGGGCACGGGCCAGGTGGGCACAGAGCGCAACCGCGATATCGGTATCGGTGGAGAGCGGAAGATGCGGTCCGTGCTGCTCGGTCGAGCCCACCGGCACGACTAGCACCACTCCTTCCCGAGCCCGTCCTCCTGCTTCAGGCGAGGTCAGATCGGCGAGTTGATTTCGGTCAATCACGCCGCGCACGAACTTCGGAAAGGACCAGGCCGGCGAGCGGGTTCTCGTCGCAGGCCTTCTCCGGAGCGAGGCGCTGCACTGGTCGCGGACCGATCGTCAACGGCACCAGCTTTGCCGCCGGACGGGTGCGGTGTGAGTGGTCCAGCGATGGCTTCGGCGTTGACCCGGCACCGACGCTGAGCAGCGCGGAGTCGGCGTTTCCCTTGACACACTCGGGGTCCGGACCGTCCAACGGCAGACCGGTGAAGAACTTCGCCGCCATGCAGCCACCGCGGCAGGCGTCGAACGCCGAACAACTGGTGCAGGCCCCGCCGGTCTGCGGACTACGCAACTCGGCGAAGAGATCCGAGTGCTGCCAGACCTGCTGAAAACCACCGGGGCTACGGACGTTGCCGGCCAGAAAGTTGTCATGAATGGCGAACGGGCATGCATAGACGTCACCGACCGGATCGATGAGGCAGACCACCCGTCCGGCCCCACAGAGGTTCAGCCCGGGCAGCGACTCACCGAAACCGGCCAGGTGGAAGAAGGAGTCCCCGGTCAGCACCTGCTCCCCGTTGGCCAGCAACCAGTCATACAGCTGCCGCTGCTGCTGGGCGGTCGGATGCAGCTCGTCCCACACGTCGGCGCCACGGCCGGAGGGACGCAATCGGGTCAACCGAAGCTGGGCATCGAAGCGGTCGGCGATCGCCTTGAACTCGTCCAACTGTCCGGCGTTCTGCCGGGTCACGACGACCGAGATCTTGAACCCGGTGAACCCGGCGGCCTGGAGATTCTCCATAGCTTTCAGGGCGGTGGCGTACGAACCATCGCCGCGGACGGCGTCGTTGACCTCAGCCGTCGCGCCGTCGAGGGAGATCTGCACGTCGACGTAGTCACTGGCCGCCAACCGTCGGGCGACGTCCGGAGTGATCTTCACACCGTTGGTCGAGAACTTCACCCCAACCTGGTGCGCGGTGGCATAGTCCACCAGCTCCCAGAAGTCGGCGCGGACGGTCGGTTCGCCGCCGCCGATGTTCACATAGAAGACCTGCATCCGTTGCAGCTCGTCGATCACTGCCTTGCACTCCGCCGTCGACAACTCACGCGGGTCCCGCCGTCCCGAACTGGAGAGGCAGTGCACGCACGACAGATTGCAGGCGTACGTCAGTTCCCAGGTCAGACAGATCGGGGCATCGAGCCCGAACTGGAACTGATCGACCAGCGAACCTACCGGCTTCGGGGCAACAGTGGTCATGATGGGCTTCTTTCGGAGATGGTCGAGGACGCGGCCAGGGTGGCCAGGGCACGCTCGTACTGGCCCAGGTCACCCGGCGCGACGCCGGCGGCCAGGCAAGCCGCTCGCGCGCTCGGCTGCGAAACCAGCGATCGGGTGATCTCCACCAGCGTCACGTCCTTCAGGAACGACAGGCGCCGGGTGCCAAAGTGGTACAGCAGCGCCCCGAACCGCTCCGGGCGGATCGAGACCTGCTCGTTCAATTGCCAGGCACCGTCGAAGTCAAAGGCGTTCTGAACGGCATCAGCGCGCTCAGGACGCAGGGTGCTAGTAGACACCGCACATGCCGTCGATCGAGACCTCCTCCACCAACAGCTCCTCGACCAACACCTCCGGCGCCGGCTCGATCGGGGTGGCGGACTCGGCCTGTTCGACAACGGGGGTGACGGTGGCAGCGGGGGTGGCGTTCATCTCGGTTCTCCTTCTCAACATCGGATCGGTGCGAACTCAGTATTCGTCACTCGATGACGGAATAGCGGATACGTTATCGTCACCGCGTGACGAATACAAGGGTTCCGAGCGGCGAATCCAGCGACCGACCGCCGGGCGATCGCGCGGCCCGACGCGGTCGCCCACCGGCCACCAGTCGCCGCGAACTGGAACTCATCGCCCTGCAACTGTTCACTGAACGCGGCTTCGACAACACCACCGTCGACGACATCGCCGACGCCGCCCACGTCAACCGTCGCACCTTCTTCCGCTACTTCGACTCCAAGAGCGCGGTGCTTTGGAGCGATTTCGACACCGAGGTCGAGTCCCTGCGCGCCGCCTTCGCCGCGCTCGGCGGGGAGGTGTCGGTGATGGACGGAATCCGCCAGGTTGTGGTCGGCGTCAACCAGTACCGGGCCGAAGACGTCCCCGAACTGCGAGCCCGAATGAACCTGATCGGTTCCATACCCGCCCTCCAGGCCAGCGCCGCCCCGCACTACGACGCCTGGGAGCGAGCCGTCAGCGACTACGCCGCCGCGCGCACCGGGCTGCCGGCCGACTCGCTCTACCCGCTGGCCATCGGACGCACCACCCTCGCCGCCTGCCGGGCGGCCTACGATCTCTGGGTCACCCGAGCCGACAACGACCTGACGCTCTACCTCGACGAGGCCCTGCAAGCCCTCGCCGACGGCTTCGCCCGCCCACCGGCCCCGCAGACCTGAGCTGCCCACCGCCGTCGGCACGAACTTCGTCGTCGCTACGGTCGTAGGTAGCGCCGAGCGCAATCGAGAGTGGGATCGCTGTGCTGATTCGCGATACTCCCGTCGGACAGTGGCGAGGCAGGACTCGGATATGGATATCCGATGTCGGCTTCCTCGCAGTGTTCGTCGTGCACCGCGTCCAACCTCGTGAGACGCTGCCGTCATGCTGGGCTTGAGGATTGCACGGACGACGGCCGCGTGCGTGCTGGGGTGCATCCCGTTCGTCTTCTTCGCGGTGCTGAATCGTGACGTTGTGGTCTGGAGCTTCTCCGCGCCTGGATGGCTCGCCCTCTTCTTGGCGATACTTACGTTCGCGACCGTCTGTTCAGCTGCGATCGCGCATCAGGTGTTGTGTAGCACCACCTGGGGCACCTTGGTTGGTCGAGTGCTGATGGTGCTGATAACCGTAGTTTCCGTTCCGGTCGGCAGTCGGGCGGTTGGCTTAGTCTGGGCAGCGCTTTCGCCGGGAGGCGTTGTAGTTACCCGGATCCTGATCGCCGTTTCGGCGGTTGCGCTCACCGCCGTGGAATTGCACGGCGGTGAGTTCCGGCGTCTTCGTGTGACCAAATAGTCCGGAGCACCGCACCCCGGCAATGATCCCAACACCATCGCCTGTCCCACGATGATCGTCATTCCAAGGTGAGACGGTTGGCGGGAACGTTGAGATCGCGAAGCGGGCGATTGAAAAGATGCGACACCACCAGGTTTCCCGGCGATGCTGATCAATTCACGGGGTCCGGCCAGAAGGTCCGCGTCGAGGGACTTCACTGCGTCTATGCCCAGCCGAATCTGCTTGCAGCATTCGTCGCGCACGACTATCCGCAGATTGGTGGCACCGGCGCCGCATCAACGGTCGCCGGGTGGCCGTGACCTTTGGCGATCGACTGATCCTCCATGAGGCGGGACATATCAGTCACCTGGCATCCCACCCTTCGAAGCGATTTAGACGAGACGGTCGAGACCCTCGCCCGACCACTTCCGTGACCAGCCGCTCGAAACCCGACTACGCCGTCAACTGTGAAGCGCCACGTCAGGGCTAGCTTGGTCTGGCGTCGTACCTACGTGCGCCTAACCCGGTGAAGCAGAATCTGGGCAAGGTCCATGGTCAGTGCGGTAAAAATGATAATTGCAGCCTGTACCGAGGAGTGCACGTCCGTCGAATTCATCCCATTCCGTAAGACCTCGTACGCCGATGCGGCCCCCTGCTGAATGGCCACAATCGAAATGAGCACGTTTGCTAGTAGTCTGAATCGCTCGGAGTTGCGTAGAACGTAGAAGCCTTCACCAATGACTACAGGAACCAAGTAGGCCGATAGCCCAGCGCCCGCTAGATCAGATTGCGCGCGAGCCGTGGGTGTCAGCACTGAAATTTCGACAACGACCAATAGACCTAACGAAAGTGCCACCCGATTGAGCGCCCCCCGGCGGAAAAACTCACGCCAGGAATCGCCAGGATGGTCCCTTGTTGGAATTTCATTCATGAGCTGCCCATTCCGTATCTGCTGGAGCGAGTGGTGCCCCGCTCGCTCCCTCCGTTCGCTCGTGAGCCGCGCGCGCCAGTGGTGGTGCGCACGACCCAGCGACCGGGCAAGTGTGACAGCTTGTGACACTCCCCGAATAGTGCGAGCCGGGCGAATAGATGCCAGGTGCTTCTAGGCCACCAAATACGGGGCCTCTGTGGAGCCGCCTCGGAGAATGGGACTCCAGACAACCCTATTACGAGTCCCATCCGGCGGCCCGGTTCGCCGCCCTCCCCAGTGTTTCATTGCGAATGGGTATTGGTTGAGAGTGGGCAGTCCGACCTGTTCTGAGCGGTGCGGGGACATCTCGGGGGCATCGTCGATCACTCGCGGTCGCTTCTCGCGCACCTCTCCTTGCCCAGTACGGTTCAACGAATATCCATCGAAGGCTGCCAGGGTCAGTCAAGTTCGTGTGCGATCAGGCGTGCGTCGGCGCGTGTCGTGCGCACGCGCCCGTCGACTCCGCTGTCGGTGTGAACGTGAAACGTCACGTCACCGGCATTGGGGTTCGCGGTGGCGTCGCGGAGGCTGCCTTGCTGGAGGCGTTCGGTATAGCCGACTGCTAGGTGGAGGGTAGCCTCGCCCGGCAGAACCCGCATCGAGATCGCCACCCACAGTTCATCCGATGGAGGTTCGGCTGTTCCCGGATACCACAACACCGTGAACTGCACGCGTGGCGAGCGACCATGCACAAGAGTTGGCGCGACCGCACCGGGGTGAGCTATCTCCCAGCTCTGCCGCGCGTCTTCAAGGCTCGCCAACGCCGCGACAAGTTGTGGCGAGGTCGGCTTCGGCGCGGTGATCGCTTGGCTGCGCAAGCGCTGGCCAGCAGTAGTGGTGAGTTGGAGGCTGCCAATCGGACCGGTCAACGAATGGGACGACATCGGCTCAATCGAGATGTGATAGACCTCGGCCCAGGGCACAGTCCATGTGCGCCACACTGCACGTACCCGCACACCCGAATCGGAGACGATGAATCCCGCGGCCAAGATCCTGATCGAGGCCGCAACGCCCGCTATCAGTAGCGCGATGCTGGCGATCCACTTCAAGGCATTGTCGGAGTGGAGCGCGCCGGCGATGCCGCCGATGATGCCGATCGCGCCGAAGTAGGCCGCCATCACAATCCGCGGAACCGGTGAGCCCTGAAGCAAAACACGTTCTGACACCATCGCAGTGTCGCACCCGATCGTTACCAGTCACACGCCGAAGTCTCCGCTTCGACTGTGAAAGCCCACTCTGGCCCGCCTCGAACGGGCCACCTCCCTCACCAAGTGCGGTCAAGGAACCGGGGAGATGAGCCATGACCGTCCCGCAGGAGGGGTGCGCGGCTCCGTTTAAATTGCGGTAGACGGCGAAAGACAGCTGAGGACAGTCGGTAAACCGAGCGCAGGCGTTAAGACGCTCGAACTGCTCGTCGTGCGCTTGTCACCGACCATCGCGGCGTAATCCTGGAGCGAGCCGAGGCCTCTGTGGAACACTGCCGTACGCCTGTGCGCTTCGCTTTGAAGTTCAAGACGCACCTGCTGCTCGCCATCGTGGGTGAGCAAGTCCCAGTGTGCAGTGAGAGCATGTTCGAACGTGATCCGGATAAATCTGTGGCGACCCAGGGCGTTCGATCCGAGAGATCCATCGCAACGGTGACACTGTTGAGCGCATGCAACGCCAACGGGAAGATCATCCGAAAGATGAGTTCGACTGCTGCCGGAACCTTCACAGTCTTAGCGGTGCCCCACCACTGCCGCCACAATTCGATTACCCTGTCCGCTGTCTGCAGAAATCGAGCGCCATGGCGGCGATGGCACCGTCGTCAACCTCTTCCCCTCAGGGTAGCCAGGAGCGCCGCCAACCCGTGTCGGTGTCGGTAGCGGCCCGCTGAAATCACCCAGAGGGAGTAATTGCCGGTTCCGGCGCCGCCACGCCGTTCACCGCCTCACCAACGCCGATCTGCTGCAACCCGCACCAATCTCGTGGGGCGAGTTCCTCCACTAATTACACTGGATTGTGGTCGTACGTCGGCGTCACCCATTCGTCAGCTTTACGCAGGTCACCCTCGATGGTCTCGCCGGCACTGTATGGCCGGTCGAAGTAGAACTGCTTGGACCATCTGCGGAATCGCGAATAGTAGAGCTCCTCGCCGCCCGCGAACGGGGGGTGCTCGATATAGCGCTGGTTCTCCCAGATCGCGAAGTCCCGTCGGATCTGCGCGTCCTGGAAACGGAGCATGTTCTCGGCTCGCCCGGTTGGCGGGTCGTCGAGACTCGCACCGGGCTCACGCGACACGGTCATGGTGCAGAAGATCTGGGAATGTTCCTGATCCACCGGGGTGGTTGCGGTGAGCTGATTGGTAATGAAGTCATCGATGTGGAACCGAGCCAGCGAAAGGCCCAAGCCCCAGGCTTCGGTCTCGGTCTCACCATCTACTGGGCCGTTGGGCGTCAGCCAGGTCGCCTCCTTGCCATAGCCGAACCAGTAGCCCATCCGGGTACGCAAGTAGTGCTCGTCTTCCGCCCAGAGCAGCGGGCGGCCGGGCTGCCCGGCTCCGTGGACCACGGGGAAGTGGAAGTAGTCCGGGGTGTTCTCGATCGGCGACTGTACAACGATCTTGCGGATGCCGACGTGGTCGGCACCGTAGGGGTAGATCGGGTAGTTGTTGACCTGGTCCCCGAACTCCGGGATACCGGGCCACTCCCAGAACGGTGCGCGGCCGTAGCCGTCGTACCAGGCGAGGAGCAGGCCCTGCACCTCACGGGTGTGCAGCCGCTCTAGGCCAACTTTGCGCTTGGCTTTCGGTGCATAGGGAATGTCGTGGAGCGAGCCATCGGCCTTCCACTGCCATGCGTGGAACGGGCACTCGATGCAGTCACCCTTGACCTTCCCGCCGTGGCCGAGATGGGCCCCCAGATGCTGGCAGTACGCATCAAGCAGCGAGACCTCGCCATCCTCAGTCCGGAACAGCACCAGGTCTTGATCGAAGTATTTGACCGCGCGCACGTCTCCAGGCGCAAGCTCGGCCGAGAACCCGATCTGGTACCACCCGGTCGGGAAGACCTCGTAGGGCCAATCTTTCATCTCAATCTCCATACTCTAGCTTTTTACCAACTGTATAGTTGGCTATCATGAGCTAGATCGGGGCGCGCGTCAACATGCCGCACGCCCACACCCGTTAAATTTACCGAGGAGTCGCATTGAGTGCCGCTGAAATCAGTAGCTCGACAGACATAGAGCCCGGGAGCGGCGCGCTTGATCTGGTCCTGATGGATGACCAGTCCGGAGCGATCATCGCCCTGACATTTTCAGGGGGCCCCCGCGCGTCGCTCGCGCGGATCGTGGTGTTCATCGCGGACGGGGTGACCTTGTGGTACGACGCGGATATCGCGCCTGCAAGACACCGCCCCGATATCAGCTGGTCCGTCGAAGGAGCCACCCAGCACATCAAGCTGATGGCCCACACCGCGGAGGACCTTTCCTGCGCGGAGCATCGGCGTGATGGCGACGCAGAGGTGCAATTCCGTGTTCCGCTCACGGCGGACCTGACACTGGAGCCCAACTCCCAGCCCGTCCCACGAATGGGCGATTCCTCAGAGAACGTGTTGCAGGGTTCCCGGAACTACCGCGTCACCGGATCGTTCGCGCCTGGCAGTGTCGTCTATGCGATCAGCGGGCAGGCATGGATAGAACCCGGGGACTTCGGCGCTTCAACCAACCAGGCCGGTGTCCGGCTGCAAGCCGCGTTTCAGGACGGGTCGGCAATGCTCGTAGCCTGTCCCGACACAGCCGATGGCTCCGCTGGATCCAACGGAGCCGGCGGACACACCGGGGCAGCGGCACTGCAGGCGCAGACCGATATTGCCTTGTTGGCGGTGTCGGCCCTACGTACCGCAGGAGCTGAGCGCAGTGCTCCGCAACGCATGATCTGCCAGCTGCGCGGACGGACAGACGTCACCGTGCTCGGCGGGTTGCGCAGCCCGGATCAGCACCTCGCCCTGGTACGGCCCAGCGAAGACGGCGACGGTTGGGTGCGGCGCGCCTTCACCCCGTTCGACTTCGTGCGATCCGGGGTGACCGGGTTCGGAATACTCGAGCAGGTCACTCAGGTGTCCACTCGCGAGCCCGTCGCAGTACGGGACGCCGGACTGCCGGATCCGTACTGAGCCAGCGGGTCCCTGCAACCTAACCCGGCTGGGCTCCGCCATTCGTGCGTCGGCCGATCCCCGAACCAGTCCGAGCGCGACGCCACAATGCCATCGACAATCACGCTTCGACTCAACCCCGGACTGCGCAGATCGTCCCGGCCCCACGCATTTCGGCGCGCTTCCCGCGGCTCCGCGTTCTCCCGCTTAAGCCGTTGATCTCGGCCGACTCGTCACTATTCGGACCGTACCGATGCCCGGCATCGGTACGGTCCTGGACCGCCCACGTCGAGCGATACTCATCCCCGCACCAACGGTCGTCACACGCAGCATGGCCGGATCGGCAGTGAAGACGCCGATCCGGCCGTGCCGGGCTGTTGAGGCTACTGGCCGGTCAGCGGGTTGGTGAACGTCGTCGCAGTCGCGGCGAACTTCCCGTCCTTGACGCCATAGGACATGGCGTTCATGTTCACGACGCGCGGCGTCGCGGGAATCGGGCCGGGCTTGGTGAAGGTAACGCTGTCACCGGCCATGCCGTAGATGTTGATCGACGGCGAGGTGTTGAGGATGCTCGTCAGATTCTTGGACGACAGGTCGGACTGCCCCTTGAGCAGATCCGCGACGACATGCACAGCCAGCCAGGCGCCACCGGAGATGTTGTCCTGCTCAGCCTTGGAATCATTGGCGTTCATCTCCGAGACCCACTGGGCCGCAGCTGGCGCATCCGGGCCAAGCATGTCCGCACCGGCGACGATCTGGTTCGCGGCCGAGCCCAACGACGACAGATCCGAGTTGGTGAAGCTGGAGATCGACCCGGCAAACGGGCCCTTGAAGCCGGCCTGGACAACGCTCTGCAGGAGCCGGGCCGCGTCACCCTGGTTGCAAGCACAGCCGATCGCGTCCGGGTGCGCCGCAATTGCCTGCGCTGCGGCGGCCGACGTGTCGGTGCTACCGAGCTTCGAGATGACGGTCTTGACGACCGTCCCCCCCGCCAACTTCACGCCCTGCGCAATGATGTCGCCGGTGAACTTGGCCTGCGAGTTCTCGTGCTCGAAAATGACGACGTTCTTGCCGCCCTTCTCGACGGCCAGACGGCCTGTCTGCATGAACGCCGCAGTGATTCCGCCCGAGAGCGGGAAGGACATCTTGTTGGTGCCCTGGTCAGCGGCGATAACGACCGGCGCCACCCAAGGGATGTTTGAAGCCTCGAGTTTCGGCCACATCTGGGCGCTGAACTCCTCGATCCCGCCGTCGAGCGCGACGACGCCCTCATCCTTGGCCTTCTGTGCACAGGCGATGGCCTTGTTGGGGTCCAGCCCGTCATTGCACACGACGATTTGAATCGGATGGCCGTCGATGCCTCCGTTGGCGTTGATCGCCTTGGCCGCCGCCTCAGCGCCCGACTGCTGCTGAGGGTAGGACAGGTTCGGGCTCGACAGGGTCCCCGTGACCATAATCTTCACCGGCGTCGCAGTCGCCCCACTGCTTCCCGAACCTGCGCTCGAAGCCCCCGAGGAACTGCACGCTGCCAGCGAGGCGGCGAGCGCGACGCCACCCACAGCCAACGTAGCCAATTTGAACTGTCTGCGGATCATTGGATTCCTCTCTCACGGCGGCGTCGCTGTGACGCACGCCTCCCAACTAACTGGTTGGGTACGAACTATCGCGAGACCTGGTCGCCTTGTCAAGCACTTCACCGATCCCGTTACACCGTCGTGTCTCACCCGACCGTCAGGAGGGCAGGAATCCCGCCTTTTCACTTGACTCAACCCCTGACCGTCAGTAGCGTTACCAACCACCCAGTTGGGAAATCCCATATGCCCCTTCACCACCGTGCATCCACAGTGAGGAGACGAGCCACGTGCTGGTTCCACTCGACGACTACTTCATCCACCAGAGCAGCGATAGCATCGCCGTCCCGGGGGGTGGCTCGACAAAATGGCAGGAACGCAACTACTTCAATGTCCACAGCGCAGATGGAGAGGCGCTTCTTGTGTGCGGAATGGGCACGACGCCCAATACCGACCTCGCAAGCGTCTACGTCATAGCGCACACCACCGGCCCCGACGGCGGCCAGACCGACTGGCGCGGCGTTCGACCGATTGCCGGCGAGCGAACCCGGATGGATGTCGGCGAATTCGCCTTCGAGATCGTCGAACCGATGAAGCAATGGCGCATCACGCTGGCTCCGAACCCCTCGGGCATCGAGATCGACCTACTTTGGACCGCACGCCACCAGCCATTCGAGTTCGAGAAGGTCTTCGTACAGGACGACAACGGCGATGTTTCCCTGGACTTCGCGCACCTGCACCAGTCCGGCACCCACCGGGGCTGGTTCAAGATCGACGGTAAGAAGTACGAAGTTGACGACTGGTACGGCGTGCGCGATCGCACTTGGGGTATCCGGGAGGCATTGGAGTTCTGGATCTGGTCTTGCGTCCACTTCCCGAGCCGGACGCTGAGCCTCTACCACTTTGAGAGCCCGGACGGGAAAACCCTGTACTCCAATGGAGGTTTCGCCGACGCCGACAGTACGGGGCCGAGCCTGCGCATCCTCTCCCACGACTTCGAATTGGTCCCCGGCGAGCGGGTACCACGTAGCGGATCGGTGGTGCTGGAGACCGAATCCGGCGAAAAGCTCACAATGGACTTCAAGCCGATCGGTCCGATCGTCAACTACTTCGCGCCCAAGCCGGTCGACCTGGCGCATCCGTATGCTTCCGCGCTCGGGCGTCCGGAGAACGGTTGGGAACGCTGGTCGAACGCCGAATACGCCGAGGACGCACGAACCTATGGCTATCTTCACGACGCGTTGTGCGAGTTCCGCATCGGCGACGAGGTCGGATACGGCGTATGGGAGCTCATCGCTCTCGACTACCAGCCCTATGGCTGGACCACGCCGTTCAAGTTCTCAGCGTCCGTAGAGGCCGGCAAGTACGAGCGCGAGTAGCCATGCCAGCGTGGCTGGCAAACGAAGAATCCGCTCGGGGAGTGCCTGGCAGGCACTCCCCGAGCGGATTTTCGTCGTTGTGGCTAGAGACCACGTTTGGGCGTCGGCGTGAACCGCAACGGCACGTAGGTCGGACCCGAGATGAAGTTCGAAGCCAACCAGGTCGGCTCGCCCGCGAGCTGCAGGTCCGGCAGGCGGGTGACGATGCGTGACATGATCGCCCTGATCTGCAGGCGAGCTATGTGCGCGCCGAGGCAGAAGTGCGGGCCGCCGCCACCGAATCCCATGTGCGGGTTCGGGTCACGGTCGATGATGAACGCGTCCGGGTCAGAGATCAGCGCCGGGTCGCGATTGGCCGCGCCGTAATACAGCAGGACCTTGTCACCTCGCTTGATCTCGGCGTCGCCGAGGTGCGTGTCCTCCGTCGCGGTCCGGCGCTGGTAGGTCACCGGGCTCTGATAGCGGATGAACTCCTCGACAGCCTTAGGCATGAGCGCCTCGGTGTCATCGCGCAGCCGCGCGAGGACTTCGGGGTGCTCCAGCAGGGTGATCACGGCTCCGCCGGTCAGGTTGCGCACCGTGTCCTCGCCGGCGTTGACTAGAAGCAGGATGAACAAGGCAAAGTCGAGTGCGCTGAGCTCCTGGCCCTCGAGCTCGGCGTGCACGAGGTTACTGGCCATCGAGTCGTCCGGCGTCGCGAGCTTGGCGGCATGTAGCGCCATGCCGAAGGCGACCATCTCCTCCCGGGCCACAGTGCGCTGCTCCTCGGTTACGGTGTCCTGCGCCGAGTGCATGATCTCGACCAGCTCGTAGAGCTTGATGCCCTGCTCGCGATCGACCCCGAGCAGAGTAGTGACCACCGAGGTGGGCAGCAGTGCCGCGACCTCGGACATCAGCTCGCATTCGCCCTTCTCGCAGACACTGTCGATGATCGAGTCGGCCACCTTGTCGATCGGCTCAGCCCATCGCTGGGCTCCGCGCGGGGTGAACTCGGAGTTGACGAGCTTGCGAAGACCGGTGTGGCGCGGCGGATCCATGAACATCAGGAAGTTCCTCAAGCCCTCCAGCACCTCGGGCGGCAGGTCGTACATAGTCATGCCGGACGCGCTGGAGAACGTCTTGGGGCGAACGCTGGCGTCTTTGAGCAACTGGGCCGAGGTGACCGCCCAGAACCCACGACCGCCGTCCGGTTCCTCGTGCCAGTACACCGGTGCGTTCTCCTGCAACCAGTGGTACTGCTCAACCGGATGACCGTGAGCGAAGGAGCTGGAACTCCATAGGTCGATCGGGACTCGCGTTTCGGTGGCTGTAGCTGTCATGGCTGACTTCCGATTCTTAGAAGGTGATGACGCCGCGGAGGATCAGGCCCTCGCGCAGATCGTCGTAGCCGGAATTGATGTCGTCGAGCGGGTACCGGTGCGTGATGAGCTCGTCCAACTTGAGCTGCCCCGACTCGTAGAGCGACAGCAGCTTGGGGATCTGCGCGCGCGGGTTGGTCGAACCGTAGAGCGAGCCCTTGAGCTCCTTGTTCCACAGTGTGAGGTCGACCAGCGACAGCGGCACCTCCGCCTGTGCATAGGGCGCGACTGCGGTCGCGACACAGGTGGAGCCCTTGCCGGTGATCGACATGGCGGCCGCGAGAATATCGCCGTACAGCACGCTCGGAGTGACGATGACCCGGTCGCAGAGCCGTCCGCGGGAAAGCTCCTGGATAAGCGGCATCGCCTCCTCGACCGTGGCCGCGGTGTGGGTGGCACCGAACTCCATGGCCTTCTGCCTCTTGAACTCGACTGGGTCGATCGCCATGATTACCTGTGCGCCGACAGATTTCGCGCCCTGCACAGCGTTGATCCCGATGCCACCGATGCCGATGACGGCCACGACGTCGCCCGGCTGAGTGCCGGCCCGGTCAACCGCGGAGCCCCAGCCCGTCGGCACACCGCAGGAGACCAGCGCCGCGATGTCGAACGGGAAGTGGTCCTCGATCTTCACCAGCGAGTTCTCGTGCACGAGGGCGTGCTCGGCGAAGGTACCGAGGTTGGAGTAGGTGTTCGCCGGCTTGCCTTGCCAGAAGTGCTTGGGCTCAGCCTGTGTGGTCATCAGGTCAAAGCCCTGGTCACACAGATACTGACGACCGCCCACGCAGGCCCGACAGATCCCACAGGACGGGATGAAACTCGTCGAGACGTGATCGCCGACCTTGACCTTTCGGACGTCCGCGCCGACCTCGACCACCACGCCGGAACCTTCGTGGCCGCCGATCAACGGGAACTGCTCGGGCATCCCCATGGCGTCGAGGATGTCCTGCGTGAACACCATGTCGCCACTGGCCATGTGTTCCTCGGAGTGGCAGAGCCCGGCGGCCTTGATCTCCACGATCACGTCGTTCGCCCCGGGGGTCCCGAGCTCCACTTCGTCGACTATCCACTTCTCGCCCACTCCGGCAAGGATCGCAGCGCGTGTCTTCATTTCGTACTCCCACTCGTCGTGATTGCGTCCTGGGTCACCTGTTGGCGGGCCCAGAGGTAGTCGGCCTTGCCGGCCGGCGAACGTCGGATCTCGCTGACCACTGCGACCAGGCGCGGGATCTTGAAGCCGGCCAGCCGCGAGCGCAGGTGGTCCTGCAGCTGCGCCACTGAGAGGTCGGCACCGTACACGCCCTCCGCGCTCTCGTTACGGCTGACGACAGCGGCGATCCGCTGCCCGTACAGCGGATCGGGCACGCCGACCACGAGCGCGTCGCGGATGGCCGGGTAGGTCTTTAGCGCGGTTTCGACCTCGTCCGGGTAGACCTTCTCGCCGCCGGTGTTGATCGCGAGAGATCCGCGGCCCAACAGGGAGAAAGTGCCGTCACTATTGCGGATCGCCGAATCGCCGGGTGTCGCCCAGCGCTTGCCGGTGCCGTCGACGCGGAACACCTGCGCTGACTTGACCGGGTCGTTCCAGTATCGGCTGGCGACCGCGCCGCCGACCGCGACCAGACCCTGTTCGCCGGCCGTCACCGGAGACAGATCGTCGCGCACCACTTGAACGCGGTCGGCCGCGGCGTCAAATCTGGGGAATGTCGCGTCGTCCTCACCGGTCAACGTGCCGGCGGTGCCGAACTCGGAGCCCCCGTAGCCGTCGATGACGGTCACGTGCGGAAGCATTCGCCGGATCGCGGCCTTCGTCTGCGGCGACATCACGGCGCCGCCGGAGCCGATCGCACTCAGCGCGGAGAGATCCCACCGGTTCGGGTCGCGTTCGATCTCGGCCAACAGGGGCTTGGCCATCGAGTCACCCACCAAGGACACGATGTTGACCTGCATCCGCTCCAGCGAATCCAGCAACTTGTCCGCCTCGAATCGGCGACCGGCCCAGATAGCTGCGGTGCCGGCCAGCGTCCAGGCGCGCAGCATCGCCCACTGGCCGTTGCCATGCATCAGCGGTGCCACCGCCATCACCACCGGCACCTCTTCGGTGAGCCGCTGCGCGATCGCGGATGGGTCGGTGAACCCGGTCCCGCCGACGGCCCAGCCGTAGGCGACAGCGCCGTTGACCAGATCCTCCTGCGTCCACACGACGCCCTTTGGCAACCCGGTCGTGCCCCCGGTGTACAGCAGGTACTCATCGACACCCTCGTGCGGGGGAAAGTCCCGTCCGGCATCAGCCGACGCCACCCGGGCCGAGTAGGCCGACTCCTCCGGGGCATCCTGATCCAGGAAGAGAATGCGCGGACTTGTACCCGCCTGCTGTAGCGCATCGTGCAGCACACCGGCGAACTCAGCCTCCGCGACGACCACCGCCGCACCACTGTCGCGCAGTACATGGGCTATCTCACCGGCGGTATAGCGATAGTTGACGTTGACGATCAGAGCACCGAGCTTGAAGCAGCCGATCATGACGTCGAGCCACTCGGCCCGGTTGTGCGCCAGGATGGCCACCCGATCGCCGTAGCCGGCGCCCAGACTCATCAGCGTGTGTCCGAATCGATTGCCGCGGACGTCGAGTTCGCCGTAGCTGTAACTCGTACCATCGGAGGCCGAGACGGCGATCCGGTCAGGCGCCTGATCGGCGACCGCCTCGATCAGCCGCGCGAAATTGAAGTTTGCCACGTTCGCGCTTCCCTACATCCGCAATCCGACGGTGGCCACGAAGTCGTGGCTCGTCGCGCTCTCGATGATCGAGTCGATATTCGGGCCACCACGCAGGTGGTGCCCGCCATCGACGCTAAGGGCGACACCCGTGATCCAGGAGGCCTCATCGGAGAGCAGGAAGGCCGCGGCTGCGCCGATGTCCGCAGTCGTACCGATCCGCGGGATCGGCATCTTGTTCAGGTAGTCCTGCCGAACGTCTGGGCTGTCGGTCAGGTCGACCGAGGCGTCGGTGGGAACCAGGCCCGGGCGTAGCGCGTTGACCCGCACGTTGAGCACGCCGAGTTCGTCAGCAGCGGTTCGCACCAGCATCTCGATGCCAGCCTTGGAGACGTTGTAGGCCGCCATGAAGCGGTGGGTCAGGATCCCGGCGATCGACGACATCGCCACGATCGACCCGCCGCCCGACTCGGCGATCGCACGCCCGGCGTGTTTGAGCGTCAACATGGTGCCGTTGAGATTGGTGTCCAGAACGGACTTCCAGGAGTCCAATGGGTGGACCAGAACCGGGGCGCCGGTGCCGAAGCCAGCATTGGCGACCGCATGGTGCAGCGCGCCGAGCGGCTGCCCGGCGATCTCCACGGCACGCAGAACCGCGTCCTCGTCAGAGATGTCGGCAACGACGTACTGCGCTCGCTCGCCGAGGGCGTCGACGGCTGCCTTGAGCTTGACCTCGTTGCGACCGGCGATCGTTACGTGGGCACCCTCCGCGAGCAACCGCTGGGCGCAGCCGAACCCGATTCCGGAGCCGCCGCCGGTGACCAACGCCGCCCGACCGTCAAACCGCTGCGGAATCGCTGCCGACTCTGTCATCTACCACTCCAAAAAATATCGTTTTACCCAACCGGTTGGTTGGACTTCGCACAGTACTCGCGGCCGGACGACCCGGTCAATGAGTTACGGAGTCGACCCCTGAGCTAGGGGCGCCGACAAGCTCAGCGCACGCAACGGGCAGGAATCGACGGCGCGCTGCGCGCGGGGCAACTGCTCGGCGTCCGGGTGCGCGACGAGCACTTCGATGCGTCCCGCGTCCTCATCGAAGACGACCAGATCCGGCGCGGCGTGAACGCAGAGTTCATTGCCCTCGCAGATCCCATCCAGCCGCAATTCGGTACCGGCCGACTGGCCGCTCATGACGTCACCGCCGCTGCCATATGCGGCGCGGTGGACCAGCCGTCCAGGACGTCGCGGACATCAAAGATCGTGTCATCGATCTCCGGCATCCGGGGCACAGTGCGAGAGAACCGTGGTGCCGGAGCGACCTGCAACAGGCCGTCCTGCTCCACCAGGATCTTGCGAGCCGCGACCTGCTCATTCGCCGCAACCTCGGTGAAGCCGAGAACCGGCGTCACGCACGCGTCCACGTCCGCGAACTGGGCGGACCATTCGTCGCGGGTCTTGGTCGCGAAGATCTCGGCGAACCTTGCCTTGGTCGCGGGCCAGTGTTCTCGCTCCATCTGTGGTGCCAGTTCGGCCGCATCCAGTCCAAGTCCGTCCAGCAGCGCGCTATAGAACTGCGGCTCGATAGCGCCGACCGCGATGTGTCGTCCGTCGGAGCAGGTATAGGTGTCATAGAACGGCGCGGCCCCGTCGAGGAGGTTACTGCCGGGCTCATCGACCCAATCGCCGGTCGGCAGCAGCGCCCACACCATCTGCGTGAGGATCGAGGCGCCATCGATCATCGCAGCGTCGACGACCTGCCCCTGCCCTGACAGCCGCGCCTCCAGGACACCGGCCAGCACCCCGATGACCAGCAACATCGAGCCGCCACCAAAGTCGCCGATCAGGTTCAGGGGTACGACCGGCTTCTCGCCGGGGCGCCCGATCGCGTGCAGCGCCCCGGTGAGTGAGATGTAGTTGATGTCATGGCCTACCGCGTTGGCCAGCGGACCATCCTGACCCCAGCCGGTCATCCGCGCGTACACCAGGCGCGGGTTGCGGGCGGCGCAGTCCTCCGGTCCGACACCGAGCCGCTCCGTCACGCCGGGCCGGTAACCCTCGATGAGCACGTCCGCGCGCTCGACCAGGCTCAGCACTGTCTCGCGCCCCTCGGGTGTCTTCAGATCCGCGGTTACCCGACGCCGGCCGCGCAACATCGGGTCGACGATCTCGGACCCGAGCTTGAGGCCACCGGACGGCCGGTCGATCCGCACCACGTCCGCGCCGAGGTCGGCCAGGATCATCGCTGCGTGTGGGCCGGGCCCGATACCGGCGAGTTCGACAATACGTATGCCACTTAGAGGTCCCATGACGCGCACATTAATGACCAAACAGCCGGTTGGCAACGCCGGAGCGCCGAGGCGACCTCATCGAAGTGGCTGGCCCCCGAAATGCTGCCCGCTCACGGGCGTCGGAGGCGATACGTTGACCCCACTGGAAATGTGGTGCATTCTCATCGTGATTCCAGACGCTCGGTTGGTTGGGAACGGGGCGTCTGTGACGGTCGCAGTCTTCTGAGAGGTATGGGCTATGTCGCTTGACAACAACCTGATCACAGGTATCGAACGGTTTCTGGGCCGTCCCGGATCGGTCACCGAGGTGGTCACGGTCTCCGCCGGATTCTCGAACGAGACTTACCTACTGCGCGGCACGGACGTGGTCGTTCGCATGCCGCCGTCCGGTACCGGACTGTTGCCGCCGTACGACATGCACGCGCAGCACGACGTGCTGGCCGCGGTGGGGGCAGCGCTGCCAGGACTGCCGGTCCCGAAAGTGTTCGGCTGGTCGGAGGACCCGTCCTACATCGGACGACCGTTCTACCTGCTGGAACTCCTTCCCGGAGCGTCCTTCGAACTGGAGGCGCCCGCGTGGCTGACCGATGGCACGCCTGAACTTCGGCACTCGGTCGGCGAGCAGTGGATAAGTGCATTCTCGAATGTCTCGAAGGCGCCTCCGGCGGCCACGCTCGGCAGCCCGCTGTCGGCTACCGAGGCATACCGCCGTTGGTATGACCTCACCGTCGCGGACACCGCAAAAGGCACCGCGTCAGCCAAGTACGGCCGGATTCTCATCGAACTGCTGGACGAGATCTTCGCTCGCGGCCTGAAGGCCAGCGGACCGGCCACCTTGGTCCACGGTGACAGCAAGATTGCGAATGTCATGTGGAGAGACGGCAAGCTCAGCGCACTGCTTGACTGGGAAATGTGCTACAACGGCGATCCGCTGGCCGATCTGGCCTACATGCTGTATTGGCTGCCCGCGGACCCGAGCCTGAATGAGATGGGACTGCCCGGCTTCGACTTCTACTCTCTGCCCGGTTTCCCCCCGCGCGCCGAAGCGATCGACATCTGGCAGCGGATCACCGGCCGCGCCGCGGACGACGTGCAGTGGTATGAAGTAGCCGAGGCGGCGAAGATCGGCTCCATCGTGCTTCGCGGGGTCGTCGCCCATGAGGCCGGCGAGATCTCTGATGAGCGACTGTCGTTCTGGCCGCTGGTGATTCCAATGATCGTGGAACGTGCACAGCGTCTGCGCGACACCATCGACCGCGCATCCTGAACCGTTGCCAGTTGCCAACTAGACAGTTGGCATTAATCTGGGATTCACATTTGTCCTATAGTTTCAGGTCATGACGGCAATTCGATGGATCGAACTGGACGGGGCGGTGAACGTCCGCGACCTGGGCTCACTGCCGGCCACTGACGGCCAAGTGGTGCGGCCACGGGCGCTGCTGCGCTCGGACAGTGTCCAGGAGCTGAGCAATCCGGACGTGCGCCGGCTCGTCGACGAGGTCGGCGTGCGCACCATCGTCGATCTGCGCACCAGCTTCGAGGTGAACGGCGAGGGTCACGGACCGCTACGCGAGGAACCACTGGTCACCGTCCATCACCTCTCCCTCTTCGACGAACCGGAGATCACCGCGGGCGACGACGAGCCGGCGGTTCTCCCCTGGCAGGGCCGCACCCCCACCGGTGATAGGGAGGCCGATCGCAGTGCGGGCAGCGTGTACTTCAAGTACCTTGACGAGCGGCCGGACTCCATACTGCAGGCGCTACGGCTGATCGCCCGAACCGACGGTGCGACTCTGGTGCACTGCGCCGCCGGTAAGGACCGCACCGGTGTCGTCGTCGCCATGGCGCTCACCGAGGTCGGGGTCGACCGGGATGCCGTCGTTGCGGACTACGCCCTGACCGCGGAGCGGATCGAGCTCATCATCACCCGACTCGCGGCGAAGCCGACCTACGCGGGCAGGGCGGCAATCACCATTGACGACGACCTGATCGAGCAACAGCGCCCCCGTCCGGAGACGATGCGCGGCTTCTTGGAGCGGGCCGATGAGATCCACGGCGGCGTCTCGGAGTGGCTACGATCCCAGGGCTGGACCGACGCGGACGCGAGTGCCCTTAGGCGACGTCTGCTAACCCGCTACTAGCGAATCTCCTCTACCGGCGGCAGCACGGCCTATGCCACCGCAGCGGCCAACCGGCGCCACTCGACCCGCGGCAGTGCGGTGAGATCAGCCGTCAGAACTTGCGCACATACGTGATCCGCACCGGCGTCAGTGTGCTCGGAAATCCGAGCCACAATGTCGTCTTCATCGCCCCACGCGATGAGGGAGTCGAAGAGTCGATCCGAGACGGTGTCGACATCCTCTCGAGTGAATCCCAGCCGCTGCACGCTGTTCGCGTAGTTCGGCATCTGCAGGTACTGGCCGAGCCAGTGGGCGCCGATGTCGCGTGCCCCTTGCCGGTCCTTGCAGAAGATGACCGTCTGCTCCGGCGCCAGCAGCGCGCCGGGGCCAAGAGCCTCCCGGGCCAGCGCGGTGTGCTCCGGACTCACCAGGTAGGGGTGTGCACCGCCGGCTCGGCTGGCGGCGAGTCCGAGCATCTTCGGCCCGAGCGCAGCGAGCAGCCGGGACTCCCGCGGAACTGGCGTATCGGCCGCATCGAGGCCGTCCAGGAACGTCACCATCGCACCCAGCGGGTTGCGGTAGAGCCCCGGTTCAACGATCGCGTCGATCGCCGGCGCATGACTCACCCCGATGCCCATGAGGAAGCGATCGCCGTACTTCGAGGTCAGGATCGAGAACTGTTCGGCGGTCTCTTGCGGGGTATGCATCCAGAGATTCAGGATTCCGCTCGCGATGACAATGCGATCGGTGGCCCGCAACATGCTGTCGAGCGCATCGAATAGCGGCCCACCGACGTCGGGAATCCACACCGCACTGAACCCGAGTTCCTCCAGCTCAGTCGTCGCCTCCGCGGCCTCCGCCGGATCGCCGTAGCGAAGCGGAAAGCTCCATACGCCCGTACCGGCAAGCTTCAAGGAAATCCTCCGTTGACTTCGGGAGGCCGGGTTCCGTCCGGGGCCCGGCCGTGCCTCTTCGAGCGAGCGTACCCAACCGAGGGGTTGACTGTGAAGAGGAGAGACGAACGCCGATGCACGATTGGTCTGCGCAAGACCCGCCAACCGTACCCAACTAGATGGTCGACAAACCTCGATCGCTGCGCGTAGCATTCGCACGTTCGGCGATCTTGCAGTTCGGTCAATCATCGATGTTGTAGGTCCATGCCGCCCGCGCGGCCGACGTTTACGAGGAGTCCCGTGACAGGTCGATTTGATGGGCAGACCATTCTCATCACTGGAGGATCGCGCGGAATGGGTGCAAGCCATGCGCGCGGCTTCATCGCCGAAGGGGCCAACGTCGTCATCGGCGACGTGCTCGACGATGAAGGCCACACGGTGGCCGCAGAGCTCGGTCCGCGCTGTCACTACCTACATCTGGATGTGAGCGATCCCGACCAGTGGGCAGCGGCGGTCACGGCAACAGAAGCCAAATACGGTCCGATCGCTGTCCTGATAAACAACGCCGGGTTCGGTACCGCATCGCTTCTCGCCGATACCTCGACCGAAGACTGGCGCGGCGTGCTGTCGGTGATCATCGACGGAACCTTCTACGGGATCAGGGCCGCGGTGCCGTCGATCCGCCGCAACGGGGGCGGCGCCATCATCAACATCTCGTCCTACGCCGGGCTCGCGGGAACACCGTTGTCAGGCTCGTACACGACCAGCAAGTTCGCGCTCCGAGGCCTGACCCGAGTGGCCGCCATGGAACTCGGCTGCGACAACATCCGGGTCAATTCCATTCATCCAGGCTATGTGGCAACACCTGCTCTCACCGGCCTGACGCCGGAGATGGCCGGGCTCCGCAACAAGCTGGCGATCGTCCGGATGGCCGAGTCCGAGGAGGTCACCAAGATGGTGCTGTTCGTCGCATCCGAGGACGCCGCCTACTGCACCGGTTCCGAGTTCGTCATCGATGGCGGCTGGTCCGCCGGATCTCCGGTTCCCATCGGGGCCAGTGAGGCTCTGTGGGGTTGAGATGCGCGCACTACGTCTGATGGGTCCCGGCCAGCTGGAGATCAACGATGTACCGGTTCCCGAGCCGGGTCCGGGAGAGGCGCTGGTGAAGGTGGCCGGTGCCGGACTGTGTCAATCCGACCTGCACGTGCGGCACCTACCCGCGTGGCCGCTGCCTGGAATGATTCTGGGACACGAAACATCCGGCCGAGTGGCCACGCTCGGCGCAGGCGTCACCACCGTGCACGAAGGCGATCCGGTACTGGTGTACCTGGTCTGGGCCTGCGGTTCGTGTCGTCCGTGTCTGGAGGGTCGCGACAACGTCTGCCAGGCGATCGCCGGGCGGGTCGGACTGCCTCCATGTCCGGGGCTCGGACCAGACGGCGGGATGGCTGAATACATCAAGGTGCCGGCCCGCTTCCTCGAGCCGCTCGGCAATCTCGATCCGATCGCCGCCGCGCCGCTGGCCGACGCCGGACTCACGCCCATGCACGCGGTCAACGGAGCTCGGTACCGGTTGACCGAGGGTGCGACCGCCGTCGTGATTGGAGTCGGCGGCCTCGGGCACATGGGATTGCAGATCCTGCGCGCCACCACCGGCGTTCGCATCATCGCCGTGGACACGGACCGGGGCAAGCTCGACCTCGCCCGCGAACACGGCGCCGATGAGGTCGTGATCAGCGATGAGCAGGCGAGCCGCGCGATTCTGGACCTGACCTCGGGCTACGGCGCGGATGCCGTCTTCGACTTCAGCGGCGTCCAGGCGACCGTCGATCTCGCGTGTCAGGTGATCGCCCCCGACGGAGTGCTGCGCTTCGTCGGGCTCGGTGGTGGCGGCTTCAGCTACGCCGCCGATTCGGAGTCGACGCCGCTGCCATGGGGGGTCGATGTGCGGCGCTCGTACGGTGGGACGCGCACCGATCAGCGGCAGGTACTCGAACTGGCCCAGACGGGCCGGGTAACGGTCGAGACGACCCAATACGCGCTTGCGGACGGTATTCGGGCGTTCGACGACTTGGAGGCGGGCAAGGTGCGCGGCCGCGCGGTACTCGTACCCTAGCGCCGTTCCTCGCGCAGACTGAGCGCGCCCGCCGGACAGTGGAGCACCGCCTGATCGAGCCTGCTTCGGTCAGCGGGGTCTATCTCCTCGCGCAGAAGCGACATTGCGCCGTCGTCACTGATCTCGAAGTACTCGGGTGCGCTGAGCCCGCATACCCCGTTGCCCGAGCAGCGGTTCCGGTCGACGAAGACCCGTGGCGTCGACTCAGCAGCAACGTCCGCGGGCACGTCCGCGGGCACGTCCGCGGGCACGTCCGCGGGCACGTCCGCGGGCACGTCCGCGGGCATGTCCGGCCTATGCACTGGCCGGCAGCTTCCGGATTCCGTGAATGAACTCGCTGGCCAGGTACTCCGGATCACCGATGCCGAGGCCGGGCAGCTTCGTCAGAAGCTCAGCGAAGATCGCCCGTAACTGCATCTTGGCCAGGTTGCTGCCAAGACAGTAGTGGACGCCACCACCGCCGAAGGCCACGTTCGGATGCTGTTCACGCTGCAGGTCGAAGCGCCCCGGGTCGGCGAAGAGGGACTCGTCGCGGTTACCGGAGCAGTAGAACATGACGACCTTGTCGCCGCGGCTGACCTGCTGCCCGCCCAGGACGACGTCCTCGGTGGCCATCCGCCCGAACTCCAACACCGGGCTGGCGTAGCGCAGGAACTCATCGAGCGAGCGGCCGATGCGGGCATCGAAGTCGGCCGCCAGCCACGCTCGCTGCTCTGGGTTGCGATCCAGGGCCAGCGCGG
Source organism: Jatrophihabitans sp. GAS493 (assembly GCF_900230215.1). Taxonomy (NCBI): domain Bacteria; kingdom Bacillati; phylum Actinomycetota; class Actinomycetes; order Jatrophihabitantales; family Jatrophihabitantaceae; genus Jatrophihabitans; species Jatrophihabitans sp. GAS493. The sequence continues at coordinate 1,739,839 of NZ_LT907982.1, read as the reverse complement.
TGTGGGAGGTCGTCTGCTTGGTCGTGTCGTTCCCCGCCACCGCGAGCAGCAGCAGCATCGCCGAGATCTCGTCGTCGGACAGCGGCTGGCCGTCTACGGTGTAGGTGGCCAGCGAGCTGAGCACGTCCTCGGCGGGGTGCTTGCGACGTGAGTGCACCAGGTCGATCCCGATCTCGCGCACGATGGTGATCTGCTCGAAAGTAAACGCCAGCGGATCGGCCCCGGGCGGGAGGATGTCCGGATCACTCGCTCCGATGAAGTTGTTCGCGGCCCGTGCAAAGTCCTCGCTGAGACTGTCCGGAACGCCGAGCATGTCGGCGATCGTGAGCATGGGCAGCCTGCCGGACACCTCGGCGACGAAGTCGAAGTCGCCCGCGCCGGCGACCCGGCCGACGATTTCGGCGGCCCGCTTGTGGATCTTCTCCTCCATTAGGCGTATGTAGCGCGGGGTGAACGCCCTGCTGATCGCCTGCCGGTACTGGGTGTGCTGGGGCGGATCCATCTCCAGGAACGTAGGCGGCTGGTCGAGGTCCGGATGCTGCGGCTTGAGCGGGACCGGGTGATAGTAGGTGAGGGAGGGTTCGTTGCTGCCCGGCTTGGTGGCCGCCTCGACGAGGGTCTGGGAACTGAACTGCTCGTTGTTCATGCTGACGTGTTTGATGTCGGCGGCCCTGGTCACCGCCCAGAACCCCACTTCGCCGTGCACCTCCGGTGGCACCAGCGGGTCCACGAACGGCGGGTGCCAGCTGACCGGTGCGTCGCCCCGCAGCCGGGCAAACGTCTCGTCTCGCTCGTCGAACGTCTGCGCCCAGAATGACGGCGAGGAAATGTCCTCCTCCGTGGTGAATGCGTGCTGGGTACGAAACGGCTTGAAGGGCTGGATGGCGGTCATGAGGGTCTCCGGGTCAGCTAGGTTCGTCGGTCCAGAAGGTGTAGCCGGGCACACCGGCCTCGCAGTACTCGTACGGCACCGGGTTCAGGCACTCGATCAATCCCGTCGTGGTTTCACCGTCGCAGGTTGCTCGCATCAGATGGTCGTCGAAACCGGCGATTCGGATCCGGGTCGCTGGATCGGAGGTGTCGTAGCTGGCGCCGCCTACAACGTCTTCACCCACGTACGTTCCGTGGAAGTAGTTGTTCTCGGGCTCGCCCTTGCCGTCCGGGCCCATGTACATGCCGGTGCGGAGATAGACGGTACGGTTGCCGATCAGCTCGTAGCGGATCGTCTTCGTCTCGCCAGTCAGGAGCCGGTTGACGATCTTCGCCCCGGTCAGCTGCTTGGTCTCGGGATCGAACCGGAGGGCATAGTCCTGGCCGATGATCTGGGTAGCGAGCGGCGAACCACTGTCGAGGTTGTACAGCACCCGGCCGCCCCAGATCGCCCAGTCGGCGAACTCGACCCATTGCCCGACATGGGACGCGCGCGGATCGCAGTCAAGCAGGGCCGGGCCGCCGACCCCGTTGCGGACTCCCCAGTGGTGGTCCCGGCTGCCGGTCGTGCGGCTGGGGTCGAGCACGAAGCAACGGCCGCCGACCCGAATTTCTCCCTCTATCGTGCCGAATGATTCGTAACCGGTGGTCTCCGGCTGGATCCGGCCTGCGCCGGCGTCGGGCCAGTATCGCTGGAAGCGGGCGCGCTTGCGATCACGCCAGACGAGGTCGAACTCGAGGTCCTGCTCGTTCGGCCCGACGCTCAGGTGCCACTGGCGAAACGGCTCCACGACCTCGAACTTGATCGGGCCAACCGCGATGAGGCTGCGATCCTCGGCCAGCGACCGGTGCGCTCGAACCGAGGTATGGCGATTCTCGTAGGAGATCGCGGCGAAACCATCGACCGTGCCCAGGTTCGGATAGAAGCCCATGCCGGTCATGAGAAGGAAATCGCCGTCGACGTCCTGCGCGGAGAACCAGTAGCGCTCGTACGCGCGGGCGTCGCTGGTAGCGACGACCCGGATTGGCTGGCCGATCTGATGAATCGGCAGTTCGTCGAGCCCGCTCAGTGGCGAGTGCTCGGAGGACGGCTTGCGGATGCTCATACGGCCCCGATGTTCGCGGTCAGATACTCGTCGCGCAGCCGTCCCTTGGCCAGCTTGCCGGTGGGGAGCCGCGGCAGCTCGTCGCGGAAGTCGAGTGTTCGAGGCACCTTGTAGCCGGCGAGGTTCTCGTGCGCGAATGCGCGCAGCGCCGTACTCAGATCTTCTGACGGCTCGTATCCGGGTTCGAGCTGCACCGCCGCGTGGACGGACTCGCCCATCTCGGGATTGGGCAGGCCGAACACCGCGACGTCAGCGACCGCGGGGTGGGTGATCAAGCACGATTCGATCTCGGCCGGGTAGATGTTCACCCCACCGGAGATGATCATGAACGCCTTGCGGTCGGTGAGGTACAGATAACCTTCCTCGTCGAGGTAGCCGATGTCGCCAAGGGTGGTCCACTCCGGGTTGACCGGGTGTCGGGTGGACGCCGTCTTGTCGACGTCGCCGAAGTACTCGAACGTCAGGTCGGGGCGGTTGAAGTACAGGGTGCCCAATTGTCCAGGCGGCAACTCCACGCCGAGGTCGTCGCAGATGTGCGGCTCGCCCAGCAGCGGTCGGCCCACCGACCCCGGGTGAGCCAGCCACTCCTGCGCGGTGATGAACGTGAACCCGTTGCCCTCCGTCGAGGAGTAGTACTCGGACACGATCGGGCCGAGCCAGTCGATCATCTGCCGCTTCAGCTCGGGCGGGCACGGGGCGGCCGCATGGATGACCTGCTGAAGGCTCGACAAGTCGTAGCGACGGCGAGCGCTCTCTGCCAGCTTGAGCATCCGCACGAACATCGTCGGTACCACCTGCGAGTGGGTGACGCGGTACTTCTCCACGGTCGCCAGGTACTGCTCGGCGTCGAAGTGCTCCATCACGATCGCCGTGCCGCCGAGTTCATGGACGCCACTGCACCAACCGAGCGGAGCTGCGTGATAGAGCGGTGCCGGGCTGAGGTAGATGGTGCTCGCGTCCATGCCGAGTACGTGCTTTTCCATCGGCGAAACGATGCCGGGCGTCGTGTCGACCCGGGTCTCCGGCAGCGCCCGCATCACACCCTTGGGCCGTCCGGTTGTGCCCGAGGAGTAAAGGAGGAAGTCGCCACGCCACTGCTCGATCAGCGGCTGCGCCGGGTACGCCGCGATGGCCTGCTCGTACGGCTCGAAGCCGGCGACGACACCATCGATCATCAGCCGCGTCGGGCAGGCGTCGAGCTCGAGCAGCATGCGACTTGCGGTCTCGGCCAGTGCCGCCGTCGAGACGAACGCCGACGCACCCGAGTTGCGGACGATGTAGTTGGCCTCCTCAAGGGCCAGATGGCGATTCACGGCGACGAGGTATAGCCCGCTGCGCACCGCGGCCCAGAACACCTCGAAATAGCGGGGATGGTTCTCGGCCAGGACGGCTACCCGGTCGCCGCGACGCAGACCCCGGTCGTAGAGAAGCTGCGCGAGCCGCATCGAGCGCCGGTCGAGCTCGGCGTAGGTAATCGTCTGACCGGACGTCGCCATGATGATCGCCGGGTGGTCGGGGGTCGTCTTGGCGAAGGTTCCGGGATACATCCCGCGTGCTCCCTGTTCCTACGCCGGTTGCCGGTTGGCCGAGCGGTAGGCCTCGACGATCGGCGCGAGTTCGGTGGGCGTCGACCCGTGCAGAATCACACCATCCACGCCGAGGTCAAGCTGGTGCTGGGCGGCCGCTGCGCACTGCGCGGCACTCCCCTCGGCCGCAGCCTCGGACCACTCTGCCGGTATCAGAAGCGCGATCTGTTCGAGTTGGTCGGACGTCGCATGCTGATCGATCGGGTTACCGGCGAAGCCTTGGACAACCTCGCTCGCGCGGAACTGTTCGAGTATCGCGGGGTCCCACTCGTTTGCGGCAACGAGGCCATCGGAGTAACCGGGGATCTGCAGGTAGGTCGCCAGGCGGGCAACCACCTTCATCAGCCGAGCATCGCCATCGGTGCCGGGCGGAATCGTGGCCAGAACGGACCAGACTTTGACGGCATCGGGGTCTCGGCCGGCCTGCTCCGCGGCGGCGCGCACGGCACGCACACAGCGGGCGACAGTCGCATCGGCGAAGAAGGTGTGCAGGACCACCTGGTCGAAGGCACGGCCGCCGAGCGCGCAGGTGGCCGGACCCCAGGCAGTGAGGCCGAGTGGGATGTCCGCGTCGATAGAGGATCCGATCAACCGCAGGACCGGGTACTTGCCGGCCGGCCCGTCGTGGTCCAGCACCGTCTCGCCGTGCCACATGCGGCGCATCAGTCCGGCGAAGTCCTCCATACCGGCGATGGTGATCGCCGGCAGACCGTACGCCTGGAAGACCGGCTTGATGCCGCGGCCGATGCCCAGCGTGAAGCGGCCACCGGTGAGTCGATGCATCGTCGTCGCGTACGAGGCGGTGATCACCGGGTGTCGGGTGGTGTGGTTGGTCGCCGCCGTCGCGATGGCTATCCGCTCCGACACCGCCCCGACGGCCCCTGAGATCGTGCCGGCCTCCTTCGTGTTCCAACGCTCGGAGATGAATACCGCACCGAGACCGATCTGTTCGGCCGTGCGCACTTCGTCGATCAGATCGCGGGGCGTCTCCGTGTGGCCGGCGAGGGTATAGAACCCGAGTTGTGAAATCGCGTCCGTCATCGCGTCAGCGTCCGGAGGGCGTCGAGGTCCAGAATCTGTTGAGTCGCCCGATCGATCATCGACATGAACATCGCGTCGCCGCGCTCGGTTCGCTTCACCGCGACCGACGCTCCCATGCCGACCAGGTAGCCCCAGAACGTAGCCGCGCGGTAGTCGTCCCAGAGTCGCGCTTTGGGGTAGTCGACACCCTGCTCGAGGAGTCGCTGGTGATAACGGTCGAAAAGCTCGCCCTCATGCTTGCGCCGGTCGGGCGGGGTAAGAGCTCCTCCGACGAAGTAGGCGACGTCCAGTACGCCCGGGCCCAACACGATCGTTTGCCAGTCGACGATCGCGGCCGGCTCCGCACCGCCGTGAATGTCGAACAGCACGTTGTCGGGCCGATAGTCGCCGTGCTGGAGTGTCCAGGGCATGGCCCGCTGAAGCTCGAAGAAACTGGGCAGCTGCTCGATCAACCGCGTTCCGACGTCGACCACCGCTGAGTCGAGGATGCCGTCGTACTGCTTGCAGAATACCGGAAACGCCGCCGTCAGCAGTGTCGTCGCGAGTGGGTACATCTGATCGTTGATGTTCAGCCAGGGCAGTTGGGCCAACGCCGGGTCCCCCCAACGTGGACCGTGCAACCTCGCGGCCTCATCGACGACGACCTCGCACCGTTCCAGCGAGCAGCCGGAGATCTGATCGCCCTGTTCAGCCGGTCCGACGTCCTCCATCACGAGTACGAAGTCATCGCCGGACTGGGACACGTCGGCGTACAGGCAGCCGGGCACACGGGTTGCGATGGTCGGCGCGAGTTGTTGATAGAAGCGGACCTCACGCAGGTAGTTCCCCTGCTCGCGGCTGGTGTCGATGCTCGCCTGGTCCTCAGACGTCAGCTTCACGACCACACTGTCGGGGACGTCGACCGGCTCACCCGCGTAGACGGGGATAACGCGGTAGCTGTCGGCCATCTGACCGGTGCCGACTGCGGTCACACTCACGTCGGTGACGAGAACGTTGCGGTGACCGGCACCGCGCAACACGTCGGTCAACCAGGAGGGGGTCAACCCTGATTTCCGCATCTCGCACTCCTTGCGATCGTCAGCCAACCGAATAGTTGGTAACGGCAGCATGCAGCGCAAAAGCCCGCAGGTCAAGAACGTGACCCAGGATCGCCGCCACCGCCGAAGCCGGTCACTCGATCGGACTACTTAACCAACCAGTTGGTTGACGAATGTCGCTCCGGCTACGTAGGATCGCGAGTCGGCGACGGCTCACCATAAAGGGCACCGGTCCGGTCAGAGGAGATGGCGATGACTCAGCACGAAGACAGCATGTTCATCGATGGAGCATGGGCACCGGCCAAGGGAACTGGTCGTTTCCAGGTCATCTCGGCCTCGACCGAGGAGGTCGTCGCCACCGCCGCAGACGGATCAGCCGACGATGTGGATGCCGCGGTCGCAGCGGCGCGCCGCGCGTTCGACGACCCCAGCGGGTGGTCCACCTGGGAGCCGTCCCGCCGGGCCGACGCACTGGAGCGCTTCGCCGACGCGATCGACAAGCGCAAGGATCAGACCGCGCGAGCCGTCACGCTGCAGATGGGGATGCCGACGATGATCGCATCCCTGTCGGAAGCCGTCGCACCGGCGGGACTGCTGCGCTACTACGCTGGGCTCGCACGCTCGGCCCCCGTCGAAGAGGAACGCGTCTCCTACACCGGCGGCAAGACAGTGGTGCGCCGCGTCCCGATCGGCGTCATCGGCGCCATCATCCCGTGGAACTTTCCGCAGACCCTCACGTTCTTCAAGCTCGCACCGGCGCTAGCGGCCGGCAATACCGTGGTGCTGAAGCCGGCGCCGGAGACGATCCTCGACGCCTACCTCATGGCCGAGGCCGCGGCGGAGGCAGGACTACCGCCGGGCGTGGTGAACCTGGTGACCGGAGGACCCGACACCGGCCGGCGCATCGTCGAGCACCCCGACGTCGACAAGGTGGCCTTCACAGGCTCCACCCGAGCCGGGCGCACCATCGGCGAGACGTGCGGCCGAATGCTCCGCCCGGTGACCCTGGAACTCGGCGGCAAGTCCGCGGTGATCGTCCTTGATGACGCCGACCTGTCCACCGAGATGGAGAAGCTGTTCGCGTGCACATTGGTCAATAGCGGCCAGACCTGCATCCTCGGCACGCGGATCCTCGCACCGCGCAACCGCTACGACGAGGTCGTGGGCGCATTCGCTGCGCTGGCGTCCGCGATGCCGGTGGGCGACCCGTTCGATCCAGCAACCGCGCTTGGCCCGCTGGTGAGCCAGCGCCAGCGGGAACGCGTCGAAGGCTACATCGCCGCGGGCAGAACCGAGGCTCGGCTGATCGTTGGCGGCGGGCGCCCCGCAGGACTCGACAAGGGCTGGTACGTCGAGCCGACCGTGTTCGCCGACGTGTCGAACGACGCCACGATCGCCCGTGAAGAGATCTTCGGCCCGGTGCTGTCAGTGATCGCCTACGACGGCGACGACGACGCGATCCGGATCGCCAACGACTCGGAGTACGGCCTGGGCGGCAGCGTATGGAGTGCGGACCCCGAACGCGCCCGCGCCGTAGCCAATCGGATCCGGACCGGATCGGTCGGCGTAAACTACTACAACATCGACTGGTTCGCGCCGTTCGGCGGCGTCAAGCAGAGCGGCATCGGCCGAGAGTTGGGCCCGGAGGGACTGGCGGGCTTCCAGCAGTTGCAGTCCGTGTACTACAGCTAACCGCGCCACCCGCCGCCGGGTTCACACTGTTGACATGGCCCCGACATGTGAGACGATACCAACCAATCAGTTGACATAAACGGCGCCCTTCTTTGCGAGACGCCGCACTTGGAGGCACTGTGTCTGTCGATATTTCCAGCGGTAATGCTTACGGGGGCACCGACGAAGCCTACCCAGGCTATGAAGACATCGTCTGGGACGGCATCCAGCACAGCTACCGCCCCGCCGACGACTGGCTCAGCCGCGTATCGCCGGCGCTGAAGCTCAGCACCAACACGGACGTCGATCTCGACCCCGTGACCTTCGAGGTGCTGCGCAACCGGCTGTGGACGATCAACATCGCGCACGGTGACACGCTGTCGCGGATGTCCGGCTCGCCGATCTTCCAGGCTCTTGACTTCAACATGTCGGTGCTCACCGAAGACGCCGAGATCGTGATGAGCGCGCCCTTCATCCAGTACCTCAACACCGGTTCGCCGCTGGTTGCGCGCTACATCATGGAGCGGTTCAGTGAGTCGCCCGGAATCCACGAGGGCGACATCTTCGTCGGCAACGACCCGTGGATCGGGGCGTCGCACCAGATGGACGTCTGCATCACGATGCCGGTCTTCGTCGACGGCGAGCTGTTCGCCTGGGTGTCCAACGCGGCTCAACAGTACGACCTCGGCGGTATCGTCCCCGGTGGTTGGCCGCAGAATGCTCCGGACGTGCACAGCGACCCGGTGCTGTTCACGCCGTTCAAGCTTGTCGAGCGCGGCGTGATGCGCACGGATCTGGAACAGATGTACCGCCGGCACTCCCGACTGCCGGACATGGTGGCACTCGACCTGCGGGCCCAGCTGGCCGGTTGCCGGTTCGCCGCGCGGCGGCTTCAAGAGACCTGCGCCGAGTTCGGCGCACCGGTCGTCAAGTCGGCGATGCGCCGAATCCTGGACAACGCCCAGGCGGCCTTTGCCGAGAAGCTCGAGCGTCTGCCTGACTGCACGCTGAGCGATGTCCTGTACTTCGACGAGAAGCTGCCCGGCGACCGGACCACCCACCGGGTCCAGTTCAACATCACCAAGCGCGGCTCCAGGCTGACTATCGACAACATCGGTACCGAGGCCCAAAGCGATGGGCCAAACGGCTTCACCTACATGAACTTCGCCGGAATCGTCCTCGGCGTCACTGCACAGACGATCCTCTACGAGCACACCTTCTCCATCGGCGGGGCTCAGCGGCAGATCGATTTCCGCCCGATTCCCGGCCTGTTGAGCTGTTGCGACTACCCGGCCGCGGTCAGCGGCGGCGTGCTGAACATCAGCAGCAGCTACGAACGCCTGCAAAACATGTTCGCGCGACTGCTGGCGACCGATCCGGAACTCAAAGCCGACATCGCCGTCGCCGGTCCGGATTGCCCGCTCACCGTATTGGCCGGGCTGGATGACCGCGGCAACTTCTTCGGTACCGCGGTAACGGCCGCATGTGGTTTCGGTGGCGGGTCACGGTCGTATGCCGATGGGATCGAAACAGCCGGCGCGTCGTACGACCCGTTGATCCGGATGCCGAACGTAGAGGACACCGAAGCCCGCGACCCGCTGCTGATCCTTTATCGCAAGGAGGCCGAGGACACCGGAGGCGCCGGGCGCTGGCGCGGCGGGGTGGGAATGGAGGTCGCCCTCATGACCTACCGCGCCGGCTACGTGGAGATCATCACCAACGCGGGCGGCCAGGGCGTCACGACGAACCAGGCGATGGGCGTCTCCGGCGGCCACCCGTCACCGACCGCACACTACAAGGTGTTGAAGTCGACGAACCTGCCCGAACTGCTCGCGGGCGGCCAGGCGCCGCGTACGGTCGACGAGCTGTCGGTTGCCGAGACGCTGCGGCTTCGTCCGAAGTCCAACGGCACCGCGCTGGCCTCCGACGATGTGCTGCTACTCGTGGTATCCGGCGGCGGCGGCTACGGCGACCCGCTCGATCGCGAACCTGAGCGAGTGGTCAGCGACGTCCAGCGTGGATATGTCTCGAGCGAAGCCGCGCACCTGCTCTACGGCGTAGTAGTGGCGGCCGATGGCGAGTTGGACGCGGCCGCGACCGCGGCTCGGCGCATTCACCTGCTCGACGAGCGGCGGGGCTGGCCGGCGGTGCCGGAGTTCTTCGGTGTACCGGCCGAGCCGCTGTCTTCGGCCGCCACGGGAGAGGATCCGCGGGCGGTACAGGAGTACGTCGTGGCGCGCGACGAGGGCGCCCACCGCGTGCTCGCCTGCGCCCGCTGCGACACGGTGCTCAGTGATTACCGCGCAAACTACAAGTTCGGCCTGCAGATCTGCCAGACCGGGGTCGATGTACTGCCCGGCGTCAGCGATCCGCGGGTGTTCCTGGACGAGGATATGGTCTTCCGGCGGTACTACTGTCCTGGATGCCACACACTGCTGACAACCGAAATAGCGCGCGCGAGCGAGCCGGTGCTTGGGGAGGTACGGTTCCTGTGACCGCGAACGAGAACGTTGGGAATGTTAAAGAGCAGGGTGGCGAATATGTCATCGGCGTCGACATCGGTGGGACCTTCACCGACTGCGTAGTCACCGACAGTCGGGGGCGCATCACGATCGGCAAGGCGTCCTCCACGCCTCCGGATTTCCACCGCGGCTTCATCGACTCAATCGCCGCGGCCGCGCGTCGCCTGGACCTCACCGCGGCCGACTTGATCGCCCGGGCCGGCTCGATCGTCCACGGCTGCACTGTCGGCACCAACGCCCTGGTCGAAAAGCGCACCGCGAAAGTCGCGCTGTTGACCACCGCCGGGCATCGCGACACCGTGTTCTTCATGCAGGCCGGCAACCGGCTTGCGGGCCTGGACCCGCGCGAGATCGCGCATCTGGCCGGACAGACCAAACCGGAGCCACTGGTTCCCAAGTCGCTGGTCGCGGAGATCACCGAGCGCATCGCGACGGACGGCCGCATCATCGTCGGCCTCGACGAGCAGGCCGCCCGCGCCACCGTCCGGCGACTGGCCGCCGACGGCGTGGAGGCTTTCGCCATCACCCTGCTGTGGTCGACGGCGAACGACATCCACGAGCGGATGCTGGCCAACATCGTTCGCGAGGAGGCGCCGGACGCGTTCGTCTCGGTGAGCTCGGAGGTCGTGCCCCGGCAAGGCGAGTACCAGCGAGCAATCGCCACGCTCATCAACGCAATGATCGGACCAGTGACCAGTGCGTACCTCGGCCAACTCGGTGAGCAGCTCGCGGGCCTCGGCTATGGAGGCGCACTGTCGATCATGAGCTGCACCGGGGGCCTCATCGAAGCCGCCCGCGCCCGCACGCTGCCGCTGCTCACCATCGGGTCCGGGCCGGTCGCCGGCCTGATCGGCGCCGGAAAGCTAGCCCGGGCCTCGGCCGGCGAGACGGACCTGGCGTCAGTCAACGTCCTCACCGGAGACATGGGTGGTACGACGTTCGACGTCGGAATCATCCGCGGCGGCCTGCCAGTGACGCGCTCCACGACGCGATACGGCCAATTCGAATACTTCGTGCCCACTCTCGACGTCCGCTCGGTCGGCGCCGGTGGTGGCAGCATCGTGGCCTACGACGAGCAGACCCGCAGCCTGCGGGTGGGCCCACGAAGTGCCGGTGCGGTGCCGGGACCGGCGGCGTATCTGCGCGGTGGCACGGAAGCGACAGTGACCGACGCCGACCTGGTTCTCGGCTACCTCAACCCCGAATACTTCCTCGGCGGAGACTTGGCGCTGGGCGGCAAGGCTGCGCACGACGCGCTGGAGCGGGCCGGCCGGCCGCTCGGATTTACCGCAGCCCAGACCGCCGCCGCGGCGGCTCGCATCGTCGACGACCAGATGGCCGACGCGATCCGTCTGTCGAGCGTGCACCAGGGATACGACCCGCGTTCGTGTGTCATGTACGCCTACGGGGGCGCCGGCGCGGTGCACTGCCCGGCGGTGGCGCGCCAGCTTGGCATCCGTACCGTGGTCATGCCGCTGGGCGACCTGGCGGCCGGCTGGTCGGCGTTCGGTGTCGGTGCCGCCGACGCGATGCTCGTCCAGGATGCACCGGTCAGCTTCGCATCACCGTTCGACGCCCAGTTGCTCAACGGGGCATGGAAGCAGCTCGAGGAACAGGTCTGGGCCGCCGTCCCGCCGGCAATGCGCGAGGCGGGAGTGACTCTGGACCGCTTCGTCGAGATGCGCTACTCGCTACAGGTCAACGAGCTGCGGGTGCCCGCGCCCGGGGGGACGTACGGGCCGGCAGAGGTTGCTTCCTTGACGGCCAGTTTCGAGCAGGAGTACGAGCGGCTCTTCGGTGAGGGGAGCGGCTACGCCGCTGCCGGATTTGTCATCACGTCTCTGCGGGTCAGCGCGCGGGCGCAGATCACCTCGTTCGAACTCACCGCCGCCGGCGCCGGCGAGGCCTACGACCTCCAGCCGAGCTCGCACCGCGACGTGCTGTGGTACGAGCTGGGGAGCACGCCTATCGCCACACCGGTGTACTCAGGACAGAACATCACCAGCGGCGCGAGGGTCACCGGACCGGCGATCGTGGAGTTCGTGGACACGACCCTGGTGCTTCGGCAAGGCCAGAGTGCGATCGTCGACGCCTGGAACAGCATTGTGATCGAGGCCTGACATGTCCATGTTCATCGAAACGATCAAGCCGGAGCATGAGTGCCGGCACGTCCCGGACAGCGATCCGCAGTACAACGAGAGTACGTACTACAACTTCGCGTCGTTGGACTCCGGTGTGGTCGGTTGGCTGCGCGTCGCCGTGCAACCCAACCAACCGTCCGGCCAGGCTACTGGGCTGGTGTTCCTGCCGTCAGGCGACACACTGCTGTCCTTCGAACGCACGCGGACGTTCGGGTCGGAGCAGCTCGCCGTCGGCTCGATCAGCATCGAGGTGCTGGAGCCGCACCGCCGGCAACAGCTCACCTTCGACGGCACCATGTCGGTGTTCACCGACCCGCGGGTGCTGAGCAGCCCGCGTCAGGCACTGGCCGACGCACCCGTGCAGAAGGTCCGGATCGACCTGGCCAACGTCGCCGACGGCGCCTCGTTCGGGACGAACGGCGACGACCCCGGCAACTTCCTGGAGGAGACGCTCGCCCTCGGTCATTACGAGCAGTTCGGTCGGCTCGACGGCCGGATCCTGATCGGAGATCAGGTGTTCGAGGTGCAGGGCGGTGGGCTCCGCGATCACTCGTGGGGACCGCGCGACTGGACCGGGCCCCTCTTCCACCGCTGGATCACCGCGATCCTCGACGACGGTACGCAGATCATGACGCTGGAGGTGGGCCGCCGTGACGGCAGCCTGACCCGGCGAGCCGCCATCACGAAGGACGACCAGGTGTACGAGGCGATCCTGCGTGGCCTGACCATCGACTGGACCGATGATGGTTATATTCGTTCGGTGATCAGCGACGTCGACGGTCCCGGCGGCGAGCTGGCACTCACCGCTGTCGCCCGCAAGCCGGAGCGATTCGTCCCGCTGCGCCACCTTAAGGAGCTCGAGGACGGCAGCACCCAGGTCACCCGGATCGGCTACGCCGCGTACGACTTCGAGACCAACGACGGCCGGCACGGCCTGGGCATCGTCGAAGTGCTCGACCAGCTCGTCGACGGCCTACCGATCGGGATGCAGAGCGGCCGGTGACCGGCTGACGGTTGGCCTGTGGCCACCAATGGTGAAGGCCGGCAACCTAGTGGTTGCCGGCCTTCGACGTTCGCGGCCGAACTAGCGACCGGCCGAGCCGGACGTCAGATCGTCTTCGGTGGCATTCGGGCCGCCGCGTCGAGCCGGATCGATTCGCCGTTGAGGTAGTCGTTGGTGAGCAGCTCGTAGGCCAGCGAGGCGAACTCCTCCGTGCGCCCGAAGCGACGGGGGAAGACGATGTCCTCGGTGAACTTGGCAATGATCTCCTCCGACTTCGGCCCGGTTCCGTAAGCCGGAGTAAGGAAATAGCCCGGCAGGATCGTGTTGATCCGGATTCCCACAGCACCGAGGTCACGCGCGATCGGCAGCGTCATGCCAACGATTCCGGCCTTGGCGCTGGAGTAGGCGGCCTGGCCGATCTGGCCGTCCTCGGCAGCTACCGAGGCGGTGTTGACGATTGCCCCGCGTACTCCGGAGTCCAGTGGTTCGAGACGGCTCATCGCGGTTGCCGCGATGCGGATCATGTCGAACGTGCCGACCAGGTCGATGTCCAGGACCCGTCTGTAGCTGTCCAGGTCGTGCGCGGACTCGTACCTGCCATCGCGGCCGATGGTGCGGGCCGGGATACCTATGCCAGCGCAATTCACGGCGGAACGAAGCGGCGCGGCGGCGGCGGCGGCCTCGACAGCGGCGATGATGTCGTCGGTGTCGGTGACGTCGACGCGGCAGAAGATGCCGCCGACCTCATCGGCCAGCGCCGTTCCGCGTTCGGACTGCAGATCGGCGATGACGACTGTCACGCCCGCCTTGGCCAGTCGGCGGACCGTGGCCTCGCCCAGCCCGGACGCGCCGCCGGTGACGACGGCGCTCGTTCCCTCGAGATTCATGGTGTCGTCCTGTTCATAGCAGTTCGAGGATGGTTGCGTTGGCCATGCCGCCACCCTCGCACATGCTCTGCAGGCCGTACTGGATGCCGTTGTCGACCATGTTGTGTACCAGTCGGGTCATCAGGATTGCCCCTGAACCACCCAAGGGGTGACCGACCGCGATGGCACCGCCCAGCGGGTTGAGGTTCTTCGGGTCGGCGCCGGTCTCGACCTGCCACGCCAGCGGGACCGGTGCGAAGGCCTCGTTGATCTCGAATGCACCGATCTCGTTGATCGACAGGCCGGAACGGGCCAGCGCCTTGGCCGTCGCCGGAATCGGGCCGGTGAGCATGATGACCGGATCACTGCCGGCGACCGCGAACGTGTGCAGGCGGACCAGTGGCTTCAGCCCGAGTTCGGCCGCCTTCTCGCTGGTTGTGATCAGGAGCGCGCCGGAGCCGTCGGAGATCTGCGAGGAATTGCCGGCGTGGATGACACCGTCAGATTTGAATGCGGGTTTTAGACCGGCGAGGACGTCAAGGGATGTCCCGCGACGCAATCCCTGGTCGACGGTCAGGCCGGTACCGGGGATCTCGACATACTGCTCGGTAAAGGCGCCGGCGTCGATCGCAGCGGCCGTGCGCTCGTGGGACTGTACAGCGTATTCGTCGAGCTGACTGCGCGAAAAACCCCACTTTTCCGCTACCATCTCGGCGCCGACGCCCTGGTTTGGCTCATCGGGGTAGCGCTGGCTGAACAGCGGACCGTACGGCGCGCCATAGGCCGGGTCGGCCATCGACGCGCCCATGGGGACCATCGTCATGCTCTCGACGCCACCGGCGACCACGACGTCGCACTGGCCGGAGACAACCGCTGCCGCGGCGAAGTGCACCGATTGCTGCGACGAGCCGCACTGCCGGTCCACGGAGGTGCCGGGCACGGTCTCGGGGAAGCCGGCAGCCAGCGCCGCCAGCCGAGCCGGATTCAGCGACTGACCGCCCACCTGCTGCACGCAGCCCCAGATGACGTCGTCGATGACGGCCGGGTCGATCCCAGTCTTATTCACCAGACCCTGAAGCACGTAGGCCGACAGGTCGATCGGATGTACGTTGGCATACGCACCGTTCCGCCTGCCGATCGGCGTCCGAACCGCGCCGACGATGACCGCATCCCGCATATTTCACCTCATGTTCGTCGTCTTTGACAGGGCAGACGACCGTGGGTTATAACCAACCGGTTGGTTGATCTAAGATCCGAACGTAGCAGCCACCCAGCCGCAGGTCAACGAGAAGGGCAATTGCCATCGAAGTCACCGGGACACTGCAGAAACAGGCCTGGGCCGACCGAGTACTGCCGCCGGTGGAGCTGGTGCGCCCTGGCCTCTGGTCGGTCCCCACCGTCTTCCCCGACAACCCGCTGCGCTACGTCCTCAGCTACGCCATGCAGTACGCGGGCGGTATTGCCCTGGTCGACACCGGCTGGTCAAGCGAAGCATCCTGGGAGGGGCTCGTCAGCGGACTCGGCTCGGTCGGCTGGTCGATCGGGGACGTCAAGGCGATCCTGGTGACTCACGCTCACGGAGACCACTACGGCCTGGTGCGCCGCATCAGGCAACACAGCGACGCCTGGGTCGCCCTACACCCGGCCGACCTCGAAATGCAGGCACGTGTGGGCACGCCCGAGGAGTACTGCCGCGAGGAGGCGGAGTGGTTTCGTCGGCGCGGCGGCGTCACCGGCGATTTCGAATTGCTGGTCGGCGACGCCGACACTTTCGAGGACATGAAAATCGCGCCCGACCGCCTGCTCTCCGACGGCGACCGGCCGCTCGGTCCTGGAACCAGCCTGATCTCGGTCTGGACCCCGGGGCACACGCCCGGCCACACCTGCTTCTACGACTCCGGGACCGAGGTTCTCCTGACCGGAGACCACTTGCTGCCCCGGATCACCCCCAATATCAGCACGAGTCCCTTCCTGCCGACCGAGGGTCTCAGCGACTACCTGGCCTCGCTGGAGAAGCTGCTGACACTGCGAGCCGATGAGGTACTTCCTGCGCACGAGTACCGGTTCCGCGGCCTGCGGCAACGGGTTCACGACGTCATCACCCATCACCAAGAACGACTAGCCGAGGTGCTGCGGGCGTTGCACGACACCCCGGGACTGAGCACCGCCGAGGTGTCCGGACTGCTGCACTGGAGCCGGCCATGGGAGCAGATGCGCGGCGTACAGCGGCGGTTCGCGATGGGCGAGGCGCATGCGCATCTGCTGTACCTGGAGCGCCGCGGATACCTGCGCAATACCGGGACGGATATCGACAGCTGGTTCGCAGTGCGCGACGATGAGCCGGTCCTGATTTAAGCGGCCTTCCCGGACTCTGCTGGCCAGCGGAGTCCGGGAAGGCCGGTATCAGTCACTCTGTTCCGGAGAGTGCCTCTGCCAGATCGGCATCGAGCGCGTCGGTGGCCTCGGTGGCTTCGCCCATGTAGGCAACCCGCACCTCCGCGTTCGCGGAGACCTCCGCGGGCGTGCCTACGGCCAGCGTCGACCCGAGGGTCAGCACCTGAATGCGATCACATACCGACATCACCAGCTCGAGGTGATGCTCCACGAGAACGACGCCCATGCCCATGTCCTTGGCCAGACGCCGGATCAGGTCATCCAGCTCGCCCAGCTCGTGCTGGCCGAGCCCCGCGGCCGGCTCGTCCAGCAGCACCACAGACGGCGACTTCGCGACACAGCGCGCGATGCCGGCCAGACGCCGGACGGCGAAGGGCAGGTCGCCCGGCAGCTGGTTGAGATAGGGCGCGAGGCCGAACATCTCGACCGCAGCCTCAGTGGTGGGCGATAGCTTGCTACCGCGGGGCGCGAGGATGTCGCGCAGGTAGCTGATACCCGCGGCGCCCTCGGCGCCGACCGAGAGGTTCTCGGCCAGGCTGAGGTCGTCGAAGAGTTCGATCGCTTGGAAGGATCGCGACAGGCCACGGGCCGCTCGCTTATAAGCTGAGTAGCCGGCCAGTTCCACCCCGCCGAGCTTGATCGAGCCACTGGCGTTCACGAACCCGGTGATGGCATCGATTGCCGTGGTCTTGCCGGCGCCATTCGGGCCGATGAGACCGAGCACCTCGCCCGGCTGGACAGTCAGCGCCACGTCCCGAACCGCCTGCACCCGGCCGAAGGACACGGATAAGCCGGTTACCTCCAGCGGCAGGGGCTCTACCCGATCGGTCTGGCGGAGCCTGGTGATACTGGTGCGGCGGCCCGCGACAGCGTCTGCGCCGACCGCCGGAGCAGTGGCGTCGGTCGGTTCCGGCACCTCCACCGACTCAGGTGTGTGCGCGGCCTCGCCCACCTCGGCGGGTGCCGTTTTGATCAGCTTGCGAAGCAGCATCCGGACACTGTCGATTGTCCCCGGCACGAGTCCGCTCGGGTTCAGCACGAGGGTCAGCATGAGTGCCAGCCCGCTGATCAGCGGCAGGTACTTGTCGATTTGGGTGAAACCGAGCCAGTTCGAGAGGATCCCGCCGGTGGCGATGATCCCCGCGACAAAGGCGCCGCTGGCATAGCCGACCGCGCCGAGGACAACGGAGCCCACCAGCAGCAGCGACGCCAGCGGAGAGAACGTCAGGAACGTGACGGTGCCGGTCTGGAACTGGCTCAGCACACCGTAGGCGCCGGCGAGAAAGGCCGAGACCGAGAACGCGTAGAGCTTGGCACCCCACACACTTATGCCAAGCGACGCGGCGGCTCGCTCGTTCCCGCGTACGGCCAGAAGCCGGCGCCCTGAGGAGCTGCGTCGGATGTTGACGACGGCGATGCCCGCCACCAGCAGTACGACGATCACCAGGCTGGCATAGCGGGCCGGGTGCAGATCCGAGTCCAGCGACCATCCGAACAAGTTCGGCGTTCCGGTGGTCATTCCGGTGAAGCCACCGGTGTAGTCGGAGTTGCTGAAGATCAGGTCCTGAACGACCACGCCGAGGCCCAGGGTGGCCGCGGCGAGATTGGCGCCGCGGGTGCGTAGGGCGGGCATGGCGACGAGCAGTCCGACCGGCACCGCCGCCACAGCGCCGACGAGCAGGCATGGCACCAGGGACCAACCCCACGATTCGGCGACGTGAGCGGCCAGCAGGCAGGAGATCCCGGCGAGCGCGTACGGGGCGAGGTTGAGTTGACCCGCAAAGCCCATCACCACCACGATCGAGAGTCCGATCAGCGCGATCAGCGCCGTAGTCTCCACCGGAGCGATCCAGGACTGCGGACCGACGTTGACGAACACGAAGGCAAGGACGCACACGGTCACTATGCCGGTGCGCCCGAATCGGGCGCTGCCGACCTTGGGCAGCCGCTCCAACATCGTGTCACGGGTCGGCAGGCTGCCTCCGCGTACGACACAGAGCACGACGATCGCGATGAAGGGCACAGCCTCCGGCCAGCCCGGCGTGTGCACGTAGTTCTGCACAATCGACTCGGCGGCACCGATGGCCAGACCCGCCGCAAAAGTACCGGGGAACGACACGAAGTTGCCGGCGATGGCTGCCGCCAGGGCAGGGACGACGAGCATCGTCAGGGTGGAGATCTGCAGGCCGGTCAACGGTACGACCAGGCAACCACAGAATCCGGCGAGGCCGCAGCCGATCGCCCAGTTCACCATGGCCAACCGCGCCGGTGAGTGACCGAGGCTGGCTACCGCGACCGGGTTCTGCGATACACCCGTGGTCAAACGGCCCAACTGGGTGAGGTGGTAGACCAGCCAGAGGATCGCGGTCACGACGGCGCCGATGCCGACCAGAATGAGCCGGTCCGCGCCGACACTGGCATCATGCCAGAGGTGGACCGCCCCATTGGGCAGGAAGCTCCGAACGATCGTGCCCTCCGTCCCGTAGTGCAGCGAGATCGCCGACTCCAGCGTGATCAGCAGACCGAGCGTGGCCGAGACCCGAGCCAGCGGCGAGGCCTGATGCATCGGGCCCATCACCAGCAGCTGGACCAACACACCGAGCACGGCCGCAAGCAACGTCGTGACGATCAGGGCCACCCATGACGGCCAGCCGTGGGTGATGGAGAGGTTCACGAAGGTGTACGCACTGGCCATCGCGATCGCGCCCTGGGCAAAGTTGAGCACCCGGGACGTGCGGTAGATGACGATGATCCCCTGTGCCAGCAGCCCGTAGACCGCACCGGCACCGAGCCCGAGGATCAGATAAAGGAAGAAGTTCATGTCAGCCTTTCACTGGGCCGTTCGCAGGTACAGGTGCTCGATGTCGGATTGGTGGTTGCGGTACTCGGCCGACTGACCGGTCAGAGCGATCGACCCACCGTGCAGTACGGCGAAGCGATCGGAGATCGCGAGCGCGCGACGCAGGGTCTGCTCGACGACAACTACCGCCGTGCCGTTTTCGGTGGCCTGGCGCAGCATCCCGCAGATCCGGTCGACGACTTGAGGGGCCAAACCCTGGGACAGCTCGTCGATCACGACGATCTGGGCGCCGCGCGACAGAGCCCGGTAGACGGTCAACAGTTGCTGTTCACCGCCGGAGAGCAGGCCTGCTCGGCGCTTGAGCAACGGCGCCAGGACGGGGAAGTCCGCCGCGGCCTGGGTATCTGACACCGCCGCGATGCGCAGGTTGTCGCGGGCCGTGAGCCCCGGGATGATCGAGCGGTCGTCAGCGACGAACGACAGGCCTTGGCGACTGCGCTTGTGCAGCGGTTGGCTGGTCTGCTCGCCGTACATGGCGACGTGGCCCGAGACGGGCTTCAACAAGCCGACCAGCGTCTGGACGAGCGTTGTCTTTCCGGCCCCGTTGGCCCCCATCAGTGCTACCAGCTCGCCCCGATTCACCTGCAGATTGAGGTCGCGGGCGACCGTGAGATCGCCGTAGCCGATGCATAGGTCACGTGCAGCGAGCACCTCGTCGGCACGATGTTCGCCGAGGCCGCCGGTGCGGCTGACGTCAGATAGCGCAGTCATAGGTCGTTCATCCTTTACCTGACCAGTTGGTTGGGTACAGCCACTCACATTCAGGTCGACTATGTCAAGCGTCACACGGGTTTAATGCTCGATTGCATCGAATCTCGGACGGCGGTCCGACGGACTTTCCCAGACGCCGTCACCGGCAGTTCGGCCACGAATCGCCAGGTTCTGGGGATCTTGAAGTGCGCCACTCGATCGGCCAGGAACGCTTCGAGCTCAGCGGGATCCCGGTCGCCGACGGTGACGACGCTCGCGGCCACCTGCTCGCCCAAGTGCGGATCGTCGAGCCCGACCACCGCACAGGCGAGGACATCGGGGTGCTCCCCGAGCGCGGCCTCAACCTCGGCCGGGTAGATGTTCTCGCCGCCGCGGATGATCACCTCCCGCAGCCGGCCCCGGATGGTCAGATAGCCGTCGGCGTCGAACGATCCGAGATCGCCCGTACGCAACAGACCATCGGCGCGCAGCGTCTGCGCAGTCTGCTCAGGCATGCGGAAGTAGCCCTCCATGACCATGGGCGAGCGCACTAGAATCTCCCCGGTTTCGCCGACCGGCACCTCCTCTCCGGTGCGGGCATCGACGATGCAGATCTCGGTCTCTTCGGCGGACTGTCCGGCGGTCGTAGCCACCCGCTCGGGCGCGTCGGTGGCCGCGGTGTTCGAGATCAACGGGCACTCGGACTGGCCGTAGGTAACCATGACCACCGCCCCGACCTCGTCGCGTATGCGGCGGACGAGGGCCGGGCTGATGTCGGTGCCGCCCAGCGCAACCATCCGCAGCCCGCTGACGGCCGCCGCCGCGTCCGGGCGGTCCAGGACGCGCTCGACCATGGTCGGCACCCCACCGAGCTGCGTGACCTGAGCAGCGGTGAGCAGACGCACCGACTCCTCGGCGTTGAACGAGTCGGTAACCACGAGGGCGCTGCCGGTCGTCAACGCGCCGAGCAGCACGAACACCGATCCGCCAACGTGGTGGAACGGCACGCTGTTCAGCGTCACATCCGCGCTCGACGTCGTCGGCCGCAGCCGCAGGAAAGCACTGTTGACGGCCGCCCGATGGGTCAGGACGGCGCCCTTGGCCCGGCCAGTCGTCCCCGAGGTGAACTGGATCAGGAAGGGCTCACCCGGCGCCACATCGAGAAACGCGTCCGAGGCCGCTGCGACCGAGCCGTCGACCAGTGGACTCAAGTCGGCCAGAGCGCGGACCGGTGGAGCTCCCGGCAGCCTCTCGGCCCGCTCCAGCAATGGCGCTGCGCGCCCCCCGGAGCCTGCGAAGACGAGGGCTGGTTCGACCAGCTCGGTTGCCGAGCTGGCCTCCGCGTCGGTCCAGGCGGTGTTGTACGCCACCAGCACAAGCCCGCGCGCGGCGCAGGCGTACTCGACCAGGACCCACTCGACCGAATTCGCGCCCCAGACCACCACCCGCTCCCCGCGAGGCAGATGGTCGAGCTGATGCGCGACGGCGTTCACCGCGGCCGCCAGTCGGCCATAGGTCATGCGCCGCAGGATGCCGTCACCGCCGCCGTCACCGTCACCGCCGCCCGGGCCACGGTCCATCCAGGCCAGCGCAGTGGCGTCACCACGGGTTTTCGCCTGCCGGAGCAGGATCTGCCCGACCGATTCGGTCAACAACGAGCTCTCGTCCATGATGGTCCTTCATCGTCAGGCCTGAGTCAGCGCCGCTCCAATTACTAACTGGTCGGTTGGTTATACTCGCTCCGGTCTGCGAATCCGTCAACCAAGGAGCACCCGGCGATGAGCGATCTGGTCCTGTCGGAGCGCCCTGCGCCCGGCGTAGTCGTACTGACGCTGAACCGGCCCGCGAAGAAGAACGCGATCTCGCGGGCCCTCCTGCTGGATCTCAGCGATGCGATCAAGGACGCAGCCGCCGCCGGCGAGACACGGGCCATCGTCCTGACCGGTGCCGACCCGGCGTTCTGCGCGGGTGTCGACTTGGCCGGCATCGCAGCGGGCGACGACTTCCCCGCCGAGGCGATTCACACCTTCCGGCACACTCCGGTACCGCTGATCGGGGCGGTGAACGGGGCTGCGATCACCGGCGGCCTCGAACTCTGCTTGGCCTGCGACTTCCGGATTGGCAGCGAGCGTGCGAGCTTCGCCGACACCCACGCCCGGCTCGGTTTCACACCGGCTTGGGGCATGAGTACTCGGCTTCCGGAGGCGGTCGGCCAGGCCTGGGCCCGGCAGATCTCGCTTGCCGGCACCGTCGTCGACGCGCCGACGGCACTGCGCATCGGGCTGCTCAACGAACTGCTGCCGCACGAGCAACTACTGCCACGGGCGATCGAGCTGGCCTCAGCTATCGCCGCCACCAGCGCCGCCCCGTCGGGCGAGGTGCGGGCGCTCTTCGACCTGACCCGCGATCAGTTCGGCGACGCCGCCGACCGGCGCGAACAGGCGCTGGCCGCCGGCCTCATCGCCTCATTGCGGGACCGCGGCTGACTCGGCCGCGAACCGCTGACCGAGCTGGATCGCGAGCTCCCAGGCGACGTCCCGCGGACCGCCGATCGACAGCACCGGCACGGTGACGCCGGCCGCGACGTACTCACGGGTACGGCTCCACACCGCATCCGCGTCGCCGGTGATGAACAACTCGTCGACCACCGATTCGGGAACGGCGGCGAGCGCGGCCGCGCGGTCACCGGCCCGCCATGCCTGCCACATCGCCTCCAGCGCCGGTCCGCGGCCGAGCCACTGCTGATACGCCGCGTATACGCCGGTGTTCAGGTACGCCGTGACGTGCCGCCGGGCCGCGTCGCGGGCGAACGCGACGTCATCGCCGGCGACGACGAACAGCCGGGCCACGACGTCGCCGCCCGGATTGTGATCGAGCACGTACGGCACAACCCGCGCGACGTCGGCTGGGCTGAGCCAGTTGAGGATGACGCCGTCGGCCTCCTGTCCGGCCAGCCTGAGCATTCGCTCGCGCAACGCCGCCACCAGCACGCGTGGGCGCCGTTCGGGAGCACGGTCTAGGCGGAATCCGTCGATCGAGAACGTATCGCCTCGGTAGCTGACCCGTTCGCCGGTGAAGGCCAAACGCAGGAATCGCACAGTGTCGCGGACCCTCTCGAATGGTTTGACGAACTGCGCGCCGTGCCAGCCCTCTACCATCGTCTTACTCGATGCCCCGACGCCGACGTGGACGGGATGCGGGCTCAGTTCGGCAACGGCGAGAGCGTTCATGGCCAGCAATGCAGGGCTACGCGAGAAGACCCCGGCGATAGAGGTGCCCAGCTGCAATTGGGGCTGCGACAGGGCGGAGACCAATAGTGGCGCGAAGGCGTCGGTTGCGGCCAATTCGCTCGTCCAGGCGTCGGAGTATCCAGCGGCTGCGAGCTTGGCCAGCACCGCCGGCAGCACGTCGAGTCGGTCGTCGCCGAACGGCAGCGTCATACCCAGGCGCCGAACCAGTTGAGCCATCGATGCCTCCATCCCATCATCTGGTTGTCCCGGTCCGTCCGATTCATCACGACTACTTGACGGACACCGGCCGCCTTGACACGATACCAACCGAGTAGTCGGGTACGGTCTCGTCGACAGCATTGCTACGTATGAGGTCTGGGCCGGCTGCGGTTCGCACCTCCACAGCTCGACTCCCGAAGCAGGTATCACGTGCCGATCGATCTCACCCGGGCGCTGCCCTCGATTCCTCGCCAGCTCGATGTGCACTGGCGGCCCGACGACGTCCTGCTGTACCAGCTGGCGATCGGCTACGGCAACCCGCCGACGGATGCCCGACAGCTGAGCTATGCGACGGAACCGCACCTGCAGGTCCTTCCGACGTTCGCCGTCGTCGCGCCTTCGCTGCGCGAGACGCAGCCTCCGGGCCTGGACTGGCCGGGGATCGACATAAACCTGTCGAAGATCCTGCACGGAAGCCAGCGCATCGAGATCAACGCCCCACTACCGACCTCGGCCGAGGGCGTCGCCTCGACGCACATCGCGGCGATCCAGGACAAGGGCTCAGCTGCCGTGATCGAGCTGGCGACCGATGTCACCGACGGCGACGGCGGCCACCTGTGGACCTCGACGATGCGGATCTTCGCCAGAGGTGAAGGCGGCTTCGGCGGAGATCGCGGGACCACACTGAGTATCACCGCCCCCGAACGTTCCCCCGATGCGGTGTTCGACACGGAGACCCTCCCCCAGCAGGCACTGCTGTACCGCCTGCTGGGGGACCGAAATCCACTGCACAGCGATCCTGAGTTCGCCAGGAGGGTTGGCTTTGAGCGACCCATTCTGCACGGCCTGGCCACGTACGGCATCGTGCTGAAAGCGGCGGTCACACACCTCCTCGACGGCAACGCCGACGGTGTCCGGGTATATGAGGGCATCTTCACCGGCATCGTGCTGCCCGGCGAGACGATCCGCACGAAGGCATGGCGGGAGGGCAACAAGATCACGCTGATCAGCAGTGTGCCGCAACGCGACGACGCCTCGGTTCTGAATGCCGAAGTCATAGTGGCGGGGCGATGACCTCCCTGACTCTCGATGAGGCCGTGCCCGCGGGGATCACGGCCTGGCTGGCCGACATCCTTCCCGACGCCGTCGGACCGTTCACGTTCTCACGAATCGCCGGCGGCTACAGCATGCTGACCTACCGCGTCACCGACATCGCCGGTCATGTGTGGGTGCTGCGGCACCCGCCGTCCGGCAACCACTCTGGCGGCGCACACGACACCGGTCGCGAAGCCCGCGCAATGGCGGCCCTGGCGGCTACGCCGGTACCCGTTCCGCGGGTGCGCTACACCGGAACGGCTGACAGCCCGCTGGGCCTCCCGTGCCACATCACCGATTTTGTCGAGGGGTACGTCATCGACGACGAGCAGAAGGCTCGAACCCTGCTGTCACCCGATGCGCTGAACTCGGCGACGATGAACATCGTCGACACCCTCGCCACACTGCACCGGGTCGACCCGGACGAGGTCGGACTGGGTGACCTCGGGCCGCGCGCGAACTACCTGAGTCGGCAAATGCGGCGCTGGCTATCGGTGGCCAACGAGGCGCGTATCCCCGAAACCGAGAAGCAGGTCGAGCTGATGAACTCGCTCGGAGAGACTCTGCGCAGGCGACAGCCCGAGGACACCGCACCGCGGATCGTGCACGGTGACTACCGGCTCGGCAACGCAATCGTCGGCGATGACGGAGAGGTGCGGGCACTCCTCGACTGGGAGCTCGTCACCCTCGGCGACCCGCTGGCCGATCTGGGGCTGTTGGCGGCCTTCTGGAACCCCCCGGCCGAAGCCGTCCTGGGTGCCCGCATGCCGACTGGGTCGGCCGGCTCAATCTCGCTGGGAGCGGCCCTCGACCGGTACGTGTCGCTCACCGATACCGATCTGGACCAGGTGGGCTACTACCATGCCTTCGCCTGCTGGCGGTTGGCCGGCACGGGGTTGCGCGCGGCCAAGCGCTACCAGTCAGGCGTGATGAACGATGACACAGATATCACCAAGTTCGGGATCGCGGCCGGGACCTGGCTCGGGATCGCGGGCGACCTGCTCGCCGGTAACTGACGGGAATCCGTCACACCCTGGGGAAAGTACGGCGCAGCTCATGCTTGAGCACCTTGGCCGTCGCATTGCGGGGCAACGGTTCCGGTCGGATCCACCACACAGTCGGGACCTTGAACGTCGCCACGCTGCTGGCGACCTTGGCCCGCAATTCGGCTTCGTTGAGGGTCAGGCCGTCCCGTGGCACGACCACGGCGGCGACGATCTCGCCCAGATCGGGATCCGGCAGGCCAACCACGGCCACGTCGGCGACGTCCGGGTGAGAGGCGATCACGGTCTCCACCTCGACGGAGTACACGTTTTCGCCGCCCCGGATGACCACATCCTTCTCCCGGTCCAGGATGGTGAGGTAGTGATCCGCGTCGAGCGCGCCGACGTCGCCGGTACGGAACCAGCCGTGGACCATGGACTCGGCCGTCGCCTCGGGGTTGCGCCAGTATTCAGAGATCACCTGCGGGCCGCGTACCCAGATCTCACCCGGCTCGCCGAGCCCGGCTTCCCGATTCTCGTTGACGATGCGGACCTCGGCGCCCGGCACCGCTGGGCCCGCGCTGGCCGGCCGGGCGAAGTAAGACGAGCCGATGTGCTGAGTCACCGACGACGTCGTCTCGGTCAGGCCGTACCCGTGATTGATGAGTGAATCGGGGCCGATTGCCGCGGCCAGGGCATCGGCGAGTTCACCCGCACCAGGCCCGCCGCCGACGCCGGCACCACTTAGCGTCTCCAACCGCTGGCCACTGGCGGCGGCCGCTTCAAGCAGCCGGCGCAGCACCGTAGGGACCGCCGAGATGTTGGTAACCTCCTCGTCGGCGAACAGCCGCAGCGCGTCCTCCGAGTCCCACTTGTACATCAAGACCTGCTTCACTCCGCCCGCCGCGGAACAGTAAAGCGAGGAGATCCCGCCGATGTGGAACATCGGCAACGTGTTGAGCAGAGTGGGCTGTGCCGTGGGCCGCGCTGCGGGCGGCCGCGACGCAGTCAGAGCCGCCAATTCGGACTGGTAGCCAGCTGTCATGATCAACGCGAGATGGTTGCGCGACGTCGCGACGGCGCCCTTCGGATGTCCCGTTGTGCCGGAGGTGTAGATGATGGTCGCCGGATCGTCCGAGGACAGCTCGGGTGCGGGGGGCAGGCCGTCGTAACCCGCGCCGGCGGCGAGGGCCTGCTCCCAGTCGAGCACGCCCGCCGGCAGCTCGCCCTCGTGGCGCGTCACTATCACCTGGGGCACGCCCAGGTCCTCGAGCGCCTCGCCGAGGCGCTCGAATCGCTCGCCGTCGACGATCAGCAGCTGCGGTTCGGCGTTGTCCAGGCCGGTGCGCAGCTCCGACTCCGACCACCAGGCGTTCAGCGGAACGGCGATCGCGCCGAGCACCTGGGCGGCCCAGAATGCCACGATGTACTCGGGCAAGTTGCGCATCAGTAGCGCGACCCGGTCGCCACGGGAGATCCCGAACCGCTCCCGCATCGCCCAAGCGAGCTCGCCGACGCACACGTAGAGCTGACCGTAGGTCAGGCGCTCGTCCTGGTAGACGATGGCATCACGGTCGGCATACACCCCCGTCGCGACGAAGATGTCCCGCATATGCCTGGGCGCGTTCTTGTACCGCCGCAGCGAGCGGCCATCCACGACCACGTCTTCGAGTTCGTAGCGCGCTCCGGGCGAGGTAAGCACCGCGGCCGCCTCGGCGACGGTAAGGGGTCGGGTTACGTCGGACATGGGCCGGTTCACACTCGCTCGATGATCGTGGCGGTGGCCATACCGCCGCCGGTGCACATGGTAACCAGGCCGGTCGACAGGTCGCGGCGCTCAAGCTCGTCGAGCACAGTTGCGAGCAGCAGCGGGCCGCTCGCACCAATGGGGTGGCCGAGGGCGATCGCGCCGCCGTTGACGTTGACTTTCTCCTGTTCGACGTTCAGATCCCCCAGGAACTTCAGCACGACCGACGCGAAGGCCTCGTTCACCTCGAAGAGATCGATGTCGCCGACGGTCATGCCAGCCCGGGTCAACACCTTGCGGGCGGCGGGTCCGGGGGCAGTCAGCATGATCACCGGCTCCGCGCCGGCAACCGCGGTGGCGACGACGCGCGCCCGCGGCCTCCAACCGTGCGCCCGGGCCGAG
Organism: Jatrophihabitans sp. GAS493; assembly: GCF_900230215.1. NCBI lineage: Bacteria > Bacillati > Actinomycetota > Actinomycetes > Jatrophihabitantales > Jatrophihabitantaceae > Jatrophihabitans > Jatrophihabitans sp. GAS493. The sequence continues at coordinate 1,712,316 of NZ_LT907982.1, read as the reverse complement.
CCCGCGCTGCTGAGCAGGATCGCCGAGGCTCCGTCCGCGAGGCCAGAGGAGTTGCCGGCATGGTGTACGTGGTCGACCTCGGTTACCCGCGGGTAAACCCGCCGGGCCATCTCATCGAACGGAGCATCGTAGCCGTCAAGGGTGACGGTACCCAGTGTCGTGAACGACGCCTTCAGCCTGGCCAGATCGGCCAACCCGCTCGCCCGCGGCAGTTCCTCGTGGTCGAGTACCACGGCGCCGTCCGGGCCGACGACCGGCACCATCGACCGATCGAAGCGTCCCTCGCCGATCGCGACAGCGGCGCGGCGCTGCGATTCGACCGCGTAGGCATCGACGTCCTCGCGGGAGAAGCCCTCGAGGCTCGCAATGAGGTCGGCGGAGATTCCCTGCGGCACGATCGGGTGCCGCTGTCGAAGCAACTCGTTGCCGCCGTCCAGGGTCGCGCGGTCGGCCGCCGGGTAGCGCGACATCATCTCGACCCCGGACGCCACGACGATCTCTGCCTGTCTGGCCTCGATGAGGGCTGCAGCCAGGTTCACCGCCTGCTGGCCGGAACCGCACATCCGGTTGAGCGTCAGCCCCGACACCTCAGCCGGCCAGCCCGCGGCGAGCACGGCCAATCGTCCGATGTTGTCGCCGTGATCGCCGATCGCGTTCGCGCAGCCGGTGAAAACGTCATCGACTTCGGCGGGATCCACGCCGGACCGCTTCCCGAGTTCCTGGAATACTCCACCCAGCAGCTCCTGCGGGTGGATCGCGCTCAGCGCACCTCCGGGCTTTCCCTTACCTCGGGGCGTACGGACGGCGTCGATGATGACTGCATCTTTCACAGTTCAAACGCTAGCAAACCAACTGCACGGTTGGCTATAGTTGCATCGCCGCTGTCCACGCGGCACCGAATCCGGAGGTAGAACCTTGACCGAGCAACTTCGTTTCGACGGCCGCGTCGCCATCATCACCGGCGGAGGAGGTGGCCTCGGCCGCGCCTACTCGAGCCTGCTCGCGTCGAGGGGCGCCAAGGTCGTCGTCAACGACATCGATGTCAAGATAGACCTCGACGACGGCCAGAGCACCACGCCGGCGGCACGGACGGTCGCCGACATCGTGGCCGCCGGCGGCGACGCGGTCGCACACAACGCCTCGATCGCCGATCCCGGCGCCGGGGCGGCGCTCGTCCAGACCGCCTTGGACGCCTATGGCCGGGTCGACATCGTGATCAACAACGCGGGCATCCTGCGCGACAGGTCATTCGGAAAGATGTCGGACGAAGAGATCAATGATGTTTTCGCCGTTCACCTGCACGGAGCTCTGCAGCTGACCCGGGCCGCCTGGGGCCATCTACGTGAGCAGCAGTATGGCCGGGTGCTCGTGACAACCTCGGTCGCCGGCCTCTTCGGCAACCCCGGACAGGCCAACTACGCGTCCGCGAAGGCGGCCATGGTGGGCCTGGGACGCACCTTGGCCATCGAAGGCGCCAAGTACGGGATCGGGGTCAACATCCTCTCCCCGGGGGCGGCCACCGCCATGACCGCCGCGATGCTTCCTGACAACCTGCACGCGGCCATGTCGCCTGACAAGGTCGCGCCGGCTGTGGCCTACCTGGTGCACGAATCATGCAGCCTCAGCGGCGAGATCATCTTCGCCACCGCTGGACGGTTTGCCCGCGACTTCATCGGAGAGACCGCCGGTTACACCAACCCGGACGCCACCCCGGAGGATATCGCTGCCCACATCGGCGAGGTCCTCGACACCAGCAACTGGACGATCCCGAACGACGCGGTAGCGCTACCGAATAGTTGAACGCCCGTCAGCGTCCCTTGAAGGTCGGCGTGCGCTTTTCGGCGAAGGCCTTGAACGCCTCGGTGGCGTCCTCGGACACACTGTTCACGGCGGCGACCGCCGCCTCCGCATCGAGGGCGTCGTCGAAGCTCGTCGAGAACGACTGATCGATCAACTGCTTGGTGAATGCCATCGCCATCGGCGGGCCCTCCGCCAGCCGACCGGCCCATCGGTCCACGGTCTGCTGGAAGTCATCGGGTTCACTTACTTCAGCGACGATGCCCAATCGCAACGCCTCTTGGGCATCGATGATGTCACCGAGCAGCGCCAGTCGTTTGGCCATGTGAACTCCTACCAGCCGCGGCAGCAACCAGGAACTGCCGAAGTCGGGTGACAGACCGCGCTTGACGAAGATCTGGCTGAACTTCGCCGAGGTCGAGGCCAGGACGATGTCGCAGCCGAGGGCGAGGCTCATCCCGGCTCCGACGGCATGCCCCTCGACCGCCGCGATCACCGGCTGGGGCAGCCGGTGTAGCGCGCGGGCCGTCTCATGGATGGGGCGCATCGCCGCGATCACCGAGGACTCGGGAGGGCCATCCGACAGATCCGCTCCGGCGCAGAACGTTCCGCCGGCACCGGCGACGATCAGCACGCGGTCGCCGGGGGTATCCGCGACCTCGCCGAGCAGGTCACGGAGTGTCGCGAAATCGGCGGGGGTCAGCGCATTGCGACGGCCGGGGTTGTCGATGGTGATGCGTGCGATGCCATCGGCGCGGGCGAGTGTGACGCTCACTGCCCCGCCATCCCTGCGACAGCGGCGCGACTCGCCTGCACGAGCGCGCGGGCCGCGTCGTAATCGGGTTTGCCGTTCGGAGCGCGCGGCACTGTGGGCACCAGCACGAGGTGCTTCGGTGCCTTGAATCCAGCCAGGCGCGTCTTCACGTGGGCCACCACCTCGTCTTGCGTCAGCGTGCTGCCGGCTCGGGTGCTCACCACGGCGGTGACCAGCTGACCCCATACCGGGTCGGGTAGACCGACCACCAGCACGTCAGTCACGAGTTCATGGTCGAGGATTACCGACTCGACCTCCTCGGTGAATATCTTCTCACCACCGGAGTTGATGCACAGTGAGTCGCGCCCGACCAACTGGATCGTGCCGTCGAGGTTCACCGTCGCTCTGTCGCCGGGCAGCGCATACAAGACACCGTCGATGTCGACGAAGGTGCCTTCGGACTTGGCCGTGTCCTTGTAGTACCCGAGCGGCACCCGACCGGCGATGGCCAGCCGACCGGGCGCGTCTGATCCGGGCCGGACCGGCTTGCCCTCGTCATCGAGCACCGACACGGTCGCGCCGGGGGTGAATCGACCGGTCGCGGGAATGTTCCCCTTGGTTGCCACCGACCAGCCCAGACCGAAGCTTTCCGAGGAGGAGAACCCGTCTAGCAGGGTCACCTCCGGCCAGTTGTCGAGAAGGTCACGCTTGGAGGCCTCACTGAGCATGGCGCCGGAGTTCAACACCTCACGCATCGACGAGACATCCCAGCGCCCCGGCTCAGCGTCCAGCGCGTCGAGAATCCGCCGAGCAAAGACCTCGCCCGTCATGGACAACGCCGACACCCGGTAACGGTCGATCACGTCGAGCAATTCGATCGCGTCGAAGCCGGGGCTGGTGAGCGAGATGCACGTGCCGCCCTCGTGCATCGTTATGAACGCACCGAACAGGCCGGTTCCGTGCATGTACGGGCTGGCCGAGACGTGGACCCGGCCCGGCGCGGCAAGCACGTCTGCGATACCCGCTGGGCCCCGTTCCAGGGAGTAGTTGATCTTGGAGACAGCGTTCGTCTGCTCGAGAAAGTCCAGGCTGCGCCACATGACGCCCTTGGGTAGACCGGTCGTCCCGCCCGTGTAGAGCAGGAACAAGTCACTGCCATGCCTGCCCCACGACGAACGCACCACGTCGCTGGTGGCCACCAGGGTCTGCTCGTAGGGGACGGCCCAGGCCGGACAGGCCTCAGTGCCGTCGTCCACGTGGATCCAAGTGCGTATCTTCGGCGTCTTGTCACGCACCGCAGCGACCTGGTCGGTGAATGAACCATGAAACACGACGGTGGTGACATCGGCGTCGTCCCAGAGATAGCGCAGTTCGTCACTGCCATAGCGGTAGTTCGTGTTGACCGCCGGTATGCCGATCTTCAACGCGGCATGCGAGGCTTCAAGATATTCCGGACTGTTACGCAGGAAGATCGCGAGTCGGTCGTTCCGGCTCGCCCCACCGTCAAGCAGTGAGCTGGCCAGGCCATTGGCGCGTTGCTCGAACTGCGACCACGTGAACGCGCGGGCACCGTGTATCTGTGCCGGCGCGTCCGGCAGGACGCCGGCGACTGCCTCCCAAACGTCCGCCAGGTTCCAGTCGTACTCGTTTTCTGCGACCACCAAGACCTCCACGCGCGTGCGATTGTTCGCAACCGGAGACTAAGACGCGCGCGAAACGAAGTCAACCGATCAGTTGGTAAACGCCGTCATCGTCAGGCGCGCGTCGCGCGCGGCAGACCCAGTCGGCCTTGCGCAATCACGGTCTTGAGCACCTCGTTGGACCCGCCGTAGATCGTGGCGATCTGCGACTCGCGGTACAGCAGTTGGATATCCCCCGCGCCCGGCGCGGCGGCCGAGCCCGGGTTCAGCATCCCGGCTTCCCCAGTGGCATCGAGTAGCGAACTGGTGGTGCGCTGCAGGGATTGCGTCGCGTACACCTTCGCCATGGCTCCTTGGACGTATCCGCCGTCTCCGGCACTGCGCGCCGCTGAGGCCTGAGCACCGAGCAGACGCGACACCTCGGCCTCGGCGATCGCGCGTCCCAACCGCCGGGCAGCCCTGGCCGTCACGACCGGGCCGGCTTCACGCAGCCATTCAGTGGTCGACTCGACGAGTCGGCGGAGCAGCCCGGTGAACTCACCACCGCGTTCAAAGGCCAGCGCAAGACTGACGATCCGCCACCCATCTCCCGGCTGGCCGACGAGCGCCGTGTCGTCGACGAAGACCTCCGAGTAGTACGTAATGTTCGTCCGTTCGCCGCTCAGTGTGTGCACCGGTGCCAACGAGAAGCCCGGGGCGTTCGTCGGGACTAGGAAGATCGTCATCCCGGCATGTCTTGGGGCCTGCGGGTCGGTGCGGGCAAGCAGCCATACGTAGTCAGCCTGGTCGGCAAGGGTCGTGAAGATCTTCTGCCCGGTGATCACCCAGCCTCCCTCGACCTTGGTCGCGGCGGTGCGCACCGACGCCAGGTCAGAACCGGCCTCCGGCTCGGTATAACCGAGACACATGACCAACTCTCCGGCTCGCACCGGCCCCAGGATCCGCTGCTTCTGCTCCTCAGTACCGACCCGGCGCAGCGTCTCGGCCACGATCCGGGTCAGTGCGACGCCCATGACCGGCGCTCCGGCGACCACGAACTCCTCATGCATCACGTCCAAGTCGCCTCGGTCCCAGCCCAATCCGCCTTCACGCTCAGGCCAGTTCGGGGTGATCCAACCACGACGGGCCATTTCGGCATGGAATTGCGGGTCGTGTCGGCTGCCGCCGGTGGCGGCGACTCGTTCGGCCACGGCGGGCGTGAGGTGTTCGCGGATCATTTGCCGCACCTCGGCGCGCAACTGCTCGGTCCGCACGTCCAGCGCGAAATCCATCAGAATCCTCCCCCAACTGTCGCGATGCCGACCTCTTCCCAGACCTGTTCCGGGTCACCGCCGAGCAGCATCATTGCTTTGGCCCGCCGCAGGTACAGCTGGGCGTTGTACTCCAGGGTGAAGCCGTAGCCGCCGTGCACGTGCAGGCAGGCTGCCGCGGCCGTCACCGCGGTCTCGGTGGCAAAGGCGTAGGCGGTCGCCGCCTGCAGCCGCCATGAGTCGAGGCCCATGTCATGTCGCCAGGCCGCCTCCCGGGCCAGCAGGAGCGCCCCGTCGGCGGCCATGGCGACCTCGGCCAGCGAGTGCGAGATGGCTTGGAATGAGCCGATCGGCACACCGAACTGACGGCGGTGCTTGGCGTAGCCCGCGGCACTCTCCAGCGCCTGATGCGCCAGTCCCGCAGCAGCCGATGCGGCACCGAGCCGCCAACGCCCCAGCACGCTCGACCAGCGGGCACTGGCCTGGCTACCGCTGGCCAGGACGTGTCGGACGGCTTCGTCGCCGCGCACGGGGCGGTCAGCAGCGGCGACGAAGCCGAGTTCATTGATCGCGACGCCCGGAGCGCTCTCGACCAGGACGAGTTCGTCATCATCGAGTGCGAGGACAGCGTCCGCGACCGCGCCGCCCGGCACCATACGGGCAACGCCATCCTCGGCCGGGCGTGGCGCGACCACCACGATCGGCGAGCCCGTCAGCGCCCGCTCCAGAAGGTGCGCCACTTCGGCAGCACCGGCGAGCTCGTGGAGCGCGACCGCCGACTCGACCAGCGGGATACAAGCGAGCTGCCGTCCGGCGGCCTCAGCCACCAGCCCGAACTCGAGAAACCCCTGTCCACTTCCGCCGCGGTCTTCCGGGACCGCGATACCCAGTAGTCCGACGCCGGCCACCGTCTTCCACAGCGCGAGATCGAAGCCAGCTTCCTCGGCGAGGCGGGTACGTTCCGTCGTCGACTCTTTGGCGAACAGGTCCGAGAACGTCTCGGCGATCTCGACCTGATCCGCGCTCAATGCGAGATCCATTGCACTCCGTCCGTGGTCACCGGGCAGCGACATTTACTCAACTATATGGTTGAGTACGTCCTGCGCAAGTGCGTATCGGAAACAACTTTCATGACTGAGAGGGTGCGGAGCGAGATGAAGCAGACCGAGGTGGCGGACCCCTCCAAGCCGTTCCCGTTTGGTGATTACTGGCGTGCGTGGTGCGAACAGGCGCTCGAGCGCTCAGCGCCGGCGTGGCCCGACCTGGTCGGCGATCTGCGCCGACTGCAGCACGCCGTCGCGTCGACCGCCCCACCGTCTGCGGTGGTCGAGACCGTGCGTGAGCACATTTCGCAGGCTCTGGATGCGCTCGGGGCGCATGCGGTCGCCAACGACGATCAACTCTGGGGAAAGTTGCTCAACGTCCCCGGTCGCGGCCAAACACTCAGCCCACCGTTGCGGTTGATCTCCTGGAGTCGCACTGAGATTCTGTTTGAGACTGTGTTCGGCCCGTTCCACTCCGGCAACAACAGCGCAGCCCATGGTGGCGCCGTTGCCCTCGCCTTCGACGACGGGTTCGGCATGCTGGCCGACCTCGACGACACCACCCGGTCACGAACCGCCTCGCTGACCATCGACTTTCGCAGCATCACCCCGATCAACCAGCCGGTGAGGCTGCACCTACACGCCGACGAGATCGACGGACGAAAGCGCTGGCTGCGCGGTGAACTGCGCGACGGCGAGCGGCTGTGCGCGGAGGCCACCGCCCTCTACCTCGCGTTGCGCCCCGACCAGCAGTGAAAGGACGCAACACCGCGCTAGAGCGTCTCGCCGCCGTCGATGCCAATCGTCTCACCCGTGACGAACCCGGTTTCTTCGCCACTCAGGTACGCCACCAGCGCAGCGAACTCCTCGAGGTCGCCGCCCCGCTTCACGGGTATGCGCTTCACCATCTTCTTATATATTGAGTCGTTCTCGAACTGTGCGGCGCTCATCGAGGTGTGGAAGTGCCCGGCCGCGATGGCATTGACGGTAACGCCGTACGGCCCCCATTCGCGCGCCAACGACCTCGTCAGCTGAACCAGGGCGCCCTTGGCGGTGTCGTAGCTCAGACAGAATGGCACCGTACGCCGAACGACGTTCGAGACGACGTTTACGACTCGCCCGTGCCGGCGCTCGAGCATCCCCGGACCGAACGCCCGCAGCATCCGCACCGCGCCGAATAGATGCACGTCGAGGACTGCTTCGAACTCCGCGTCGGTTGTTGGAAGGTCAAACCCGGGCGCGAATGTCTCGAGACCGGGCAGCGGCACGAGTGGCTTGTAGAGCATGTTGCCGGCGTTGTTGACCAGGATGTCTACACCACCCAACTCCTTCTCGATCCGGCTGCAGGCCTCCTCGACGTCGTCCGCCGAGGCTACGTCGACCGTTACAGCCAGACTGCGCACACCACATGCCTCGACCTCGTAGGCAACCTTGTCTATTTCGTCAGCGGAGCGAGCCAACACAGCGACGTCAGCGCCCTCACCGGCTAGCCGCAGCGCGGCTGCTCGCCCGAGCCCGCGGCCACCGCCGGTGACGACGGCGACACGTCCGGCGTTGAGCGTCACCAGATGCTTCCCTCGTGGCGCACGGTCAGCGCCGCGTGGATCTCGCGAAGCCGGTTTGCCCGCTTGCCGGCGCGTAGCTGCATCGCCTTGGCACGGGTGTAGTGGTGGTGCATGATGTGCTCCACCGTGGTCCCCACACCGGCATGCACCTCGGCGCCGGTGAGGACCACCTCGACGTAGGAGCGTCCCGCGACGAAGAGCGCCACTTCAGCGATCGCCGTCTCCGCAGCGTCGACCGTCGCACGGGTGAGCGCGTCATCCGTCACCAGGCGGGCCGCGTCGGTGGCGATTACCATCCGGGCCAAATGATGGCGGATCGCCTGGAAACTACCGATCTTCTGACCGAACTGCTCTCGCACCAGGGCATACTGCGCGCTCCTGTCCACCACAGCCTGGGCCCCCCCGACCATCGCGCTGGCGCGCAGCAGGTTCGCGCGGGCCAATGCATACCCACAGGCTTCGGCGCTCTCTTCTCGCGTCAGTGCTGATGCTGACAACTCGAAACCGTCGAGATCGAGACGGGCTATGCGCTCGTTGTCGATGCTCGGTACTGCCTCGCCATAGGTGTCGAGCTGGTCGCGGTTGAGTGTGGCCATCAGCCAGCGGTCGGAGTCCGCCAATGGCACACACAGGACGACGTCGGTACTCGCGTGAAACCACTCGACCAGCGTCGGCGTTCCGGAGAGCCGGTAACCCCCGCCGGAGAGCGCCTCAGCACGCAGGGTGCGGTCCGGCGGGGCGATGATCGACGCAGCCGAACCGTCGGCGATACGTGTCAATACCTCGTCGAAGCGCCCGTCGTTCAGCGTGCCCAACGCCGTCGCGGCACGCATCGTCGGCAACAGTGGCGAGGCGAACGCGGCGTATCCATACTCACGAGCCACGACGCCAGCCTCGGCCAGCGTGCCGCCGGCGCCGCCCACTCCCTCGGCAAGGTTGATCCCGGTCCAACCGAGATCAACCATCTGCTTCCAACGGCCGACTTCGAAGCCATCCTCCGACTGTTGCTGCTCGTTGAGGTAGGTGTTGTCGACGAAGTCGGAGAAGCAGTCACGGGCCGACTGCGCGAGCAGGGACTCGTTCTCGGTCAGGTCGGTGTCGCTCATCGAGGCATGCCCAATCCTTGAGTCGCAATGATGTCTAGTTGAATCTCGTTCGTGCCGCCTCCGAATCGCCACACCGGCGACGAGCGCAGCCCATGTTCGAGATGTCCGTGAGCCGGGGCGTACTCCGAGGAGTCGGCGATCGTGCCTGCCTCGCCGATCAGATCCAGGCCGGTATTGCAGATGCGCTGGCGAAGTTCTCCCCACCAGATCTTGTTGACCGACGCCTCGGCGTACGGGACTCGTCCGGAAGCGAGAATCTTCGCGCCGCGCAGCGCGAACAGCCGGCAGATCTCCACGTCGACGGCCAACTCGCCGGCAACCGATTGCAATTCGAGCGACTCCGGCGAGTCACCCTCGAGAAGGCCTTCGTCCGTGGCCCACCCGATGAGCTGTCGCAGCTCCCAGCGCGGTTCGTTGTGATAGAACATGCGCTCGAAGTTCAGTGCCGAGACGATCGCTCCCCAGCCGGCGTTCTCCTCACCTACACGCCCGCTGATCGGCACACGCACGTCGTCGAGGAAGACCGTATTTGTCCGCTCCCCGCCCTGGGTGATGATCGGCGTAATGGAGATCCCCGGCGTGTCCATCGCAACGATGAACACACTGACGCCTTTGTGCCGCGACTCCTGGGTACCGGTGCGCGCCGCCAGCCACAGGTGCGTCGCCACTGAGGCGCCAGTGGTGAAGATCTTCTGCCCGTTTATGACGTACTCGTCGCCGTCCCTGACCGCGCGGGTTCGTAGCGCCGCCAGGTCGCTACCGGCGTCGGGTTCGGTGTAGCCGATCGCGAACTCGAGCTCGGCAGCACGGATGCGAGGGAGGAACTCGGCCTTCTGGTCGGCACTGCCGAGCAGCATCAGCGTCGGGCCGATGGAGTTGAGGGTAAGTAGGCCGTTGGGCAGGCGACGATCGTAGAGTTCCTCGGCGAACAGCCACTGTTCGATGGCCGTGCGCCCCTGGCCGCCGTACTCCACCGGCCACGAGATCCCCAGCCAGCCGTCACTGGCGATCTGCTTCAGAAAGCGCCGCCCATTCTCGCGGGGCTGCATCGGGTCGTCAATGTTCTCGGCTCTGGTGGCCGATATTAGTTCAGGGTCAAGAGAGTCGAGATACCGGCGGAGGTCGGCCAGGAACTCCATCTGCTCTGCACCAAGCGCTGCAATCATGTGCCTGACGCTAGAGCCCGGACCCGTCGTAGTCAACCGGTTGTTCGGTTAAGTTTTGGCTGGGAGCTCATCTCACAGCTGCCACGCCGGTGGGCGTCGCTCAGCGAATGCGGTTGGTCCCTCGACGCAGTCCGGGTGCGTCCAGTGCTGCTGTACCGCGATCCATCCCTGTTCCAGCTCGTCATGCAGTAGTCGACGCTGCACCGAACGCAGCGCGTGCCGCGTGGCCGCCACCGCGGCCGGCGAGTTCGCGGCAATCACGTTTGCCAGCTCCATGGCCCGCTCGACCAGGCGCTCCGGGGGCACTACCTCCGTGACCAGCCCCACAGCGAGAGCGTGCTCGGCGCTCCACCGCTCGGACCGCCCCAGCAGCGCAAGTCGTGCGATCTGCGGCAGCGGGACGCGCAGCGCGAGCGACACCGGCTCGAGCGCGCTGACCTGCCCGACGGAGACGTGTGGATCGAGAAAGGACGCCTGGTCAGCGGCGATCGCGATGTCCGCGTCGGCGACGAAGTGCAGGCCACCGCCGGCGCAGACTCCGTTCACGGCGACGATCACCGGGACGGACAGGTGATCGCCGGGCAGAAATGCGAGCTCGTCATCCACACCGGCGCCACGCGCACGCCGCTCACCAGCGAGATCGCCGACGTCGGCGCCAGCGCAGAATCCACGCCCGGCACCGGTCAGCACGACGACCCGAACTTCGCGATCGGCGGCCGTCTCGATCCAGAGTCGGTGAAGCTGGGCACACAGGTCCCAGTCAAGTGCGTTCAACTGCTCCGGCCTATTCAGCCGAACCAGCAGAATCGATCCCTCGCGCGTTGCAACCAAAGGCGACTCGCCCATAGATTTCCCCTACATTTCTTCAGTGTGACTTGCATGGTGATCCCCAATAGCGGGTAGGCTACGCTCAACTCTGAGGAAAGGACGAGCATGCCGAGGCCGTCTCGCCGCGACGAAGTCCGCGCCACCGCCGCCCGCTTGATCCGCATTCATGGCTACGACTCGGCGACCATGGACTTGATCGCAGACGAGGTCGGGCTCAACAAGGGCACGCTGTACCACTACTACCCGTCCAAGAGCGCGATTCTCTACGAGCTCCTCTCCGACCAGCTCGACGCGACCATGGAATTGCTCGACCGGATTCCGGCCGATGCCACGCCCACCGAGCGCATCCGTGCCCTGGTCGAGCTGCAGGTCGACATGGTGTCGACCAAGGCCGATGACCTCGTCGTCTTCTTCCAGGAGCTTCCCTGGATCCGGAGCAATCTGGAAAAGGAGCAGGTGGAGTCGTTGCAGGGGCGGATCGATCGCTTCGAACGTTTTGAGCGTCAGGTGCTTCGCGCGGGGGTCCGGTCGGGCGAGTTCCGCGAGCAGGACCCCACCGTGGTGATGTACTCGATCATCGGCATCCTCTCCTACGTTCCGGTCTGGTACCGCGGGGCGAACCGGCAGTCCCGTAAGGCTCTGGTCCGCGAGATCACCGAGTTCGTGCTCCACGGCGTCCTGAGCCGCTGATCCCCGCTCGGCCGCGCCGGTCAACGCCGTTGTCGGGGCAGGCCGAGCACCCGCTCGGCGATGAGGTTCCGCTGAATCTCCGAGGTCCCGCCGTAGATCGTCGCCCCCAATGATTCGACCCGGTCGTCGAACAGGTCGGGATCCGCGAACGCATCGAGTCCGCGCACGTCCAGAGCCAGCTGGGTCGCACGTTGTACGGTCTCCGAGCCCAGCAACTTGAGGATGAAGAATTCCGGCGTCGGACGCTCCTGCATACGCCCGAGGACCGTTCGCAGCCCCGTGAACCGGATCGCCGCTGAGTCGGCCAGCAATCGACCCGCCCGAACCGCGAGATGCGAATCGGCGACCGCACCGGGCAGCACAGGTTCCAGCGCGCGTTCGACGTCGATCCAGTTGTAGATCCAGATCATGTCCCGCTCATGTTCCAGGCTCTGCGTGGCAACCCCCCAGCCGCCGTTCAAGGGGCCGAGCAGGTTCTGTTCGGGAATGCGCACCTCGTCGAGGAACACCTCGCAGAACGCGTCCACCGAATCAGCCGCCCGGCGGATCGGCCGGATCTCCACGCCGGGCGACGTCAGGTCGAGGATCAAACACGAAATGCCGGCGTGGACGGACGCACTGGGATCGGTACGCACATACAGGGTGCACCAGCGCGACTCGTGAGCCTGGGTCGTCCAGATCTTCTGACCGTTGACGACGAAGTGGTCGCCGTCCAGTAGCGCGCTCGTGCGCAGCGAGGCAAGGTCGGAACCTGAGCCGGGCTCGGACATTCCAAGCGCCCACCACTCCTCGCCGCGCAACAGCGGCCGAAGCAGACGTTGCTTCTGCTCGTCGCTGCCGAACTGCCTCAGCGCCGGCGCGACCACCCCTGCCCCCTGAATGTTGAGGATGCGCGGAGCATGGCGCCGGGCACCCTCGATGCGGATGGCCAGGGCGTCGGAGCGGGCCAGGCCATGACCGCCCAACTCGGGCTCCCACTCCGGCATGAGCCATCCGGCCTCGAACGCCGCCACTTGATACTCCGAGCGCAGCGCCTCATCCTTGCGGTAATCGCGATACCGCAGCTCGTAGTCCGACGGCAGAAAACTCTCGAGGAATGCCACGAACTCGTCGATCAGGTCAGTACTCATGCTTGCTCCCGGCGGCCGTCAGTGTGGCTGCCCGCGCATACCCGACCGCCGGGGAACCGAGGAACGGGACGCTCTGCTGCGCCCTCCGGAAGAACAGGTGCGCGTCGGCCTCGAAGGTCAATCCCATCGCGCCGAGGACCTGGACGAATGCCGCTGTCGCATCCAGGGCCACCTCTCCGGCCGCCGCCTTGGCGAGCAACGACAAGACCGTGCCGTCGTCCACCTCGGTGGCCGTCTCCGCTGCACCGATTGCGACGGCCGCGGCCCGGGTCAGCGATCGCGCACGCTCGATGCCGACGTACACGTCGGCGAGTCTGTGCTTGATCGCCTGAAACTCACCGATCGGGCGAGCGAACTGTTGGCGTACCAACGCGTGACTGATCGACCGGTCGAGAGCGCCCACAGCCACGCCGATGAGATCGGCCGCCAGCAGCACTCGGGCCGGTGCGAGGACCTGATCCACGCTACGGTCGCTGGTCGCTATCACCGTCCCCCCGGCTGCGAAGACGGCGAGGGGGCGGCCCGGATCGGTCTGGTCGTACACGGTGTGCGGTGGGGACTGGGACGGGTCGATCTGATGCAGCTCGGCTCCGGTACCGCACGGCCGGACGACGACGACCCGGTCGGCCACGTTTCCGTCGAGGGCCGCGATCGTGGTGCCCGAGACATCGACGACGCCCAGCGCCTCAGCTTTCCCCGACTCGACGTCGACGCGGGAACCAAAGGCGACCCGCGTCTGCCAGGCCAACGTGGTCGCCAGTAGCGGCACCGACAGCAGTGCCCGCCCGGATTCCTCTAGCACCGCCACCAGGTCGACCAACGAACCGATACCGCCGAATTCCTCCGGCATTCCGATCGCGGCGTATCCATGGGAAACGACGCTGCCCCAACCGGAGCCGTCCGACGCCGCGACGTCGAACGCGGCCCTCAGCACATCCGGACCGAACCGCTCGCCGAAGTGACGGCTCGCTGAGGCGGACAATTCAGCCCGCTCCTGCGATGGCATCAGATCCTGCCAGCGACCCAGGATCTCGCCGCTCTCAGGCTGGATCCTCGCCGGAGCTGAGTGACTCATCCGCGCTTACCGCCCTTCACACGTTGGGTGAGCCGGTCCAGAGCGGACCGGGTGCCAGGGTCGTCGAAGAGCGAGACCTGCGCCGAGTACTCGGCCCGAAGCTGCGCCTCGAGGGTGTCTCCCATCGCCCGCCGGAGCAGCCGCTTCGTGAGTTGGGCGGCCAGCGCCGGGTACGTGGCTATCCGCGTGGCAAGCTCCAGTGCTCGATCGAGAAGCTCGTCGTCGCCGATCACCTCCGAAACGATGCCCATCCGCTGCGCCGCCGCGGCATCCAACATCCGGCCGGTGTAGAGGAGTTCGGTCGCCGCCGCGCCCCCGACGAGGTTTGGCAGCAACACGCTCGTCCCCATCTCAGGCGCCAGGCCAGCAGTGAGGAACCCCGTCCCGAACTGGGCCGAGGAGGAACACAGACGCAGATCGTGCAGCAGTGCCAGCGCGAAGCCGCCACCGACGGCGGGGCCGTTCACCGCGGCGATGGTGGGCTTCTCCAGGGACCACAACCGCAGCGCAACCCGGCCGGCATTTCCCAACTCCTCGCGGTCCACCTGCCCGGCCGACAGGGCCGGCAGGCCCTTCTCGCCGCCGATGAGGTCGCTGACCAGTAGCTCGCGGGCCGGCAGATGCGCCACCCGGGGGAAGTCCGCGACGTCAGCGCCGACGCAGAAGGACCCGCCTGCGCCCGTCGTCACCACGACGCGCACGTCGTCGTCCTGTGCGGCCTGTTCGAAGGCATCGATGAGGTCGCGCAGCATCGTCCCGCCGATCGCGTTGAATCGTGCGGTGCGGCTGAGCCGGATCAGCAATGCAGCGCCGTGCCGCTCGACAACGACGTCACGGGACTGCTCCGACCCGACGGCGATGGGCTCACCGATCACGTAATCGGTCACGTTGTCGTCTGCGCAGCGTGTCGTTCCTGACGGGTTAGCACAAGTCCCTCACTCTCCAAATCCCAGGTGGCGGTGGTGACACCTTCGTCGCGCAGCACGTGCTTCATTACTCGTCCGAGCGCGTTGACGGGCAGGGCACCACGGATGTCGACATAGCGGGGTATGGCGAAGTAGGGAAGCTCGTCACGGACGAACGCGAAGAACTCCGGCGCGGTCAACGTCGCGCCGCCCGCCAGAACGAGCGTGGCCTTGATGTCGTCGTCTCCGACCGCGGCCGGTACTCCACACACAGCGACGTCGTCGATCGCCGGATGCTGTCGGATCACCTGTTCCAGTGCGAGCGCCGAGACGTTCTCACCGCGTCTGCGGACCATGTCCTTCTTGCGGTCGACAAAAGTGATGACGCCCTGGGCGTCGACGAACCCGAAGTCGCCCGTGTGGTGCCACAGATTTCGCCAGGCGTCAGCGGTGACGTCGGGCTTCTTCCAGTAGCCGCTGAACATCGCCTGCGGCACCCGCGGACGTACCACGAGTTCCCCCGCCACACCGTGAGGCACCGGCTCATCGTGTTCATCGACGACGCTGACATCCAGCATCGGCGACACCTGCCCTGACGTCGTACGATCGCGCACGCCGTAGGGATCGCTGTTTGTTATCGGGACGCACTCGGTCTGCCCGTAACCCTCCGAGATCACCGGGGTGTTGAAGCGGCGTTCAAACTCCGCCTGGTTCTCGACCGACATCGGTACCCAGACCGCGAGCCGGAAGGGATGTGCCCCGTCGACCGGCTGAGGCGGCTGGGCCAGGATCATGTTGCCCATAACGCCCACACCCTCGAGCATCGTCGCCTCCGCCGCGACGGCGTCCGCGATGTAGGTGGAGGCGTGGAACTCGGGCGCGAAGCAGATCGAGGCATCGTTGACGAGCACACTCATGAACGACACCATCTGCCCGCTCGAATGGAACAGCGGGTGCGCGGTATACATGCGATCACCGGGCACGACCCAGTTGCGCGCGCCGTACGCCCGACCGACCGTCACGTAGTAGCCGGTGCTCAGCATGCAGCCTTTGGCCGCTGCAGTCGTGCCCGAGGTGTACATGATCGCCAGCAGGTCGGAGGGCCGGGCCTCGCTGGTGAAAGTCCCTCGCTCGGTCAGCAGATCGGCGTACGGCACCGTGTTCGGCACGGCCCGTCCGACGTGCACCACCTGCTGCACGTCCGTGAGATTCAGCAGACCGGCTGCGGCCTCATACCCAGGCCCGTCCGCGATCAGGAACTTGGCGCCGGAGTCGACAAGCTGGTACTCGAGGAAGTCGCCCTTGATCCAGTAGTTCAGCGGAACCTGGACGGCTCCGAGCTTGGCGACGGCGAAGAGCAGGTCGATCGTCTCGACCCGGTTCGGGAGGATTGACGCGACGTGGTCGCCGCGGCGCACACCCAAGCGAGCCAGTCCGGTGGCGAGTCGATCGCTGCGCTCATCGAGGTCCCGGAGCGAGAACCAATCGGACCCGAACGATACGAACGGGGAGTCCGGGTCGGCGGCCAGTCGCTCGCGAAGAACCGCATCGACCGTATTGCCCTGCAGCATGGCTTTACTCCTTTCCCAACCGTATAGTTGGGTAGACTAGCTGAACGAAACCCTTTCGCAAACCCTTCGGGTGAGACCCGAGCCCTCTTCAGGAGCCCATATGACCGAGATTCGCAGTCAGCGCCGCAACCGCTCGCTGGCGATGTCGCCCTTGGAACGCGACGAGTTTCTCACCCTTGAGCGCACATGCCGGGTGGCCACAATCGGACTTGACGGTCCGCACGCCGCGCCGCTGTGGTTCACCTGGGACACCGAGTTCCTGTGGCTCTACTCGCTGACCCGCTCGCAACGTTGGGCCGATGTACAACGCGATCCTCGCGTGAGTGCTGTCATCGACGCCGGAACCGACTACCTGGAACTGCGCGGTGTAGAGATCATCGGTACCGCTGAGCAGATCGGTGAGGCACCCCGCGAAGGACGCCCGGATCCTCGACTGACGGCGGCCGAGGCTAGCTTCTCGCGCAAATACAGCGGAACCGACGATATGCAGTACGACGGTGCGCATGCCTGGTTGAGGATTCGCCCACGCAAGATCGCCAGCTGGGACTTCCGCAAGATTGCGCAACTCCGCGCGCCCGGCGCCGTTTAGCGGCACGAAGGTCATCGCGGCGGCGACGCACTGTTCACCCGGCGCCGCCCGTCGCGAAGATGCTGATCAGTAGATCGCGAGTTTCGGCCGGATCGATCACGTCGTCGAGACTGAATGCGGTGGCCACGGTCAACGCCTTGCCTAGTTCGTAGTGCTCGGCCACGAGTTCCTGATATCGCTGTTCTCGGACGGCCGGGTCCCTGATGGCGTCAAGTTCGGCTCGAAAGCCAAGGCGCACGGCACCTTCCAAACCCATCCCCCCCATCTCACCCGTCGGCCACGCCAACGAGATCAGCGGCTTCTTGAAGTCACCGCCGGCCATCGCCATCGCGCCCAGGCCGTAGCTCTTGCGCAGGACGACAAGGCAGAGCGGAACGGTCAACCGGGCGCCCGTAGCGAACATCGCGCCGAAGCGTCGTACCGCCGCGGACTGCTCGGCGGCCGGTCCGACCATGAACCCGGGCGTATCGCAAAGCGATAGGACGGGCACCCGGTGGCTTTCGCATAGCTGCCAGAAGCGGACTGCCTTGTCGGCCCCGTCTGCGTCGATCGCCCCGCCAAGCTGCATGGGATTGTTGGCGATCACGGCCGCAGTGTGGCCGCCTAACCGCACGAGCGCGGTGATCACCGATTGGCCATAGCCGGCGCGCAACTCCATCACGCTTCCGGCGTCAGCCAGACCGTGAATTACTCGGCGCACGTCGTAGACCCGCACTCGGCGTTCAGGCACGATCGAACGGAGCGACCGTTGATCATCGAACGACGCATCCGCCTCCGACGCGGCAAAGTAGCTGAGGTAGCGCCGCGCCATCGCAACCGCGGCCGGATCATCGGCGACCAGGACATCGACGACTCCGTTGCGATATTGCACCGGCATCGGCCCGACATCGGCTGGATCGACCCGTCCGAGTCCGGCACCCTCGATCATTGCCGGTCCCCCCATGCCAAGGCTGCTCGCCTCGGTCGCGATGATCACATCGCAGACTCCGGCCAACGCGGCGTTGCCGGCGAAGCAGAAGCCGGAGACGACCGCCACCATGGGCACCTTTCCGGCCAGTTCTGCGGCTTTGCGGAACGACGGCGAGTCCAAGGACGCCGTGTTGTCGCCGTCGTTGTCACCAGGCCGGCCGCCGCCGCCCTCGGCGAAGATCACGACTGGCAGCCGACGCTCGGCAGCGATCTGCAGCATGCGTTCAGTCTTACGGTGATTCTGCTTGCCCTGCGTGCCGGCCATGACTGTGTAGTCGTAAGACATGACGACGGTGGACCGACCTCCGACTTTTGCGATTCCAGTGATCAGGCCGTCGGCCGGTGTTCGCCGGATTAGCTCGTCGAGCGTGCGCCGATGCCGCTGCGCGGCCACCGCTAGAGCCCCATACTCGACGAAACTGCCCGGATCGCACAGATCCCGGATATTTTCGCGAGCAGTACGTCGCCCGGCGGCGTGTCGCCGTCCAATCGCCTCCGGGCGGGCGTCGTCCTGGGTGAGCGCATGCCGTCGACGTACTTCGGCCAGATCTTGGCGAATCGTTGCCGTCTCCTCGCTCGGCGAGGGATCGTCGGCGGCCTCCGAACCTGCCGTCGACGCAACCGTGACCCGCATGAGGACGTCACCGGCGTCTACGACGGCCCCCTGGGTCACCGAGACCTCGTCGACCGTGCCTGGGTGCTCGGCGTAGACGACGTGCTCCATTTTCATGGCCTCGAGCACTATGAGCGGAGTTCCAGCCGAGATACTCGATCCCGGTGTCGCAGCCACGCTGACCACGACGCCGGCGACTGGCGCAGCGATTGCCTCGGCCGGTCCGTAGTCATCGACACTGACCTCGGTCACGATCGGATCCGGCAGCAGACTCAGCAGATGAGTGTCGACAAATCTCGTATCGGCCCCTCCGGTGAGCAGGTCCAGATTCGTTGCCAGTTGCCGGAGAAGGTGCAGATTGGTGTCCACTCCGACGACTTCGAATTCAGCCAACGCCTGGATCAGCAGGCGCGCCGCCCGCTCGGGGCTCGCGTCGCGGACGATCACCTTGGCCAACAGCGAATCGAAACGCGGGCCAACCTCCCAGCCGACGTAGCCGTGGGTGTCGACCCGAACGCCGCGCCCGGTCGGTGGTCGGAAGGCACGCAGAATTCCTACCGACGGCCGTACCGCGCCGTCAACCGTCATCGTCTCCGCATTCACCCGAGCTTGGATCGATACGCCGCGTTGGCGCGACGGTAGGTCCAATGCGCAGGCATCCAGACCCTCGCCAGCCGCGATGCGCAGTGACAGCTCGACGAGATCCAGACCGGTGACCTCCTCGGTCACTGTGTGCTCGACTTGGATCCGGGGGTTGACCTCGAGGAAATAAAAGGCCGATCCGTCAACCAAGAACTCCACGGTGGCCAGGCCGGCATACTCACCCGAAGAGATCAAAGCGCGGGCGCTCTCATGCAGTCGGCGCCGCAACTCGTTGGCGAGCGCCGGAGCCGGCGCGATCTCGATGAGCTTCTGCCGCCGTCGCTGCAGGCTGCAATCCCGATCACCCAACACTGAGACCTGCCCGCGCTCGTCCCCGGCGACTTGGACCTCGATATGCCGTGCGCTCGTCAACGCCTGCTCGAGGTACAGCCGGCCGTCGCCGAAGCCTGCTTGCGCCTCCGCCTCAGCTTCGCGCAATGCCTGCTCCAGATCGTCGGCCGCGCTGACCCGGCGCATTCCGCGCCCCCCGCCACCGGCGATCGCCTTCACCATCACCTCCGCGTCGGTTCCGAGACCGGCACGGAACGCGAGCGCGTCGGACAGGCGAAGCTCACCCGACGTCGCCGGTAGCACTGGGACGCTCAACAAGTTGGCCCGTTCGCGCGCCAGCACCTTGTCCCCGAACAGCTCAAGCGCGGCGGGCGACGGACCGACGAAGCGACTTCTCTCGGCCGCGCACGCGGCCGCAAACTCCGCCCGCTCAGCCAGGAATCCGTAGCCCGGATGCACGGCATCACAACCGGTCTCTTTCGCTGCCGTAACGACGGCGGCGACGTCGAGGTAAGCACCCGGCCCAACCCGATTGAGAGCGACCGCAGCGTCCGCACGAGCGACGTGCGCACTAGCGGCGTCGTCGGTCGAATAGATCGCGACCGTCTCGATGCCAAGTGCTGCGGCCGTGCCGATGATCCGAACCGCGATCTCGCCGCGGTTGGCGATCAGCAGCCGCCGAATGGGACCGCCGCTCAACTTCTGCTCCGCAACCGGATGCCGGCCGCCTCCCGGTCCCAGACGTCGGGACCGAGCTCACTAGTGCGCAACTCGAACTTCCGTACCTTCTGAGTAGGGGTCCGTGGCAGCGACGATGCCGTCTCGAGGTAGCGGGGAACCATGAAGTAGGGCAGGCGCTCGATGAGGAATCCCGTAAGTTGCTCCGGGTCGAACTCATACCCCTCGCGCAGCACGATGATGGCGCGTATCTCGTCCTCGGTGAGCTGCGAGCGAACGGCCACGACCGCGCTCTCCAAGACAGCCGGGTGTTGGTTGATGACGCTCTCGACCTCAAAGCTGGACACATTTTCGCCACGGCGACGCAGGGCATCCTTGACTCGATCGACGAAGTAGTACCGTCCGGTCTCGTCACAGCGAAGTACATCGCCGGTGTGCAACCAGCCGTCGACCATCATTTCGGCGTTGCTCTCGGGTCGGTTGAGGTAGCCCGACATGACTGTCAGCGGCTCAACCGGACGGACCCATAGCTCTCCGCTCTGTCCGATCGGCATGTCCGTTCCCCGTTCATCGACGAGCCGCAGCTCGTAGCAATCCCGCCGGAATCCAGCCTCGGTGCCGACCACGCTGCCGACCGGCCCATCCATGACCCTCCCGATCTCGCTCATGCCATACGCGGTGGAGGCTTGCACTTGGAACCTCTTGCAGAACCCCGCGCGGTCGCTCGGCATCGGAGCCATCACGGCGATCTCAAGCGGGTTGTCGGCGTCGTCGGCCGCCGCTGGACGTTGCCACAGCAGTTCGGCCATGCTTCCGAGCAGGCCCGTGACCGTGATTTTCTGTTCTCTCACGATCGCCCAGAACTTCGAGACCGAGAAGCCAGTCTCGATCACACAAGTGGCCTGCTGGATCAACGCTTGATAGACCCACGACCATTGGCCGCCGATATGGAACATCGGAAGGGTCAGCAGGACACGATCGCCAGGGCGCGGTCGCGGATCCGTGTCGTCCTCGCGCGAGGCGTAGGTGTATGCATGCGCGTGTGAACACATGACACCCTTCGACGCGCCGGTCGTGCCAGACGTGTACATGTAGGCCAGTAGGGCAGCTGGGTTGCCGGGCACCGGATCGCGAACTCCATGTTCTTCGAGCTCACTGAAGTGCAGGACTCGGTACGATCCGCGAAGCAGGTCGGCGGCGCTCGGATCGCCGTGGATGACGACCGTCTGCAGGTACTTCAGATCTGCCGCAACCTGCAGAAGCCGGCCCACGTAAGCGTCTTCGATCACCAGGGTCTGCGCGCCGGAGTCGTTGAGCACGTGCGTGAGGAACTGATACTTGTAGGCCGTGCTGATCGGGACCTCGATTTGCCCGCCAAGGCCAAGCGCCATCCAGAGGTGAACGAAGTCGACAGAATTATCCAGAAGCAGGGCGACAGGGTGCTGATGACCGACCCCAAGGCTCTCGATGCCACCGGCCAAACGGCCGATCCGGGCGTAGCTCTGGGCAAACGTCCACTCATCCGAGCCGTCGACGTGGGCGATTGCCTCTGGGCGGTCCTCGAGGGCACGGGCCCAGGCTGCCTGTAGCGTGCGTTCGGAAATCTCGGGTAGCCCAGTCATTCGTTCCTCCAAGAGAGTCGTGGTCACGCCTGGCATCCGGAATCGAAAAACCTCCGGCCTCGCCCGGTGATTCGAGCTGGATCAGATCGGCGATATCGATCGGTACTTGGGCGGTTGCCGACTCGTTCGCCGCCGTGGAGCCCGACGCAGAATGTCCTTGATCCGCGATCGGGTTTCGCGGGGGTCGATCAGATCATCGATGCCGAACCCCTCCGCGGCCTGCAGAGGACCGACCTGCTCGCGGATCGAGGCAATGATCTCCGCCCTACGGGCGCGCGGGTACGGGGCGCTTTCATAATCGCGGCGGTAAGCGACATCAACAGAACCTTCGACCGACATCGCGCAAATCTCGGCTGTGGGCCACGCCAGGCACGCGTCGGCTTCGAAACTGTTGCCACCAGCCATCGCGATGTAGCCCAAGCCATACCCTTTACGCAGCACGACGGAGATGCGGGGGACGGTCGCGTGGCCCAGCTCGAATAGCATGCGAGCGCTCCGTCGCCCGAGCGTGGTCCGCTCGGCTTCCGGCCCGACCAAGAATCCCGGGACGTCCATCAGAAGGACGAGCGGCACCCCGAAAGCATCACAGAGGGCAATAAAATGCGCGGCTTTCTCGCAGGCGGCGGCGTCCAGCTGCCCACCGGCATATAGGGCCTGATTGGCGAGTAAGCCAACCGATTCGCCGCCGATGCGTACGAAGGCAGTAACCAGGTTCTGTGCGTACTTGGGTTTGATTTCGAAGACGCTGTCCAGGTCGGCGATTGCCTCGATCACCGGACGGACGTCATAGGCGTGACGGGTATTGACCGGAACCAGCCCGGGCAGAACTTCGGCGCGCTGCTGGTCGTCATCGGAATCGAGCGGTCGCCGGCTTGGTGTCGGCAGGCCGGCATTATCCGGCAGGTAGGAAAGAAACGATCGGATGGCGGCAAACACCTCCTCTTCAGTGTCCACCGCAAGGTCGGCCAGACCCTGGCGATCGACCTGGCGGTCGACCCCGCCGAGTTCCTCGGAGCTGATCACCTCTCCAGTCGCCGCCGCGACCAGCGCGGGTCCGGCGATTCCCATCGTCGCGTGTTTACGACGCATGACGACGAAGTCGGCCATCCCACTGAAGTTGGTGTTAGCGGCGAACCCAGGGCCAAGCAGGCCCGCCACAATCGGTGCGAAGCCGGACAGCCGGGCGATCTGATTGAACGTGTTACCAGCCTGTGCGTAAGCCCGCGAGCGCTGGCCGTCCTGGATCCGGTGTCCTCCGCCGTCCAGCAACATGACCAGGGGGTGCCCATACAGCAGAGCGAGATCGATCGCCCGGCTCATCTTGGCACCACCGAGATGGCCGACGCTTCCACCGAACACAGAGAAGTCCTGCACAATCAGAACCACGGGCCGACCGTCCACCGCAGCGGTACCGGTGATGACCCCGTCGGCCGGTGCCCGGTCACCCATACCCTCGGCGCGAACCAGGCCTCCGAACTCGATGAATGATCCTGGGTCGCAGAACATCTCAACGCGTTCCCGGGCCGTATGTGTCCCACGCCGCTCGGCTTTTGCGACTGCCTCCGGTCGACTGACGTCGTCGAGCTCGAGCCGTCGCACGGCCAGGTGCTCCAGCGCGGTAGCCATTGCACCGGCCACCTCGGTCGTCGCGGCGTCCATTGCGACCTCGGCGATGAAACTCGGGTCGAGATACGCCAGGGCCTGACCACTGCGAATCGAGTCCCCGATCGCAACCGCGACTGACACGACTACGCCGTCCTGATCGGCTGTCAGCGTCTGCTCCATCTTCATTGCCTCGACGACTGCTAGCGATTGGCCGCGACGAATCGACTGGCCCTCAGTGAGATCAAGCTGGACGAGCACTCCCGGGTAATCGCTGGTGATCGCCACGGTCCCCGGCGGCGCCGATTGTGCGATATCGGGTAGCTCGTCAGTGACTCCGGTCGCTACGTCCGGGTAGCGTGCGTGATGCTCACCTGGGGCTGTCAGCGCCGCGACCTCCCGCTCGACAAACCGAGTGTCGATCCTTCCGACCGACAACGCCGGATGCTTGAGCAGATTCTGAAGCAACGGCACGGTGGTTGACACCCCGTCGATCCGAAACTCGCACAGCGCCCGGTAGGCCCGATTCAACGCCTGGTCGAACCCGCCGCCGGCGCTGTGCACGATCAGCTTCGCCAGCAGAGAGTCGAATGCCAGGCTGACGTCGTAGCCCTGAAATCCGAGGGTCTCGAGTCGGATGCCTTGCCCCGAAGGCGGATCGAATGCGCGCAGTCGGCCGGCTGCGGCAATGCTCCGACCACTGGGCTGGATCGTCTCCGCGTTGATCCGGAGCTCGATGGCATAGCCCTCGGGTCGGTGCCGGTTCGGATCCGTCAACCCCAACTGGGCCAGCGTCGAACCGGCCGCCAACCGCAGTTGCGTCTGGACCAGATCGACGCCACAAACCTCCTCGGTGACGGTGTGTTCCACCTGCAACCTCGGGTTGGCCTCCAAGAACACCCAGCGGCCGGTCTCCACGCCGTCTTCGCCCAGTTCGATGAGAAACTCGAAGGTACCTATGTTGCAGTACGACGACGCCCTTGCGAGGGCGAGCGCCGCCTCCAGCAACTCATTGCGCAACTCGGAGCCCAGCCACGGACTGGGCGCGATCTCGACCAGTTTCTGGTGGCGGCGCTGAATACTGCAGTCGCGGTCCCACAGGTGGCTCACCGCGCCCGTCGCATCGGCCAGAACCTGGACTTCGACGTGGCGCGCGGAGGGTAGAAACTCCTCGATATAGAGCGCTTCGCTGCCAAACGCGGCCAAGGCCTCCGATCGGCAGCGCGGCCACTGCTCGGCTAGCTCGCCGAGGTTCGAGATCAGACGGATACCGCGCCCACCGCCGCCGGATACTGCCTTCAACATCGCGCTGCGGCCGGCGGGCAGAGACTGGATGAACAACCCGGCATCCTCGAAGGTGATGTCAGCCGGGCTGCCGGCCGCGACCGGGATCTTCTGCTCCCCCGCCAGCATGCGGGCACGGGCCTTGTCTCCGAATAGCTCCAGCGCCGATGCATCGGGGCCGATGAAGACTAGACCCGCCGCTCGACAGGCCCGAGCGAACTGCGCACTTTCGCTCAGAAATCCGTAACCAGGGTGGACGGCATCGCAGTCCATCTGTCCAGCGACTGCGATCAGCGCATCGATGTCCAGATAGGCCTGTGGCCCACGCCCAGGCAGAGCCATAGCCTCGTCGGCCCGCCGAACATGAAGAGCATCTGCGTCGTCGTGTGAGTACACGGCGACCGCCACCACCCCAAGGTCGCCACAAGCCCGGGCAATCCGGATGGCAATCTCACCCCGGTTCGCGATCAGCACCCGACGCAGGGTTACTGGCCGCGGATCACCTGACGAGGGTGCCGTGGACGGGTCCACCATTCGGTATTTGCGCCTCCTCGTCATAGCCAACTGTCCGGTTGACATCCTCGTCGCCGAACGGCCGAAGTGTCAACTGTCTTACATGCGCCTCTGTACTTCGCCTGATGCCGGTGCTACCGTTCCCAGCTAACTGGTTGGCTTCAACCGCATGCTGTCGATATCGCAGATGACCTCGGAGAATGCTCACGTGAACGTTCGCTTTGGCCGAATGGCCATCATTCGACGGCCAACCGGAGCGAAGGGTCATCACCCCCTGCTCTCGGACGTCGAGGTCTGGGGCGAACCGACGGCAGCCTGGCGATGACGGTAACCACCGAACGCCGGGGCCGGGTTTTGGTCATCACCCTACGCAGGGAGGCGAAACGCAACGCCATCGATAGCTCCATCACCGCCGGCATCGATCTTGCGCTCAATGAGCTCGACGACGAGCCGGAGTTGTGGTGCGGCGTGCTCACCGGTGGCACTCAGGTGTTCTGTGCCGGCGCGGATCTCTCTGTCGGTCCCGGCTCCCCAACTGAGCGGGGCGGCATCGCTGGGATCATCACCCGGTCGCGGCGCACACCGCTCATCGCTGCGGTCGAGGGTCTTGCGCTCGGTGGTGGCATGGAGTTGGTGTTGTGCTGCGACTTGGTGGTCGCTGCGACCAACGCCTCGTTTGGCCTGCCGGAAGCGCGGCGCGGCCTCATGCCAGACTTCGGGGGCGCGTTCCGAGTCGCCAAGGCGTTGCCCGCCAACGTGGCCCGGGAATTGCTGCTCACCACGGACAACCTCACGGCGGAGCGAGCCGAGCGTCTGGGCTTCGTCAATATGCTCGTCGAACCTGGGAAAGCACTCGAAGGCGCGATTGCCCTCGCGGAGCGCGTCTGCGAAAACGCACCGGTCGCGGTCCGCGAGTCCCTCGCCATCGTCAACGCGACGCTCAACGCTGACGAGGCCGACGATTGGGCCCGATCGGACGCCGCTCACGAGCGCCTGCTCGCTACCGAGGACGTCGCCGAGGGCATTGGCGCCTTCTTCGAACGGCGGCCGCCGACATGGCGCAACGCCTGACGCGGCGCCATTCGTGATGATCACCGGAGGAATGCATGGTTGACGTACCAGGTCGGGACGAGTGTGTCGTGCGGAGGCTACTAGAGCAGCGAGCCGCCGAGGCTCCGAATGAGATCTTCGCGATTATGGAGCAGACCGGCGAACAGTGGTCGAGGGCAGAGACGCTGCAGCGCACCCGGGCGTGGGCGAGCGCGCTGCAGTCACTCGGCGTCGGGCAGGGCGACATCGTCGGGGTTTGGCTGCCAAACGGACCGGCAGCGCTACTGGCCTACCTTTCGATCACCTATCTGGGTGCGGTCTACACGCCGTTCAATACCGGTTACAAGGCAGGCGTATTGGAACACGTCGTCAACAACTCGGGTGCACGGGTGCTCATCGCAGACAGCCGCCTCGTTGACCGACTGGATTCGATCGAACGCGACAAGCTGACGACGCTGATCGTTGTCGGCCCTCAGACGCACACGCCCTCGGGCGTCACCGTGCTGTCGGACGCGGTCCTCCACTCCGGTGACCCGCTGGCGTTGAAAGACCCGGAGCGTCCAATCGAGCCCTGGGATCCGCTGGCGATCATTTACACCTCGGGTACGACCGGGCCGTCGAAGGGCGCGATCGCTAGCTATCTGTTGAACTATCTGAGCGTGCTGGGAATACCCTCTCGACCGGGGCATCGATTGATGCTCGTCGGCCCGATGTTTCACATGAGTGGCACCGGCATTGTCTACAACGCACTACTCAACCGCGGTTCGATAGTGATGCTCGAGGCATTCAGCACCCAGACGTTCTGGCGCGATGTGCGTCGCTTCGGTATTACGTCGGGCACCTTGCTCGGTGCGATGACGACATTTCTGCTGAAGGAGCCACCCGGTCCGGCAGATCGGGACCACACCTTGGAACAGGTATTGATGGTGCCCCTGAGCAATGACTCCGAAGAGTTCACGCGGCGTTTCGGCGTCGATGTCATCACCTGCTACAACATGACTGAGATCTCGACCCCGCTGGTGAGCGAGGTCAACCCACGTATCAGGGGCACCGCAGGCCGACTGCGGCCCGAGTTCGACGCCCGAATCGTCGACTCCAACGACATCGAACTTCCAGACGGTGTGGCCGGCGAGGTCATACTTCGCTGTGCGGTGCCTTGGGCCCTGTCCACGGCGTACCTCGGCAGCCCGGAAGCTTCCGCACGAGCCTGGCGCAACGGTTGGTTCCACACCGGGGATGCGATGCGTCGCGATGCCGAGGGCAACTATTTCTTCGTCGACCGGCTCAAGGATGCGATCAGGCGCCGAGGCGAAAACATCTCATCGTTCGAGGTGGAGAAAGAGATTCTCGCTCATCCGAATGTGCGTGATGCCGCCGTAGTCCCGGTTCCCAGCGAGTTCGGGGAGGATGACGTGCTGGCGGTAGTCACCTCGACTGCGGGAGCGACCATCGACCCGGCCGATCTGATCAGATTCTTACAGCCGAGGCTCGCGCACTTCATGATTCCACGCTACGTGCGGGTAGTCGACGAACTACCGGTCACGCCAACGAACAAGGTCGAGAAGTATCGGTTGCGGGCCGAAGGAGTAACCAGACAGACGTGGGACCGCGATAAGACCGGACTCGTGATCAAACGTGAACGTTTGAGTTCAGCACCGCATCCCTAGGGTGGCCCTGACCTAGGTGAACTTCATCGGCGCGCATCCCTTCCGACAACGAGACCCAGCTTCTTCAGGTCCACCGTTGCCGGCGAGTCCCACCGGTCACGCAGTTTGTGCTTCAGCACGCGGCCCACCGCGTTGGTGGGTAGTTCGTCCACGATCTCGACGAACCGTGGGACTGCGTAGTAAGGCAAGTTTGAGCTGAAGAACCTGAACAGATCTGCCGGCGCAATCACGGCGTCGGCCTCGAGCACAAGGCATACCTTGATATCGTCCTCGTTGCTGCCCGCAGGCACGGCGTGTGCAGCCGCAGCGACCACCGCCGGATGCCTCAGAATGGCCTGCTCCAGCTCGACCGAGGAGACGTTTTCACCGCGCCGTCGCAGCGCATCCTTCTTTCGGTCAACGAAGAACAACCGCGAATCATCATCGAAGAAACCGAGGTCGCCCGTGTGGTGCCACAGGTCTTGCCAGGCTGCGAGCGTCTCGACTTCCTTGCGCCAATATCCGGAGAACATCGAATAGGGTTCGCGGGGGCGGACGACGATCTCACCTGTCTGGCCCGCGGGCAATACGTGCCCGACCTCGTCGAGGACCTGAACATCAAGCCACGGCACGGCACGCCCGGCACTGGCTCGTCCGGTGTCGGTCACGTCACCGCCGACGCCCATTGTCGCCGGCACAACCTCCGTCTGACCATATCCCTCACAGATCGCGCGCACACCGAAGCGCCGCTCGAGTTGGGTTCTGATCTGCGGCGACAGTGGAATGAAGATCGCCCTATCGATCTGGTGGTGGTGATCGTCAGGCCGCGTCGGCGTTGCCAGTAGCGCGGTCGCCATCGCACCGACGCCGAACAGCTGCGTCGCTCCGAGCTCGCGGGCGCGGTCGAGCAAACCTGACGCGCTGAACTCGGGATCAAAAGCGACCCGGCAGCCACCGACGAGGGCATCCATCAGGGCGCTGAGCGCGAACCCGTGGTACAGCGGCAGGGGACACAGAGACGTGTCGTCGCGGGTGAACCAGCCAAAGTGCTGGTGGGCCCGGCACATGTTCACCAGGTAGCCGTTACCGATGATGCACCCTTTCGGCATGCCGGTGGTTCCGGACGTGTAGAGAAGACATGAGATGTCGTCCAACGTCGGGTCGGGCCAGTGCTGCTCGCCATCGACGTCGAGCTCGGCGAAGTGGATCCGGCCGACGTCGCCATCATCGAGCGCCACCACGAGGCAGTTGCGAAACTGCTCGCCGGCCGTTGCTTGCCGAATGAGTGGCAGTCCGGCTCGATCGGCGATGACAACCCGCGGCTCGGCATCGGCCAGCTGGTAGCGCAGGAACTCACCCTTGAGAAAGACGTTGAGCGGAACGTAGATCGCGCCGAGGAAGTTGCAGGCAAAGAAGAGGTCGACGGCCTCGTCACGGTTGCTCATCATTGAGGCAACACGCTCCCCTGGGCGGACGCCGAGCTCGAACAGACCCGCGGCGATACGCCTGGCCCGCCGGTAGACGTCGCCGACACTGCGCCAATCCTGACCACACGACACCATGTCGACATCGGCGTCCTGCCGCACGCGCTCGGCGAGAGTGGCGATGACCGTATCAACCATTACTCGCGTCTCCATCCGATCGATTGGCTGGTTCGCGTCGCGGACCTGGCCACCGGTATCGACAGGCGTCTGCGTTCGCCGGTTCTCATTGCGCGACGCATGTCAGCGGCGAGCCGGCACCGGGTAGATGGCGTCAAAGCCCACCTTGTTGATCGCTTCGAGCAACAGTTCGGCCGTACGGGTGGCGCCAGCGGGGCGGACCCGCAGCGAGGTGATGTGTCGGTCGATCACAACGAGGTCGTGTTCCTCGCAGAGGCCGATTGCGCCAAATATCTGATGACCGTTCTTCAGCACGGTATCGATCGTCTCGAGCATGCCCACGCGCAGCGCCAGCACGTCGGCTGTCGTCGCGGTGCCGGACCGAAGCAAGTACCAGGTGAACGCCGCGAGTTCGCCGAGACCGTCATTGGCCACCGTCATGTCGGCCAGGCGCCAGCGAATCTCTCCGAACTGGCCGATCGACTTGCCGAACTGCCGTCGATCGAGCGCGTACCGCGCCGCGAGACTCGTCGCAGTATTCATGGCCCCGCTGGCGTAGAAGGCGTCGAGCACGAGACGCATCTTCACCGCCGACGCGTCGACCTGAGCGGGATCGCCGAGCGTGACGGGAGTTCCGAACGGATCGAGTCGTGCCGACGCATTGTCCCCTGACACGCAGATTCTCGCGCCCGCTCCGTCAAATCCCACCGCAATAGCCGAGGTGGCCAGGTTGGCATGCTCCAAATGCCTGACCGCCCCATCGACCACATAGAGGGCGTCGGCATCAAGCCGCTGTGCTGCGAGGGTGGCAGCGATGGGCCAGGGCGCCATCACCGCACCGAGGGCGCGAGCTGCCAGGACCGCCGCGGCGGCTTCGTCTTCGTCGCCAAAGGGGTCTAGCTCGAGAACGCCCTGAGCTTCTAGTGCCGGTTTGAGCTGCTTTTCTCGGATGGTCGGGTCGGCTTCGGCTGCCCGAGCAAGATTCACAGCCCCGAGATCGTCGAGGGCGTCGCGAAGCCCGAGCTCGAGCTCACGCGCTGCCGCGGGCCATTCCCGGTTCACGAGCTCACCTGCGCCATGCGGGCCCGGGCGACGATCATGCGCTGCACCTCGATGGTTCCAGATGCGATCGTCGCAGAACGCGAGTACCGGAATACGTCTTCGATCAGGCCGAGCACACCAGCTCGTGGATCGGGGGCCAGCGCGGCGGCCCCGACCGTGTCGAGGGCGAGTTCTGCGACTTCCTGATCGAGCAGGATCGACGCGATGCGCGCGGTCGACGCGTGCAGGTCGGTCAGTGTCCCGCGCTCCCGCTCGGATACCGCACGATAGTTCAGTAACCGCGCTGTCCGCGCGTGCACCAAGGCACGGGCGAACGCCACCCCGCAGGCACCTTGGCTCACGTCGTCTACCTCAGCTAGCGCAGACAACACGCGCTCGTCGCGAGCGTAGCGCGGGATGCCGATACGCTCGTGTCCGAGCACGTACTTGATGACGTCCCAGCCTCGATTGAGTTTGCCGAGCAGTTCGGCACGCTCGACCCGAACGTCATCGAAGAAGACCTCGTTGAGGTGTTGCTCTCCCATCATCGAATCGATCGGCCGCACGGTGACGCCCGTACGCGACATGGGGATGATGAAGATCGAAATGCCGTCCGTCTTGACGCCTTCAGCTCGGCTGGTGCGGGCCGCGACGAAGTACCAGTCCGCGATGTTCGCATACGACGTCCATATCTTCTGGCCGTTCAGGCACCACCCGTCACCGTCGGGCGTCGCCGCCAGAGACAGCGAACCGAGATCACTTCCGGACTCCGGTTCACTGAAGCCCTGGGCCCAGATCACCTGCCCACTGGCGATCGGCGGAAGATGCTGCGCTTTCTGCTCCGGGGTGCCGAAGTGCATGATTGTCGGTCCCACCCAGCTCAACCCCATGTACTGCGCACCTCGGGGCTCGAAATGCGCCCACATCTCTTCGCGCAACACGGCCTGTTCCCATTCGCTGGCGGCAGCACCGCCATACTCCTGCGGCCAGCTGATCGTGAGAAGCCGCTCAGCACCCAGACGTTCGCAGACGTTTCGGGTCACTTTCTGCACGGCAGGATCGCTCTTGAATGGACCGGCCCATCCTTCCGGCAGCAGGTCGGCGAGTATGTGACGCAACCGCGCACGCAGCGCGGCGGCCGATTCGCCCAGGTCGTAGTCCATGGTCGCCCCTCCTAGAGCTTGATCAGATCGTGAAGGCGGGTGATGCTCGCCTGCGCGTCGGCGATGATTGTCTCCACGACCGTGGCGCAGGTGTCGATGTCATGGATGAGTCCCTGGGCTTGGCTGGCCCACCAGACTCCGCCATCCATGTCCCCACCCGCGAGTACCGCAGTGCGGCCGCGTTCGCCGGAGGCCAGTTCGGCGACGTCGGCGAAGCTGGCACCTGGCCGCCGGCTCCGCTCTACGATCTGCTCCGAGATGGCGTTGCGCACCACACGGGCAGTGTTGTGGAACTCGCGAAACACAAGCAGTGTGTCGCGCTCGGTATTGCGTACGATCTGCTGCTTTACGTTGACGTGCACCGGCGACTCGGTGGTAGCGAGGAACCGGGTGCCCATGTTCACTCCCACCGCGCCCAAAGCCAGCGCCGCAGCCAGACCGCGGCCGTCGGCTATCCCGCCTGAGGCGATGACCGGGATCGTCAGAGCCTGGGTGGCGGCCGGGATGAGGACGAGGCCGGGAACATCGTCCTCGCCGGGATGACCGGCGCACTCGAAGCCGTCGATGCTGATCACATCGACGCCGACACGTTCGGCGGTCACGGCATGGCGCACACTGGTCGCCTTGTGGATCACCTTGATCCCAGCGGCCTTGAAGTCCGCCATGTGTGGTTCTGGGTTAGCCCCTGCGGTCTCGACGACCTTGATACCTGATTCGACGATCGCAGCCCGATACTCGTCGTAGTTCACGTTGCCGATCATCGGCAATATCGTGAGGTTTACCCCGAACGGCCGGTCGGTGAGATCGCGGGTTCGCTCGATCTCCTTCACCAATGCCTCGGGCGACGGTTGCGTGAGGGCGGCAAGAAACCCTAGCGCTCCGGCATTGGCGACCGCGGAGATGAGTTCGGCCGTGCCGGCCCCGGTCATCCCGCCACACGTGATCGGATGGTCGATGCCGAAAAGCTGCGTAAACGAGGTTTGGATCATTCGCGGGTTCCAACAACCGTGGGCATGTGCGGGACATTACTGAACAGGACGCGATTACTCAACCGCTTGGTCGGTTACGATGCACCGATGAGTGAGCCGATGACGCAGAAACTCGACGTCCGGAGCGGCGCGAACGCCGAGCCCTCGAACGGGGTCAACGACGGCCTCGTGCCCGTGTACCGGCCGACCACGTTGACCCCGGATGCCCTGCGGGAGCAGGACGAGGTCTATGGCGCACTGACGCAGGCGGTCCGCGGGCTGAATGAGGCTCAGTTGCGCACCGAGGTCGATCCCGACCTGGTGCGTGTGGTCACCGCCCAGATCGAAAGCATCACCGCCCGCCTGCTCGTCCGGGCCCGCGCGG
This sequence comes from Jatrophihabitans sp. GAS493, assembly GCF_900230215.1. Taxonomy (NCBI): domain Bacteria; kingdom Bacillati; phylum Actinomycetota; class Actinomycetes; order Jatrophihabitantales; family Jatrophihabitantaceae; genus Jatrophihabitans; species Jatrophihabitans sp. GAS493. Next base: position 1,679,139 of record NZ_LT907982.1, on the reverse strand, counting down.
CGAGCTTCGGCCTCGAACTCGGTCATGACGGCGGCGCCCGCGAACATGGCAACCCCGTCCTGGGACTGCGCAACCCGTTCGCCGCCGCATTGGGTGAAAACGCAATGTTCTGGGGCGAGAAGGACGCCTACGCCGAGCTCGAACTCGGTCCCTTGTATGAGGGTCCCCCGGGATTGGTGCATGGCGGTGTTCTTGCGTTGCTTCTCGACCAGCTCTTCACCGAAGCGGCTGCGGCTGCGGGAATGCCGGCGATGACGGTGAATCTTGTGGTGAATTACCGGCGACCCACTCCCCTGGGCACCGTCGGAATGAGAGCCTGGCTGGAGAGCATTGACGGCGCCAAGCGCCGGCTAAAGGCCACCGTGTATGACCCTGAGGGGAACGTGACGACCGAGAGCGAATGCCTGCTCGTGCTGCCCAAGGCAATCGAGGCCGGCAACCTCTGGCCGAAGCGTCCACCACGGCCGCGCTAGCGGGAAGCGTTAGCCGCCACTCGCCTTGACTGCGTTTCTAGCCAACTGTACGGTTGGTTATACGTTTCACGTTTCGCTGGCCGGTGGTTCGTCAATCGATGACGAGTGGAGGGCCGTTAACTAGGGGAGAGCGGATGGGCGATGTCCTCGTTGAGCATCGCGACGGTATTGCGATCATCACGATCAACCGTCCCGAGTCTCGGAACGCGGTCAACCGTGCCGTCTCCGACGCTGCAACCGCGGCGATCGATGAACTCGATGCCCGGAGTGACCTCGTCGTCGGCATCATCACCGGCGCCGGTGGCTTCTTCAGCGCCGGGATGGACCTTAAGGCCTTCTTAGCCGGCGAAAAGGTCGCGGATGAGACACGCGGCATGCTCGGTTTCACGCAAACCCCCACCCAGAAGCCGCTCATCGCCGCGGTCGAGGGCCCGGCTCTAGCGGGTGGCTGCGAGATCGCGCTCGCCTGTGACCTGATCGTCGCCGCCGAAGATTCGATCTTCGGCATTCCCGAGGTCAAACGCGGTCTCGTCGCTGCCGGTGGCGGCCTGCTCCGCCTGCCCCGACGCATTCCCCAGGCGGTGGCCATGGAGCTCGCTCTCACCGGTGATCCGATCTCCGCCGCCGACGCCCTGCGCATCGGGCTTATCAACTCCGTCACGCCCGCCGGCGGGGCCCTCGACGGCGCGCTCGCTCTGGCGAAGAGAATTACCGCCAATGGTCCACTGGCCGTTGCCGCGTCCCGCGAGATCGTGCGGCGGGCGAGTGACTGGAGCATGGACGAGGGCTGGGAAGAGTCGAAGAGAATCTACGCACCGATCTTCAGTAGCGCGGACGCTTCCGAAGGAGCACTGGCCTTCGCAGAGAAGCGCCGGCCGTCCTGGCAGGGCCGCTAGAGAGCAGCGCCACGGCATCGGCCGGGCCTGGCGGCTGTCGCGCTCGCGATCGAGCGCGGCGCCGGTCGTGCCCTAGACACGTCGGGTAACTGCAGGTGCCCGTTTCCGATCTGGTTTCGGGTGACGACGGGCCCCCGATCAAGGGGCGAGGTCCGCCACGTGGACGCGTCTACTACCAACAATCGTCTATCGTTCGGTTACCCGGGCCGTGTGCCCAATCAGGACACGCGATCGCTCCAGACGGTGGAGCGCGCTACAGCGCTTCGTCTGCTTTCTCTCCGCTCGGGAGTGCCCGCTCGAATTCGGCGAGAAGATCCTCGAACGACGATCGTGCCGCTTCTGCGTCGTGAGGTATTCGCACCATGGTCCGGAAATCGGAGACGCCGAGCTGCACGAGGTCAGGGACCGGTTCGAACATTGCCGGGAGATCCAGACCACCGGTGGACGCTGACACGACAGTGGGCAGCCCGAGAGCGATCTGCAGTGTGCCGAAGTCGCCGCCCTCGTCTTCTACTAGCCGCCGCATTTCTTGCGCTGCCTCGCCGAATGACTCACTCGTCACTCCCCACGGAATCCAGCCGGTCCCATATCGAACGAGCCGCCGTGCCGTGGCAGGAATTGGCCGCCCACCAATCCACACTGGAACCCCATCGGGGCGAACGGGTTTCGGCATCATATGAATGCCGTCCAGCGAGAAGTCCTTGGCGATGTAGGAGGCTTCGCGGGAAGTCCACAGATCGCGGCAAGCCGCGAGAGTCTCGTCCAAGACGCGTCCACGTTCCGAGAACTCCACGCCGACCGCGCGATACTCGGCCTTCTGCCAGCCGATCCCGACGCCAAGATCGAAACGACCGTGGGAGATCACGTCAATTGTCGAAGCGACCTTCGCCAGAACGACGGCACCGCGCAAGGGCGCAACCAATATGTTCGTCGCAAGACGTACTCGGTCCGTCACAGCCGCGATGGCGCCGAGGATCGTAAGCGAATCAAGCCATTCACCGTCGGCCTCTGTGGGTTGGACTCCTCCGACAACGCCACCTTGACCAGGCTTGCTATATCCCGTGAGATCGCTGCCGAAGGCCAGGTGGTCAGGGACAAAGATCCGATCGACTCCGGCCAGATCCGCCGCGCGCGCTTGATCAAGGATATGCCGCCAATCGGCGGGGGCGGTGGAAGCGAAGTTCCTCAGCCCAATTGAAAGCTGCGGTTTGGATGGGCGGCGAGAGGCCCCGACAATCTGCTCAGCATCCGACGACGACGAACCAGACCCATCCCCTGATTTCGAACCGGCCCACGCCGAAACCGCCGTCATAACCACACCCCAATCGCGACCGCAACGGCAAGGCACGTACGACGCATGACACCCTCTCACCAAGCCCGCACGGGAACCCAACCGGTTGGTTGGCATACTATCGCGTCACTCACACCACCTGTCAACCCCAACAAGTGGCTGCCTGTGCAGGCGTGGATCGCTTCAAACCCAACGATGTCTACGCTTCCGATTCCGGTGTATTCCTCGACCAACGCAACGCACCGCCTCAGCTCGACCGAGAACCGCCAAACTCAACGCCGCGGCTCATCGCGCACCCAAGCACACGTCCCGAACTAGCCGAAGGAACGCCGTATCCCAGCAGATACGGGGGGCTGTACCTGCTGTACCTGCCGCTGCGCCGCGGGCTTCGGTGGGTTGTGGGTCTATACGCACCTGTCAGCCACTGATGTCGAACTTACGAAGCACCCTTACCGACAACCAGGTGGCCACGGCTGACGCACCCCGTTGACCTCAACGGACCGCGAGTCGGCTTGACGCCGTCCAACGACGACCACGTCAAGCCGGAGGCAGCCCGTTGTTCCGGGGCTCCAGGTACTGGGTTGGGCTCACGCCTGGGCTCAGACCAGGCACACCATTCCAGTAGAAGTAGAAACCCATCCCGGTCGAGTCGAGCGGGCTGGGATCTATGCCAGCGGTCCCGCCGTAGAGGCTTGGCGTCTCTTCATTGGCTTGAGGTGCGGACCAAGCGATCGGCACGCCGTTGATCCTCGCGTTGCTCACCTGTACGGGGAAGTCATTGATGCCCCCGTTATACGATTCGGCAGCGACCGCGGCGACGTACGTGGAGAATCCCCCGGGCACCTGCACGGTCGTGTTATTCCACCAGTTCTGGGTTTCGTTGACGAGGTCCTCCCAGCAGATGTCGCTGGTATCACACGACACGGAGGCATGAATGAGGTCGCCGGGCCGCACTGGCTCGGGACTGAAGATCCAATTGCCTACTGAGTCGGCATGCAGGGCGTAATACTCGGGCTGACCGTCGTTGCAGCCAAGGCCAAAGCCGGTCTGGACAATCGCAGCGGCGCCGCCTCCGCCGTTGTCGCCTTGGATGCCTACCCAGTAGGCATTTGCCATCCCCCCACTCTGCCCGGGCGAACAGACCCCGACCGGCACGATGAAATCCGCCGCCGCCGATGTGTACGGCCCTCCCCAAGCCACGTAGCCACTCCACCCGCCGGGGCTGAACGATGATGGGTCGGCGTGGGCGATACCCGTACCGAAGCCAACTGCTCCGACAACAACAGCCAAACCCGCTGCCGCCGCCCGTCTGGCCGACCGCAACACCCCGGCATGGGATCGTTTCCTCGTCATCTCGATGTCCTGTCTCAATAGTGCGGCCCCATGTCACCGGCGATCTATCTGTCCTCACCCTCACGGCGCAGAGCCCGCGCCGCGTTCAAACCGTCTAGTGAACGCATCCCACCGCAAGGCACTGCCGGATCCCCTTATAGGGATTGCGGATACGCGGGTCCACCTGGCAGACCTACGACCTCGGCTGCGGTGGCGATGCGCGGGACCCCGCCACCGCCGCGACCTGGTCTGTCAGATTTTCTGTGCAAGGCGTCATGGCTAGTTGGTTCCGAGGCGGTCGCCGTAGGTCATTGCCAGGGTGTGCAGGATGGATTTCCAGCCGTTGGTCTGGCCGGTGGGGTTGGCCCCGGTTGGGGTCGGCGTTCCTTGACGGTGAGGTACAGGACCTTCAGTGCGGCTTCCTCGTTGCGGAAGTGCCCACGTCGGCGGGTCGCCTGCCGGAACCTCGCGTCCAGCGATTCGATGCCGTTGGTGGTGTAGAGCAGTTTCCGGATCTCGACGGGGAAGTCGAGGAAGCGGGGTGAACTCCGTCCACGACCGTTGCCACATCCCGATCATCGCCGGGTACTTGGTCTGCCAGCGTTCAGCGAACTCGGCGAAGCGTTCTTCGGCGGCGGTAACGGTCGCTGCGGTGTAGATCGTCTTCAAATTCGCCGGTGATCTTGGCCCAGTCGGCCTTCGCGGCATACCGCAGGCTGTTGCGGACCAAGTGCACACGCATGTCTTGCACGACCGCATGCGGCCAGGTCGCGGTGATCGCGTCGGGCAGGCCCTTCAACCCGTCGCAGCACACGATGCACACGTCGAGGATCCCACGATTACGAAGCTCCGACAGCAGGTTCATCCACTGCTTCGCATCTTCGCCACCGGATGGGCCGACCCACATACCGAGCACGTCACGTTGCCCGTCCAGAGTGATGCCCATCGCCACATATACCGGGCGGTTGGCGACTTGGCCGTCGCGGACTTTCAACAGGATCGCATCGATCAGCACCACCGGATACACCGCATCGAGCGGTCGCGATTTGCCACTCCTGCATCTCTGAGATAACCGCGTCGGCCACCTTCGACACCAACTCCCGAGAGACGTCGGTGCCGTAAATATCGGCGAGGTGGTTAGCGATGTCCCCGGTCGTCATCCCCTTCGCATATAACGACAGCACCGCTTCATCGAAGCCGGCCAGACGGCGTTGATGCTTCGGGCTCACCGCCGGGGTGAACGTCCTAGCGGCCGACACCAACCTCTCCGCCAACGCCGCCAATCGCTCATCGTCGCCGACCGTCGCGGCCATCAACTCACCGACCGTTGCCGGCACAAGCTCGTTACTTGCCATGCGTAATCGTCCCCATCTCACGACCCGAATCCGTGGACGTCAGGCCGTGACGCCTACACAAAATTCCTGACAGACCCAGGGACACCAGACACTGTCGGAGTACCCGCTTGATGGGTAACACGCTGGCTTCAGTTGATGGGCACCGCCGCGGCGAACGGACGTTCTAGGCTGAGATGACAGCACTGCGGCGGGACGGGCCGGAATGAGCAGGTCGGAATCAGGTTTCTAGCGCCGTGGAGCGGACGTGGACTGCCGCACAACGAGACGTGTGTCGAGAGTGAGGTGGGTTGCTGGTATCGATTCGGCTCGTAGTAGCTGCAGGAGTAGCTCGACGGCACGCAGCCCCATCTCCCTGATCGGCTGCTCGACGGTGGTCAGCGACGGCGTGCACAGGACGGATTCAGGGACGTTGTCAAATCCGACGATCGACAGGTCCCGCGGTACTTCAAGGCCGAGATCGACCGCGACTTCAAGCGTTGCAATCGCGGAGATGTCATTGGCGGCGAAGATCGCGGTCGGAGGTTCGTCCATCGTCAACAGAGCTTTCGCTGCCTCCGCGGAGATGTCTGCCCGGTAGTCGCCGACCAGCAGGAGGCTCTCGTCGACGGGCACGCCCGCCTGCGCCATACCGGTGCGGAAGCCCTGTTCGCGCAACTGCGCCGACATCAGGTCGGGGCGGCCGGTGAGCATGGCGATGCGACGGTGTCCGAGCTCGATCAGATGATGCACAGCGGTCTGCGCTCCGCGGAGGTTGTCGGCGTCGACGGTGGGTATCTCTGACGTGCCGGTGTGCGGGTCGACCGCAACGAACGGCGCGCCGTACTGAGCGCTGACGATCGTTGGGGTGACCAACACCGCGCCGTCGATTAGGGTGCCCGACAGTCGTGAGAGATACCGCCGCTCCCAACCGTCGCGCGCTTCAGTGCGACCACCCGCTGAGTAGATGACCAGCTCGTAACCGGTGCCTCGGACACCTTCGGCAGCACCCTTCAAAAGTTCCGTGCTGAACGGTTCCAGATCGGCGACGAGGATCCCGATGACCTTGGTCTCGTGGTTGCGCAGACTCTGCGCAACCAGACTGGCCTCGTACCCGAGTTCGGCGATAACCTTCTGCACGCGTGCAGAGGTCGCGGCCGCGACGCCGTATCGGTTGTTGATCACTTTCGACACTGTCGATAGGGAGACTCCTGCTTCCCGTGCCACGTCGTGAATGGTGACACGAGAGCTCTTGGACATCACTGGGTGACACTATCGGCTAGAGATCGTTATCGACAACGTTTGAGACCCCTATCATCGGTGTCGGCGTCCGGCGCCACGCCGCCACCTACGGCGGGGTGACTTTGACATTTACCCAACGCGGGTCGGCCGGGGTGACCTTGTAGGTGTCGCCGGTGATCGCGATCGTGAGCCGCGGCGTCGCCGTCCCGGGAGTCCGCGAACGTTGCGTGACTTTGTGATTGACGATCGAGCCACCGGTGCTCGCAGCGACGTCAGCGCCGGCGTACGAGGCCAGGGCGTGCGATCCGACCCACACTTCGGCATCACCCGGCTCGATGATCTTGACCAGGCGCCGATCGGTGAACGCGAACCGAGTCGTGGGTACAGAGAACTGCACCTGCTTGGACTCGCCGGCAGCGAGTTCGACGCGGGCGTAGCCGAGCAGTTGCGCAACCGGGCGGGTGATGGTCGCGTAGATGTCCTGTCCGTAAAGCTGGACAACGTCCGTACCGGCCACATCGCCGCTGTTCGTCACGGTGACCGTCGCGCTGAACTCCCCACCGGCCGAGACCTCGTCGTCGACGACCAGATCCGAGTAGTGGTAGCTGGTGTAGGACAGTCCGAATCCGAACGGGCGTAACGGAGTCGAGTCGGCCGCCGTGACATCGGACGGGCCGCCCAGGATCGGGTGCAGGTACGAGTACGGCTGCGCTCCGGACGAGCGGGGCATCGACACGGGCAGGCGTCCGGAGGGATTGATCCGGCCGGTGAGGATGTCGGCGATAGCCAGACCGCCACCCTCGCCCGGGAAGTAGGCCTGCAGGACTGCGGCCGGTTTGGGGTGGTCTCCATCCAGCGCCCACCCGATCGCGTACGGGCGCCCGGTCACCAGCACGAGCACGACCGGCGTCCCCGTCGCGACGACCGACTCGACTAGTTGTCGCTGTACCCCAGGCAATTCAAGTGACTCCGCATCGTTGCCCTCGCCGACCGTCCCCCGGCCGAACAGACCCGCCTGGTCACCGACCACCACTATGGCGAGTTCGGCGCCGCGGGCCGCCTCAGCCGCCGACTCGATTCCAGAGCTGTCCGGATCGTCGACCGTGCAGCCCATGGCGAACGCAATCTCGGAAGTGCCCAACCCGACGGAGGCCAAGGCTGGCGCCAGCGCTTGGAGAACGGTCGGGATCGCGAACCCCGGTGCGTAGTCAGGGAACTGCGTAAGCACGTGGTTCTGGAACGAGTAGCAGCCCTGCAACGACTCGACCCGGTCCGCATTCGGGCCGATGACGGCAATTCGGCGTGGCGGCCGCGGCCATCCGGAGATGGGCAGCAGGCCGTCGTTGGACAGCAGGATCACCGATTCGGCCGCCAGGCGGTGCGCCAGCTCCCGGTGCCGCGGCGAGTCGAGGTCGATGTTCTGCGGTGGCGAATCCTCGAAGACCTCGGGGTCGAGCAGGCCGAGTGCCTCCTTCTGGGTCAACGCTCGCAGCACCGAACGGTCTACGTATCGTTCGTCGAACTCGCCGGCGCGGATCCGTTCGGCGAGCGGGCTCAGGTAGGCGTCGCCGGTCGGCAGTTCGATATCGATGCCCGCCTCGAGGGCGATGGCGCCAGCTTCGCCGCGGTCTCTGGCCACTGCGTGCAACACCTCGAGGAATGCGACCGAGAAATAGTCGCCGACGACCACTCCGTCAAAGCCCAGCTTCTCCCGAAGCACGCCGGTGAGGTAGTCCACGTTCGCGGCGACCGGCAGTCCGTCGACGTCGCTGTAGGAGTTCATGACCGACCGGGCGCCACCGTCAAGGATGGCCATCTCGAACGGCGGCAGGAAGATATCTGCCAGTTCGCGCGGTCCGACCGCTACGGGCGCGTGATTCCGGCCAGCTTTCGATCCGGAGTATCCGAGAAAGTGTTTGAGTGTCGCGTGCACCCCGGCCGCTTGCAGGCCGCGAGTGTATGAGGTGCCGATGGTCCCGACCAGGTACGGGTCCTCGCCGATGCACTCGTCGACACGGCCCCAGCGAGGGTCGCGGACGACGTCGAGGACTGGCGCCAGGCCCTGGTGGATGCCGAGTTCGCGCATCGACCGACCGATCACCTGGCCCACCTCGAAGAGCAAGTCTGGGTCGAAGGACGCCCCCCAGGCCAGCGGCGTCGGGAACGTGGCCGCCTTCCACGCCGCAAGCCCGGTCAGGCACTCCTCGTGCACGAGCGCGGGAATCCCGAGTCGGGTCTCGCGCTTGAGTCGCCGTTGCTCGTTCCACAGCCAGGCTGCGCGTTCAACTGGTTCCACCGGACGGGTGCCGTACACGCGGGTGTAGTGACCCATTCCGTGGCGGGTGATGTCGGCAAGGCTCTCGGACTCGTGCCGCACTGCCATCTCGTCCTGCATGGGCGCTACGACGTTCCCGCCCTGGTCCAACCAGTATCCGGTGAGTTGGGCGAGCTTCTCCTCGAGCGTCATGCGGGTCAGCAGTGCACGGACCTGTTCGGATGCCTCGGGCATGGCGCGAACTTCAACCACGGAATTCCTTTCCTAAAACGGGGACTGCAGTGCGTAGGTGAGACGACGACACGACGGCGACGGCGTCAGCCCTTGACCGCACCCTGCAGCCCACTGACGATGCGCCGCTGGAACAACGCGAAGAAGATCAGCGCCGGGATCATCGACATCGATGTGAACGCCAGAACCTTGGCTGTGTCCGTGGAGTACTGCGAGCTGAAGGCCTGAACACCGAGCGGAAGCGTGAACGTGTCCTGGCTGTTGAGGATGAAGAGTGGCAGAAGGTACGAGTTCCAGCTGGCGATGAAGGCGAGGATCGCGGTGGTGAGCACACCTGGCAGTGACAGCGGTAGGACGATGCGGACGAAGAACCCCAGCTTGCTGCACCCGTCGACGGTCGCTGCCTCCTCGATCTCCAGCGGAATCGCTCTGAGGAACGGCACCAGGATGATGATCGTCGTCGGCAGGCCGAAGGCGATCTGGGGCAAGATCACGCCGCCGAGGGTGTTCAGCAAGTGGATGTCCTTGAGCACCAGGTAAAGCGGGGTGATCGCCACCGTGATCGGAAACATCAACCCGGCCGCGAACAGCGCGTACATCGCGCCCCGTCCCCGGAATGTGTACCGCGCGAGGGTGAAGCTCGCCATCACGCCGAGGATGACGACGCCGAGCGTCGTCGCCAGCGCGACGACGGTCGAGTTCCCCGCCTCGCGCCAGAACGTCTGACTCTTCAGGACATCGATGTAGTTTTCGATCTTCCACGGGTTCGGCAACCCCGCCGGGCTGACGGTGATCTGCGAGTTCGTCCGGAATCCACCGAGAATGAGGTACGCAACCGGGGCGACAGTGAGCGCAACGGCGACGAGAGCGACGAAGTACACGACCGGGCTGTCCCAGTGCCGGGTCCTGGTCGGCTTGCGCCGGGAACGTCCGGTCCTGGCAAGGGTTTGTGTGCTCACCGCTTGTCTCCGATCGTGATGGCACCTTCGGTGTCGCGCCTGAGGACGAATCGCTGGTAGACCAGCGCGATGAATAGCGAGATCAGAAAGAGGACAACCGCGACCGCGTTGCCGTAGCCGTAGTTGCCCGCGTTGCGTCCGTTCTGCACCATGTAGGTCGCCATGGTGGAGACGCCGGCGGTGCCCGCGACGTACTGACCCCAGATGATGTACACCAGATCGAACAGCTGCAGCGACCCGATGATCGACAGGAAAGCCCATATCCGGATCGTCGGGGCGAGCAGCGGCAGCGTGATCCTGCGGTGCAACTGCCAGTAACTGGCGCCGTCGATCGAGGCGGCTTCGTAGACCTCCTCCGGGATGTTCTGCATCCCAGCCATGAAGAGCAGCACCGCGAATCCCAAGTACTTCCAGGTGAGGATCGCCATCAGTGACCACAACGCCCAATGTGGATCGGACAACCAGTCGGCGGTGAAGCGCCCAAGCCCGACGTTGCGGAGCAGGTCGTTGAACGCGCCGTTCGTGGCGAGGATCAAGCTCCACCCGGTGCCGGCGATGACCTCCGAAATCACCCAGGGCACGAAGATCAACACCCTGATCAGGTTCCGGCCGCGAATATCCCGGTTCAGCAACAACGCCAGCAGAATCGCCAGGGGGCCCTGAATGAGCAATGAAAGTAGGACAATGTAGATGTTGTGCCTCAGCGCCGCCTGGAAGTCGCTGTCGGTGAAGATCACATAGTAGTTATGGAGACCAACCCAGTCCGTCGGCGGGCCGTAGCCTTTCCACCGATAGAAGCCGTAGTAGGCGGCAAGTCCGACGGGGAGAATGACGAACCCGACAAAGATGAGGATCGCCGGACCGGCGAGAAGCGCGATCTCGAAGCGTGCTCGCCAGCTGGTCCTCCTCCGGCGGCCGCGCCGACGAACCGCCGGCGACGGCACGGTTGCCCGGCCGCCGCCGACAGCCTCAACGCCGTCGAGCGAATCTTTCAGGGTCGAAGAGTTCTCGACGTGCGTGTCGCTCATGGCCTGGAACTACCCCTTCGCCGAGGCCTTGTCGACCGACTTGATGATGTCCTCGGCCGAGCCCTTACCCGCCAGCAGGTTGACGACGGCGGTATTCAGGGCGTTGCCGACGTTCTGGCCGTAGAGCGTGTCGAGCCACAGCGACACATACGGTGCACTGTTGAACGCCTGGATGACGGCCTGCAGGTAAGGCTCAGTCACGACCGACTGCGCCGTCTTGTTCACCGGCGGCGCCTGGAAGGCCTTGTAGTAACCCTCCTGGACCGTCGGGGTATCCAGGTAGTTCAGGAAGTCGGTGCATGCCTGCTTCGGCGCCCACGCGGAGCAGGAGTAGGCGTCAACGCCACCCATGATCGCCTTCGGATCGCCCTGGCCGCCCGGCACCTGAACGAACGGGAAGAACCCGAGGTCCGGAAGAGCCTTCTGGTCCGGCGTCAAGGAGCCGATGACGCCCGGATCCCAGGCACCCATAACTTCGGCGCCGGCCTTGTGGTTGGCGATCAGGCCGGCCGAGCTTCCAGCACCCTGTTGAGCCGAGGTGTTGAGGAACCCATCGTTGTAGGGCTTCGTCGCGGCGAAGGCCTGCAGGTCGTTGCCGGCTTTCGTCCAGCACGGATCCTCGAACTTCAAACTCTTGGCGGTCGAGTTCAGGACGCTCTGGCTGCACTCGCGCAGGGCGAACCAGTAGTACCAGTGAGCCGCGGGCCAGGCGTCCTTGCCGCCGAGGGCGATCGGGGCGACGCCAGAGGCCTTCAGCTTGGTGACCGCTTGGTTCAGCGAGTCCAACGTTGTGGGCGGAGTGGTTACGCCTGCGTGGTCGAAGACGTCCTTGCTGTACCAGAAGCCGCCCGGAAGAACGGATACCGGCATTGCGTAGGTTTTCCCATCGACCTGCTCAGCGGCGAACGCGCCTTGACTAACCGCCTCCTTGGTATCCGGCGAAATCGAATCGGAGATGTCGAGCACCTGGTTGGCCTGCACCATCGCCGAAAGCTTGCCACCACCACGCTGGAGGAAGATGTCCGGTGCTGTGCTCTTACCCCCCTGTAGGGCGGTCTGCAACTTGCCGTCGAGGTCTTCGTTTTGAACGATCTGAATCTTGATCGTGACGTTCGGATGTGCGCTCTCGAATGACTTCACCGTCTCGGTGAAGAACTGCGAGCCTGGACCCGTCGTCGCGTTCGTCCACAGCGTGAGCGTCGCCGACGCGCCGCTGCTGCTGTCGCTCCCGCTCCCCCCGCTGCTACTGGTGCACGCGGTCGTAAGGAGCGCAACGCTCGCACCGAGCGCGACGAATGCCGCAACCCGTGTCTTTCTGATCATGTGTAACTCCTCTGTCTCGTCGGGCGGACCTGGGAGGCAACTGCCAGGAGCGAGCCTGGCACCTCAGAATGACGATGTCAATCGTTATCGATAACGATTTCGAAATCTTTCGCTATGCCGATCGAACATGACCTGAGGGCACACTTGTTGAGGCCAATGCACTCGATCGGCTCTGTAAGTAGCCGGCGGGACGGCGCGCGGCGCAGCTTGCGCTAGTCGGGTTCGGCGGGCGGCAATCGGTTCATCGAAGGGCACTCTCGACCATGGGGAGCGTGGCAATCGACGTGAGATGACGGCGTCATCCATACCGAGCAAAACAGCGCCGCCAGGCCGAGAGTCGATCATCGTTCGGCCTACGATCAGCATCGGCGACGACCCACTCAGTCCTCACCGAACAGACGGCCGCGTCATCCTGCCCCTCCACGCCCGCTGGGCGGAACGCGCGCCCCCACAACACAGACCCAACCACGATGGCCGCCACCGCCAGCGGAAGTGCTCAATTCATCGTTCGGGATACGCTCGCGGGTCACGGACGCTGCGCGAGTCCGCTCAGATCGACAGGTTCGTACGGAGGGCTTCCGGTAGTTGAGTGGACCATCAGGAGCCGGACAGCTGGCGTGCTACGGCCATGACGAGCAGGACGAAGGCGAGGATCGCGGCGCTCAATCGTAGCGGCGGCCAGACCCGTCGTCTCGATGACGTTCACGCCCGCGCCTGCCTTACCGCGTCGCCGGGCCGGCTCGCCACCACGGATCTTGCCCAGTTGCGTTGCTCAGAGAGATCCCGCATCGAACTCATCACCAGTGCGACAATCCCGTCCTCGTACAGCCCGGCCGAGGCGGCTTCGTTGAACGAGGCCGAAGCCTGGAGCCGCCTCGGAGAATCGAACTCCGGACAACCTCATTACGAGTCGCAACTTCTGTGATTGCAAGTACCAGGCCGTGTCGATCAGGGCCCACAGGTGCTATGTTCGCCGGCTTTCGCCGTCACCGCCTTCTTCGCCGTGTTGCGCAGTTCCGGGGCATCTGGTGACATTCTTTGTGGCCTCGGGCTCCCCCCGCTCACCGATTCGAACATCGCCTGAGCCTTGCTGCCGTAGTTCGACACCAACCGAGTCCAGCCGCCACCAGTCGACGGTACTGCTGGTGCTTGCTGCGGCTCGGTGGTGGCGCCTGTTCGCACCTCGATGCCGGATCGCCGCTCAGAGCGATCAAATACGGTTCGAGGCCTGTTTACCGGACACGCCGACGAGCGGGGGTCATCCTCGATGGACCATCCTTTAGTTTGAAGAGAGGGACCGCGCTCTGACGCGTCGCGGGGTCAATCGAGGATTGGTGGTCGCATGTCTGTTGGGGACGCGAAGTCGGGATTGCCAGGTCGGCTCGGCGCAGTGGGACGTGATGCGGAGCTGCCGCGGGTTGCCGACGTCGGGTTGATCTTCGATGAGCTCGACTATCAGATGGCCTGTCAGGCCTACTTGTGGGCGCTGCCACTGGTGTCGTACGCGCAATGGAAAATCCAGCATTACGAGGTGTTCGGTGCGACCAGTTCGGATCTCGTTCGCTATCTCAGCTACCGAGATCGGCTGGGCCTCATTACTGCGAACGCGACGACGCCCTATGTCCTGAACTTCTTCGACCTCGCCGAGACGGGGCCACTCGTGATTGAGCTACCGCCCGGACCGACGGCGGGCGGCATCTCCGACTTCTGGCAGCGAGAATGCGCGGTCCTGGGAGAGATGGGTCCGGACCACGGGCAGGGTGGCAAGCACGTCGTGGTCCCACCGGGCCAACAGGCGCCTGACGTCGGCGATGACTACTACGTCCAGCATGCGACGGGGATGAACATCATGTTCGGCTTCCGCACTCTTGACCCGGACCCGCAACGTTCGGATGCGCTCGTGCGGGGCGTGAAGGTCTACCCGTACTCCGAGCGGGACACGCCGCCGACCCGGATCGTCTCGCCCGAAGGCCGGCGGTGGACTGGTGATCAACCGCGCGGCCTGGACTACTGGGTCCGGTTGCACGACATCTACCAGCGCGAAATCGTCGACGAACGCGACCGCTTCTACCTGGCTATGCTCAAACAACTCGGCATTGAGAAAGGCAAACCGTTCACCCCCGACGAGCGCCTCACCTCGATCTTGACCCAGGGTGCAGAGGCGGGGGAACTGATGGCCCAGGCCAATACCTTCGCCAAGCGCTTCCCCGACGCCCGTTGGTGGCCTGATCGCCAATGGTTCCTGGCCATCGACCTGGACAGCTCCGATCAGCGTGGCCCCGATCACGACCAACTCCTCGAACGGGCGTCGTGGTTCTACGAAGCGGTCAGCTTCTCCGCCGCGATGAAGAGTCAGACACCGGGCCAAGGACAGGCCTACCTCGGCGGCTACACGGACGCGGACGGTAAGTGGCTCGACGGCGCGAAGGACTACACGATCCACATCCCAGCCAACCCGCCAGCCAAGCTGTTCTGGTCGTTCACCGTCTATGACGTCTGGACCCGCTGCCTGATCGACAACTCCCAACAACGCGGCGACCGCGGCTCACGGGATGAAGACCTGCACTACAACGACGACGGATCGATCGACCTCTACCTCGGCCCGAACCCGCCGGACACCGGCGACACCAACTGGGTGCAAACCATTCCCGGTCGACACTGGTTCAGCTACTTCCGCCTCTACGGACCACTCGAAACCTACTTCGACCGCACCTGGAAACTCGGCGACATCACCAGCCGATGACACCCCAGCCAGCAAGGACCGAGGTGGCCAAGTAACCGGTCGATTCCGGAACTCTCAATGAGTGTGCAACGGCGAGACTTCGGCAAAGAGCTGCTTCTCGAGTAGCTTGAACCTCCGGTCGAGACGGGGCAGATCACCGAGCCGGGAACACTGATCGTCTGCTCGGCCGCTGCCCGCATCGCCTTGGTGACGATCCCCGGGACCGACGGAGAGTGCGTACCGTTCTCGACCAGGTGAGCGCGCACGATCTCCGGTCCGGCGTCGCGGAGGGCACTGCGGGTTTGGAAGCCGGTCAACAGAATCAGCGGCCACGACTGGTGTAGGGCAAAGCCCGCTCCAAGGTGGGGAAGATCGCGCCCAGCATCGCCCGCAACCGGTTCACCCCACGGACCCAGTCCGCCTTCAGCTCGTCGCGTCATGCACAGAGGGATGCCGTCACAGCCCATCGCGCCGGGCACCCAACCCACCTTCCCGGACAGCAACGTACGCGCAAAAATCTGCTCGGATCGTTGGTCGAGGCCGTCGGCGGTCAGCGTGCCGATTCTAGCTACGGTGGTCCGGTCGGACGGGCACTCCCACACGGCCGCTCCCCCGAGCTTGTGGGCTGTCAGCGGATGGAGGCTAGGGTGCAGGGGGCTTCGCGGCCAGTTCGTTGGTTGCGACGGCCAGAGGATGCCCTCGATGATCTCGTCCTGGACTGCTGTACTTGCTGCTGTACTTGCGCTCGTGGACCTGGGACCGTGAACTCGCAACTCAGCGAGTAGGACGTCAAGGTCTGCACGCTCCACACGACCGAGCCAGCATGGGTGAAAGTTCGCCGCCCTAGCCGTTGGACTTGTAAATCTGTCCAAGCGGGGTCAGGTCGGGCGCAGACGTGGCCAGACCGAAATCGGTGCTCTCCCAGGTGGTCGTGTCGTACACCAGCTCCATAACGTTGCCGGTTGGTGCCGTAGCGCCTGCTGGCACACGTGCTGTTGTACTCGTAAAGTTCCCGTGGGCAACGATTAGGACCTGTTGATGCTGCGCTTCGTCGTCTGGAATCCCAAAGTCCATCGTCTTGGCGATGGCACCTCGGGAGGCGTACACCCAAGTGATATCCGTCGGGTTCGGATCGCTGTTAAGCGTGCCGGCCTGCGATACCAACCCGAGGATTTTCGAGGAGTTTGGATCGATTGGCTGTCCGGACACTGCGGTTGATTCGACCGAAGAAGCGGGGCGATCCGCCGCGGACGCACACCCCGAGATCAGCCCGGCGCCTATCGCTGCGGCAGCAACGAACGCATATCGAGCTCGGCGCCGGCCCGGTCGGCGATCGGACGATCGATCTAGCATGTGCCACCGTTCCCGCTTCGCAGTGAGTTGTAGGTACACGTCCAGTATATCGACTGCGGAAATGATAGATCAGCAATCTGGCGTGACTGAGGCCTACGGTCGAACATCTTATGTTAAGGGCGCCCAATGCGTGATACAACCGGACAGGTACACCAATTGGGTCGGAATTGGTGGTGCCGGCGGCGACACCAAGTTGCTGCAGAATGGATGCTTTACGGGCCACACAATTGGTACCTATCCGTTCTACGAGGCCCTGAATGGCGGAATTGACACAGGCACAGTGCCGGTCACGATCTCGGGAGACCCTAGTAACGGAGTCGGAGACCTGTTTAACATTGCGACGAACGTAGATGCAACGGGATCCGCCACAGGCGGGCCGGTCGTCACGTTTCAGTGGCATGACTTGGACACCGGTGCAATTGCTAACCTCGGCCCGTACGCCGAATTCTACGTCGGCGGCAGCATTTACTACACGAGCACCTTCTACAGCGGGTTGTCTGGTGAAATGATCGAGGAGCGTGCGACCGTTTCGGGTAGTCTGTCAACGCTTCGAAACTATGGTAGCGACGCGTGGACGAACTCCGAAGTTTCCATCAACGGCGGGGCGCTTTCGCCAATCCGCAGTTTGGCGGCGCACCTCGGAATCGATATGTACAACGACGCAGGAACTTGGTATTCTGGTGTGTCCGGCGGTGCGACAACGGACGCATTTACGGATACTTTTAAGACCTGCGGAACTGAAGGTACCTGACATGTTCTCCGCTAGCAAACGAAGTCGAACTGCACTCGGCCGATATATCGGTCTCATCGTGGTGGCTGTGACAGCCGCCGCCCTCGTGAGTTGTCCCGCCCCTAACGGCGATGGGACGGTGGCCCGCCCGGTCGCGAAGCAAGGCACGTCGGTGGTCGGCGGTGCGGGCACGTCGCCGTGTCAGGTTCCGTCCTGCGCCCACAACGGTGGTGTGCCTCCGACGCCGACACCGACACCGACACCCATCACCGGTGCGGGCACGTCGCCGTGTCAGGTTCCGTCCTGCGCCCACAACGGTGGTGTGCCTCCGGTGCCGACACCGACACCCATCACCGGTGCGGGCACGTCGCCGTGTCAGGTTCCGTCCTGCGCCCACAACGGTGGTGTGCCTCCGGTGCCGACACCGACACCCATCACCGGTGCGGGCACGTCGCCGTGTCAGGTTCCGTCCTGCGCCCACAACGGTGGTGTGCCTCCGGTGCCGACACCGACACCCATCACCGGTGCGGGCACGTCGCCGTGTCAGGTTCCGTCCTGCGCCCACAACGGTGGTGTGCCTCCGACGCCAACACCCCTCGCAAGGGCATAGAAGTGTTTGTCGAGCTGAAAGAACTTGCAGTGGACTGCCTAACTGTTTCTGGGTCAATCCGATCCAGGCGAACTCCTAGCCCGACTGCTCGCGTTTGGCGGCTCCCACTCGGGGGTCTGTCAGATTTTCTGTGTAAGGGGTCATGGCTAGTTGATTCCTAGGCGGTCGCCGTAGGTCATTGCCAGGGTGTTCAGGATGGATTTCCAGCCGTTGATCTGGCCGGTCGGATTGGCCCGGTTCGGGCGGCGTTCTTTGACGGTCAGGTACAGGATCTTCAGTGCGGCTTGCTCGTTGGGGAAGTGCCCACGCCGTCGGGTCGCCTGCCGAAAACGAGCGTTCAAGGACTCTATGCCGTTGGTCGTGTAGATCAGTTTCCGGATCTCGACGGGGAAGTCGAGGAACGGTGTGAACTCCGTCCACGACCGTTGCCACATCCCGATCATCGCCGGGTACTTGGGCTGCCATTTCTGGGTGAACTCGGCGAAGCGTTCCTCGGCCGCGGTCACCGTCGTTGCGGTGTAAATCGTCCTCAGTTCGGCGGTGATCTTGCCCCAGTCGGCCTTCGACGCGTAGCCAGGCTGTTGCGTACCAAATGCACCACACACGTCTGCACGACCGCGAGGGGCCAGGTCGCGGTGATCGCGTCGGGCAGACCCTTCAACCCGTCGCAGCACACGATGCACAGGTCGAGGATCCCACGATTACGCAGCTCCGTCAGCATGTTCATCCACTGCTTCGCGCCCTCCCCACCTGAGGGCCCGACCCACATCCCGAGCACGTCACGTTGCCCGTCGACGGTGATACCCATCGCCACGAGACCGGGCGGTTCGCGACCTGGCCGTCGCGCACTTTCAACACGATCGCGTCGATCAACACCACCGGATACACGCGGCGGTTTCTAACGGTCGTTGCGAATCCTGAGGGAAGGATTCGTCATGCCGCACTGGGCGTGGAACAAGGCGTCGGCTGAGTCGAAGCGTAGGTTCTTCGACCTGACCCGGCTCGGGGCCACCGGGGTGCAGGCATCGCTTGCGGTCGGAGTGTCGCCGAGCTGTGGGTCGCTGTGGTTCATCGACGCTGGGAGCGTGAACTTCCTTGAGCGGCCTATCAGCGGCCGTTACCTGACTCAAGACGACCGTATCGAGATCGCCGACGGCCTCGCCGCTGGCGAGAAAGTCAAGTTCATCGCGGCCCGGATCGGCAAGAGCTACCAGACTGTCTATCGGGAAATCGCACGTAACAGTAAGGCCGATGGCCGCTACCAACCCTGGTTTGCTCACAACCAGGCATACCTGCGTCGGCAGCGGCCAAAACCGCGGCGAGTTGCAGTCGACGAACAGTTGAGGGCCGTGATCGCGGTGAAACTTCGGCGGCACTGGTCACCGCGCCAGATCAGTCGGTGGCTGCGGCGCCGCTGGCCGCGCCGCAGGTCATGGCATCTGAGCGTGGAGACCATCTACGAAGCCGTCTATCGCGGCTTGGTCGTAGTCATCGACCGACAGACACTACGGACCGGCCGTATTTACCGACACAAACGCGGACGAGGACGCACCCGCGACGGTGCTCTGAAGCAGTTGACGAACATGAAGTCCATCCATCATCGGCCGCCGATTGTCGAGACCCGGACACAGATCGGCCACTGGGAGGGCGACCTTATCCTCGGATGCGGACGCCACTCCGCCATAGCAACTCTCGTCGAGCGGAAGACTCGACACACCATCCTGGTCCCGATCCGTGGCCCGTGGACCGCCCCCCCGCGTCGGTGACGCTCTTATCGCTGCGTTGCACAACCTCCCGCACGGACTGCGCCGCACCTTGACCTGGGACCAAGGCAACGAACTGTTCCACCACGAACGGATCGAACTTGCCACCGGAACGAAGATCTACTTCGCCGACGCCCACTCACCCTGGCAACGCGGAACGAACGAAAACACCAACGGGCTGCTCCGTCAGTACTTCCCGAAAGGCAGCGACCTAAGCATCATCAGCGATGAGCGTCTGCGCGAGGTCGCCGACGAACTCAACGACCGCCCGAGAGAATGCCTCCAAGACCGCACTCCACACCAGCTAATGGCACGATGGCGTAGTCATCTCATCGCCAGCTGATTCGCAACGATCACTGGAATCCGCCCGCGGTCAAATGGGCGTGACTGCCACTCCTGCATCTCGCCGATCACGGCGTCGGTCACCTTCGACACCAACTCCCGAGAGACGTCAGTTCCGTAGATATCGGCTAGGTGGTTGGCGATGTCACCAGTCGTCATCCTCTTCGCATACAACGACCGGGTGTGGTAAACCCAGAATCTCCCGGGACACCACCGGGACACGGAATGCGTATGCAGACGATGGCACAGAAGGGCCAACGGCTGAGGGAGCATGACGCTGCTCCGATCGGTAGATCTCCGCACTTGGGCCGGGTAGGTTCGCTTCGTGGCCGAACCTGAACAACAACGCTCACTGACCCCAACCGGTCTGGTCGGTCAGATGCTCACACTCGTCTACGAGGAAGCCCCGTTCTGGGAGATTGGCTCGCCCGTAACTGAATACCTCGGTGGAGACCAAACGTTCGTTGAGGGGCCGTGGAGCATCGAAAGCTGCAGCGCGGTTCTATTGCGATGGTTCGACGCCGGATGGCTTCATTGCATCGCAGTAGCGCGATCGCACACCATCCGTAAGCCCGCGGAGATCCATCGGTACACCTACGACGCCGATTGGCAATCCCGGGCAACCCTCAACAAGGATTACTGGGTACTCCAGCGCTCCGACGCGCGGGCGCTCGTGGCTGATCCGGCACGCTGGAGCACTGGCGGCCCGGACGCAGGCGTATGTCTCTGCCGAACGGACGCAACCGACTCCATGACCTTCGCCGAGTGGGCGGCCGCAGTCAGCGACATCATCGCGGATCCCACGGCTCCATAGCGTCCCGGTCCGTCGGCGGAACTCCGGGGACACCATGGGGACACGGACTGCGAAACGGGAGTACGGCACACGGGGTATTGGCGACGGAGGCCCCTAAATCTGGGACCTGGAGATGGAGCCGCCTCGGAGAATCGAACTCCGGACAACCTCATTACGAGTGAGGTGCTCTACCGACTGAGCTAAGGCGGCGTGCGCTGGCGTACCAACGCAACCGGAGCAGTCTATCCATCACATCGGGACAATGTGAAACCAGGCCCCACCGTCGCCTAGAAGAGGGCCAGCAGCGCTTCCAGGAAGACGACGACGCCGACCACCGCGAAGAGCACACCGATCCCCCGCACCAGCCAGAGCGGCATCGCGACTCCGGCGTAGCGGCTGGCCATCTCGCGGTAGTCGAGGCAGAGCACCACCCCCACCACGATCATGGCGACCCCCAGCAGCAGCGAGAGGACGGAACGCCCAACGGCATGCGACGACACCGGAGTCAGCTGTTGTCGCGGGAGTCGTAGGCCTTCCGCGACGAGCAGACCGATGCCAGCGCGCAGGGTGAACGCTTCCCGTCGGCCGCCATCCGGATCACCACGGTCTCGCTCGGTACGTTGTGCCCGACCACCGTGCCGGCGCCGTCTGGCGTCTCCACCTGCTCACCGAGCTTGGGGGCCTGCTCGGCGAAGTCTTGATACAGCGGGTGTTCGTACTTCAGGCAGCACATCAGCTTGCCGCAGGCGCCGGAGATTCGCATCGGGTTCAGCGGCAGGTCCTGATCCTTGGCCATGCGCACCGACACCGGCTCGAAATCGACCAGGAACGTCGAACAGCACAGTTCCCGCCCGCAGGAGCCGATTCCGCCACTGAGCTTCGCCTCGTCCCGGGCCGACAGCTGTCGCAGCTCGACCCGCCCGGAGAGCGTCGCCGCCAGGTCCCGCACCAGCCCACGGAAATCGACACGGTGCGGCGCGGTGAAGTAGATCGTCGTCTGGTTCTCAGCTGCGGAGTAATCGACACCGCTGATCTTCATCGGCAGCTGGTGCTCGCGAATCAGCTTCCGCGACGCGACCCGCGCATACGCCTTCTTCTTCCGGCTGCGGACGGCGTCATCCAACTGCGCGGCCGTCGCCATCCCGAGCAGCGCCGGCAGCCCGCCGACATCCTCGGAGACGTATTCGGCGGCCCAGGTTACCCGCGCGACCTCGGGACCAAGCTCAGTCGGGTAGAGCACGTGATCACCCACGGCCGGCCGGAGCGACCCCGGGTCGGCGTAGTAAAGACGCCCCTTCGGCTCGAACGTCACCGCACACATCATGCCCACGAAATCGAGACTAGCGGTAAGTGTCAGACCTCGGGTTTAGGTTGCAGGCATGGACTGGAAAATCGAACTCATCTTCCTGCCGGTCAGCGACGTCGACCGTGCGAAGGCCTTCTACGTCGATCAGGTCGGCTTTCACGCCGACCATGACGTCCAGGTGAGCCCCGAGCTGCGTTTCGTGCAGCTGACACCACCCGGCTCAGCCTGCTCGGTGGCCTTCGGCACCGGTCTCGGCATCGACATGGAGGTCGGCTCCCAGCGCGGAGTGCAGGTCGTCATCGCCGACGCCCAGGCGGCCCGGGCCCAACTCCTCGCCAACGGTGTCGACGCCAGCGAAGTCGACGTCCAGGCGTGGGGCCACTTCGTTCACTTCGCCGATCCGGACGGCAACACCTGGGCGCTGCAGCAGATGCCACCCCGCGGCTGAGTGGTTCCCCCGCATCAGCTGAGTGGGTTCGCTGGGTCATGTGGGACGGGGGTAGGCGTTGGTTAGCGCCACGGTAAGCGTGATGCCGGGTAGCTCATAAATCGCGATGGGGCGGCCGACGTATCAGTCGAGCCGAGATTCGGTGTCCCCGAGCCAATTCGGGACGTGACGAGAAAGCGCGCGAATGACCTCCATCAACGCAAGTACCACCGCCCTCTCCTCCACCTCACTACTGACCGCCAACACCAGCTCCCGCCCGAAGAGCCCGCTCGACGTCGCAGCCAACCTCTTCGGTATGTCCAAGTCCGACCTCACCACTGAACTCAAGTCCGGCAAGAGGGCTCAAGACTGACCCGACAACGCTCACCGACCAGCTCAAGAGCGGCACCAGCCTCTCCGACCTGCTCAGCAGCAGAGGGGTCTCACTCTCCTCGCTCGCCTCGACCCTGCAGCAGGGCCTGCTCTACGACAACACCCTCTGAAAGCTAGGACGATCCGGGTCGAACGGGAGCCGGTTCTCGCTCGACCCGGCGTCCGCTCGCGCGGGCAGCGGGCAGCCTCAGGGCAGCCGCAGTGCTGCCGTCATCGCCTCGACGGCGAACCGCGGTTTGACGTTCAACTCCAGCGCCTCCCGGCAGGCCAGCACCGCATCCAGACGGGTCAGGGCACCGGCCGGCGTCACCCGCAGCGCCACCGCCCGCACCTCATCGTCAAAATCGGGGTGCGCCGACGCCACCGCGGCCGGACCCCGATCGGCCCGTCCCTGGACCAGCAGCACGTCGCGGTAGAAGGCCGCCAAATCGGTGAGCGCACGGTCCAGTGAGTCACGCTGACTGCGGGTGGCCCGCGACTTCTGCCGCTTCTCCAGCTCCTTAACCGCGCCGGCCGAGCCCCGCGTCGCCGCGACCGCACCCTTGCCGGTGCCACCGGCACCCAGCGCCACCTTCAGCGCCTCGGTCTCCTCTTCGTTGCGGGAGGCCGAGTAGGCGGCCGATTCGGCCTCGGCCGCACCGATCAGGTGGTCGGCCGCGTTCAGGCAGGCCTGCAGCGATGTCAACGAAGCGGGAATGGCCAGCACCGCCGAGCGGCGGCCGCGGGCCTGCTCGTCACGGATCAACCGCCGAGCCCGGCCGACGTGCCCCTGGGAGGCCTGCGCGGCCCACGCCGCCTGCGCGGGATCGGCCCCATCGGCGACCAGAACCTCGGCCACCGACTCAGCCGAAGGGGTGCGCAGCGCGACGGTGCGGCATCGGGAGCGGATGGTCACCGAGACGTCATCGGGGTGGGTCGACGGGGCGCAGAGCAGGAAGACGGTCCGATCGGCCGGCTCCTCCACCGCCTTCAGCAAGGCATTGGAAGCCGCCTCGGTGAGACGGTCGGCATCCTCGATCACGACGACCTGCCAGCGCCCGAAAGCGGGCATCCGGGCCGCGTTCTGCACGACGGCCCGCATCTCGGCGACCGAGATCGACAGCCCGTCCGGCACCACGGCGTGCACGTCGGGGTGGGTGCCGGCCAGCACCATGTGGCAGGCCGGACAGACCCCGCAGCCCAGCTCGTCACTCCGATCGCACTCCAGCGCGGCGGCGAAGGCGCGGGCCGCCACCGAACGGCCGGAGCCGGGTGGGCCGGTGAAGAGCCAGGCGTGCGTCATGGACCCGGCCGCCACCGCGCGCCCCTCGGCGATCTCCCGTCCGGCGGCGCCCGCCCGCTGAAGCACCTGCACCGACTCGCTCTGCCCGACCAGAGAACGCCAGACCGTCATGCCATCACCGTGCCCTCTCCGGTGGCGGTGGGCGATGACCCGACCGAGTGCGGGCGCGCCGGCAGCAGTCGCTGCACCTGCACCAGGATCTGCCGGGCCAGCTCCTCCGGCGGAAGCGACGCATCCAGCACCAGATAGCGGTCTGGCGAGGACTCGGCCAGTGTCCGGAAGGCCTGCCGCACACGCTGATGGAAGGCCACCGACTCCGCCTCCAGCTTGTCGGCCTGAGCCGACCGGGTGGCCCGGGCCAGGCCGATCTCGACGTCGATGTCGAGCAGGATGGTGAGGTCGGGGCGGAGGTTGTCGGTGGCCCAGCGCGAGATCCGCCGCACCTCGTCCATCGTCAGGTCGCGCCCGGCGCCCTGGTAGGCCAGCGATGAGTCGACGTAGCGATCGGTAAGCACAACGCATCCGGCATCCAGCGACGGGCGGATCACCGTCGTCACATGATGGGCCCGGTCGGCGGCGAAGAGAAGCGCCTCGGCGCGGGGCGAGATCGACTCCTCGCGATGCAGCACCAGCGCCCGGATCTGCTCCCCGAGCGCCGTCGCCCCGGGCTCGCGGGTGATCCGCACCGGCAGACCAACTTCGGTCAGGGAGGCGGCCAGCAGCCCGATCTGGGTTGACTTCCCCGAACCCTCGCCACCCTCGAACGCCACGAAGACACCACCGGAGTGCAGCCGGCGGCGGGCCGTCGAATCACCCCGCAGCGAGGTGACCAAGTCGACCCAGATCGAAACATGGTGCTTGTCGTCCATGTACCGATAGGCCAGCACGCCGGTACCCATCGCCAGCAGACCGGCCGCGAAGAGCACGATTCTGGTTCCGTCGACCGTGATGTCCAGTGCACCGATGGTGATGTCGGTGGTGCCGATCGCCCCGACCAGGAAGGGGACGACGGCCAGACTGAGGATGAGCACGACCCGAATCAGCGTCTGCAGAATGGCGAAGACCCGACCGCGGATCTGATCGTCGATCTCAGTGCCCAGCAGCGTCACCGCGGCCAGGTAACCGTTCCCGGCTCCGAAGCCGAGGAGCACGACGAAGATCACCGCGAGCCAGATCAGCGGCATCACCGCGGTCAAGGCCAAGCAGGAGCCGGAGGCCACGATGGAGAGACCGAAGAGGCGCCGACGCGAGACTTCCCGAGCAAAACGTGGGCCAAATGCCATGCCCAGTCCGAGGCCGACGAAGACCGCACCGAAGAGCACGCCGTAGGCCGCGTCCCCGCCACCGAGGCTGCTGACGAAGAAACGCCCGGCGCCGATCACTGCTCCCCCGGCGGCGAAGGCCCCGGAGATTCCGATGATCAGACCGCGAAGTAGCCGGGAAGTACGGAGGAATTGGCCGGCCTCCCGAGCCAGCGAGCGAAGCGTCGGTTGGGTACCCGGAGCACCGCGGCCGCGACTTCCACTTATTTCCTTGATGAAATACACGACCAGCGCACCGACGAGGAAGGTGGCCGCATTGAAGTAGAGCGCCAGATTGGTCGGGTTCGCCTTGAAGAAGGAGAGGTGTTTGGCCAGCGCGTCGGTGATGCGGGCCAGCGCGGCGAAGAGCAGCGCGCCCAGCACCGGCGTGATGCCGTACGTGGTGATCAGGCCGAGTTGATTGGCCGCTTCGATCTGGTCGCGGCGTACCAGGTTGGGCACCGACGCGTCCTTGGCCGGAAGCCAGAAGAGGCTCACGCACTCGATGAAGAAGGTGACGACGTAGAGCCACCAGAGGGTGCGGTCGGCACTCACCACCAGATGGGCCAGCGGAATCGTCAGAAAGAGAGCGAAGCGGATGAGGTCGGAGATGACCATGGTGTAGCGGCGGTTGAACCGGTCGGCGAAGACACCGGCGACCGGACCGAGCACCATCGCCGGAAGCAGTCGCACCAGCAGCACCCCGCCGAGGGCGAAGGACTGCTGCGAGTAGCCGGTGGCCAGCGACGCGGCCAGCGCGGTGGTGGCCAGCAGGCCGAGCCAATCACCGAGGCTGGAGAGAAACGTTGAGTACCAGAGCCGCCGGAACGGCGTCACCCGCAGCACCCCGCGGATTCCGGCGGCGGCTGAGACGGGACTGGCGGCCGCGTCTGCGGTCGCGCTCATCTCTTTGTCCTTGCTGATCGCCTGCTCCGTATCTTGCCGGTAAGCCCTTAGCTTATCTGTGGGTCTGACTAGCTGCCCGCACGCGCAGCCGCAGAGCTCACCGATCGGTGGCGGCGAGCAGGTCGCGCAGCGCGCCGGCCAACTCTTCGCGGCGCTCCTCGGTGATGTCCTCGATGAGGCCCTTCTCCGACTCCAGCAGCGCTTCGAACGCGGCATCCACCCGTTTACGGCCGAGCGTCGTCAGGCGAACCTGCACCAGCCTCCCGTCGCCCGGGTCGGGGCGTCGGATCACCAATTTCCGGGCCACCAGCCGGTCCAGCCGGCTGGTCATGGTGCCGGACGTGACGTGCGTGGCGACGCAGAGCTCACCGGCGGTCATCTCGAACTCACCGCCGCTGCGGCGCAGCGCGGAGAGCACGTCGAACTCGTGCGTCTGCAGGCCATGCTCGACAAACGCGGCCGTGCGGCGTTCGTCGAGAACATCGGCCAGGCGGCTGACTCGCGAGAGAATCTGCAGCGGGCTCAAATCAAGCTCGGGGCGCTCGTGGCGCCACGCATCGACTATCTCGTCGACCTCGTCACCCATGGTTGGAAGTGTAGCGCTCTCTCGACGTCAAGATATAGTCTCTTGACGTCGAGAGGAATTTTCATGGACTGGAATCCACAGCAATACCTTGAGTTTGCCGACGAGCGGGGGCGTCCATTTCTGGATCTCCTCGGGCGCGTCCGGGCCCAGAAGCCGCGTCGGGTGGTCGATGTCGGCTGTGGACCGGGCAATCTCACCGCCCTACTGGCTGCCCGCTGGCCAGACGCGATCATCGAGGGCATCGACTCCTCACCGCAGATGGTGGCGCAGGCCTCCGCCGTCCCGGGAGTTGATGCCCGACTCGGTGACGCCACCGAATTCCAGCCACCGACCGACTGCGACGTGCTGATCAGCAACGCCACGCTGCAGTGGGTGCCCGATCATCCGGCCGTAATCGCCCGCTGGGCCGAGGCGCTGCCGACCGGTGGCTGGCTCGCCTTCCAGGTGCCCGACAACTTCGGCGCACCCTCCCATCAGCTGATGCGTTCCCGGGCCAAGTCACCGCGCTGGCGTGACCAGCTCGGTGGCGTGTTGCGTCATCACGACACGGTGGCCCGACCCGGCGAATATGGCGCACTGCTGCGCCGGGCCGGCCTTCGCACCGACGTCTGGCAGACGACCTATCTGCACCTGCTCGAGGGGGCGGACCCGGTACTGAAGTGGGTGCGCGGCACCGGACTGCGCCCGGTGCTACAGGCCCTCTCCGCCAGCGACGCGGCCGAGTTCGAGCAGGAGTACGCCGCCGAACTCCGCGCGGCCTACCCCAGCGACTCCGACGGTCGGACGACCTTCCCGTTCACCCGCACCTTCTGCGTTGGCTACAAGCCCTAGCCGACTGGACGAGCCGCCGCGCCGCAAAGGTCCTGCATATCGTGCAGCCCGGCGCCCAACGCGCAGGATGTTTCGGCGGCTAACCCGCTGAGGCGCTCTACTCGACCGAGACGGGCTCGAGCGCTGACGTCGTCAGATCGGTCGGCACGACGGTGGCCGTCACCTTCTTAGGCGCGACCTTCTTGGCCGGTGCTTTCTTGGCGGCGGCCTTCTTGGCGGCGGTCTTCTTGGCGGGAGCCTTCTTGGCGGCAGTCGTCTTGGCCGCGGCCGACTTCGTCGCGGTGGCCTTCTTCACCGGAGCCTTCTTTGCGGCCTTCTTGGCCGTCTTCTTCGGTGCTGGACCGCGCGAGCGGCGGTCGGCCAGCAGCTCCGCCGCCCGGTCCACCGTCAGCTCCTCGGGCGTGTCGCCCCGGCGGAGCGAAGCGTTGGTCTCACCGTCGGTGACGTAGGGCCCGAAGCGACCCTCGCGGACCACCATCGGCTTCCCCGACACCGGGTCGTTGCCGACCTCCTTCAGCGGCGGCTTGGCCGCGGCCCGACCGCGCAGCTTCGGCTGGGCGAAGATCGCCGCCGACTCGTCCAGGGTGATCGTGAAGAGCTGCTCCTCGGTCTCCAGAGAGCGAGAGTCGGTGCCACGCTTGATGTACGGGCCGTAGCGGCCGTTCTGCGCGGTCACCTCCTCGCCGTCGAGCACGCCGAGGACCCGGGGCAGCGTCAGCAGTTTCTGTGCCTCGGCCAGCGTCAGCTCAGTCACCGACATCGTCTTGAAGAGCGACGCCGACTTCTCGCCGTCCGTGACGTACGGGCCGTAACGGCCGTTCTTGGCGGTGATCTCCAGGCCGGAGTCCAGATCCACCCCGAGCACCCGGTCACCCGACGGCGCAGAGAGGAGCTCCTCGACCTTCTCGGGGGTCAGCTCGTCCGGGGCCAGGTCCTCCGGTACCGAGGCCCGCACACCGTCTTCGGCCGCACCCTTCTGCAGGTAGGGCCCGTAGCGTCCGACCCGCACCACTACGTCGGTGCCGGCCAGCGGGATGGAGTTCACCCCGCGGGCGTCGATCTGCTCCAGACGATCGGAGATGAGTTGCTTCAACCCGCCCTGAGCCGAAATCCGCCCTGAACCGGCGTCCGGCGAGGTATCCGGCCCGGCGCCGTTTGGAGCGCTCGATCCGTCGCCGAAGTAGAAACCCCTTAGCCAATCGATCCGCGAAGCCTCGCCATCGGCGATCGAGTCCAGGTCGGTCTCGACGCTGGCGGTGAAGTCATAGTCGACGAGGCGACTGAAGTACGACTCGAGCAGCCCGGTCACCGCGAAGGCGATCCAGGACGGCACCAGGGCCGCACCCTTCTTCCAGACGTAGCCACGGTCCTGGATGGTCTGCATGATCGATGCGTAGGTGGAGGGTCGGCCGATGCCGAGCTCCTCCAGGGCCTTGGTCAGCGACGGCTCGGTGTAGCGGGCCGGCGGCGAGGTGGTGTGCCCCTCCGGCTCGAAGTGGCGGGCGTCGATGGCCTCGCCCCGAGCCAGGCGCGGCAGCCGCTTCTGGGCGTCGTCGGCCTCGGCCGAGTCGTCGGTCTCCTCGACGTAGGCCCGTAGGAATCCGGGGAAGGTGATGGTGCGCCCCGAGGTCGCGAACTCGGCCCGCTCGTCGGTGATCGAGGAGGCGCCCAGCCGCACCGAGACGGTGGTGCCGACCGCGTCCTCCATCTGCGAGGCAAGGGTGCGCTGCCAGATCAGCTCGTACAACCGGAACTCGTCCGAGGAGAGCTGCGAGGCGAGCTGACCGGGGGTGCGGAAGCTGTCGCCGGCCGGCCGGATCGCCTCGTGAGCCTCCTGCGCGTTCTTCACCTTCCGGCTGTAGCGGCGCGGCTCGGCCGGCACGTACGCATCGCCGTAGAGCTCACGGGCCTGGGCCCGGGCCGCGGTGACCGCAGTCTCCGACAGGTTCGTCGAGTCGGTACGCATATAGGTGATGTGGCCGTTCTCGTACAGCCGCTGGGCCACCCGCATCACCACGGCCGAGGACCAGCGCAGTTTGCGACCGGCCTCCTGCTGCAGCGTCGACGTCATGAACGGTGCGTAGGGCTTGCGGCGGTAGGGCTTCTCCTCGACCCGGAGCACCTCGAACGGGCGCCCCTCCAGCCGGGCGGCCAGGCCGCGCGCCGCCGTCTCGTCCAGGTGCTCGACCGTCGACTCGGCGATCCCGGTCTCCGGGTCGAAGTCGCGGCCGGTGGCGACCCGGACGTCGTTGTAACTGACCAGCTTCGCGGTGAAGGTCTCCGGGTCGTCGGCCTTGCGCTCGACAGCGGCGAAGGTGCCCTCGATGTCCCAATACTCGGCCGTACGGAAGCGCATCCGGGCCCGCTCGCGCTCAACGACGATCCGGGTGGCCACCGACTGCACACGGCCGGCCGAGAGCTTCGGCAGAACCTTCTTCCAGAGAACTGGCGAAACCTCATAGCCATAGAGACGGTCGAGGATGCGTCGGGTCTCCTGGGCGTCGACCAGGTTGACGTCGATGTCCCGCGGCGACTCGATGGCCGCGGCGATGGCCTGCGGGGTGATCTCGTGGAAGACCATCCGGCGCACCGGAACCTTGGGGGCGAGTGTCTGCACCAGATGCCAGGCGATCGCCTCACCCTCGCGGTCCTCATCTGTGGCCAGGTAAACCTCGGAGGCGTCCTTGACCAGTGACTTGAGCTTGCTGACCTGCTGCTTGCGGTCGTTGCTGATCACGTACAGCGGCTCGAAGTTGTTGTCGGTGTCGACGCCGAGACGGGCCCAGGCCTCGCCCTTGTACTTGGCCGGGACGTCGGCGGCGTTGCGCGGCAGGTCGCGGATGTGGCCGATCGACGCCTCGACGACATACCCCGAGCCGAGGTAACCGCCGATCGTCTTGGCCTTGGCCGGCGACTCGACGATCACCAGTTTGGTGCCCGCCTTGCCCGCTGCCGAGGTGCCGCTAGCCACATGTACTCCCTGCGTCTACAGAAAAGTTGACTTCGAGTATTGACAAATGAGATGCCTTTTCAGGCCGGACGGTACATGACTTTAGCGACGTTGCGTGGACGACCGTGCATCCACCGTGTCACAGGCCTCCTGGGAGCGGCTGTGACTCACCCCGGTACGGCGGTGCTATTTGCCTGAATTTTACGGGCTAGCGGTGTCAGTCGCAGTCGCTGGGACGCCGGTTGCACCGAAGCGCAGACCGTCCATCAGCAGGTTCACCAGACGCGCCGCCTGGTCCTGCCAGTCGGGCTGGTCATTGGCCAGGCAGATGCCGCTCATGGCCCGCACCAGATCCTGGGAGTCCACGTCGGCCCGGATCGCGCCGTCGGCCACGGCCGCGGCCAGCAGCCGGTTGGCCGCACCGTACATCAGCCCCCGGGAGTAGGTGAAGAGCTCGGAGTCACCCGGAGCAGTGCTGCCGCCGGAGGCCTCGGCCGCCTCCGCGGCCGCCGCCTTGAGCGCGGTGGCCATGCCTCGCTTCTTCGCCACATGCCGGACGAAACCACCCATCCACTCGGACAGAGCCCGCTCGGCCGGTTCGCTGCGCAGTAACTCGTCGGCCCGGGCGCACATCAGCTCGACCTCGCGCCGGTAGACCGACTCGATGAGGGCGTTGCGGGTCGGGAAGTGGCGGTACAGGGTGCCGATTCCGACACCGGCCTGGCGGGCGATCTCCTCCAGCGAGGTATCCACACCGGAGGCCTGGAAAGCGGCCGACGCGGCGATCAGCAGCTGGTCGTAGTTGCGCTTGGCGTCGGCCCGCATGGGCTTCTGGCCCTGAGCGCACGGCGGGAGGGAAGCCAGGGACTCGGACTTGGCGGACTCGGGCTGGGACACGGACTCGGAGACACCGGCAGCGTCAGGCGCATCAGCTGTGCGCACCGTTGCGCTCATTCCGACACCTCCTGCGTGCCCATCCTGGGTCCCGATTCTGCCCGACGCGCCGGGCAGCACAAAAAAGATTTGCGAAACGGAGGCAGCCTCCGTATCGTCGAATGTACCGGAGGGTCCATCCGCTTCCGTGTCGATGTTACCGCAAGGAGACACACAATGTCTGTCACCACCAATCCACCCAACGCGAACAGCCGAGCCAGCCGCCTCGGCCGTCTGGGCGCAATTCGTCCCGGCCACCCCGGCCTGCTGCTCGCCGTCATCCTCACCTGCCAGCTGATGGTCGTGCTGGACGCGACGATCGTCAACATCGCGCTGCCCGAGATCAAGAGCTCACTCGGCTTCACGCCGACCGGGCTCTCCTGGGTCATCAACGCCTACACGCTGAGCTTCGGCGGACTACTGCTGCTCGGTGCCCGCGCCGGTGACATTCTCGGGCGCCGCCGCACCTTCATCGGCGGTCTGGCGTTGTTCACGCTGGCCTCGCTGGTCGGCGGCTTCGCCGGCAACGCCGAGATGCTGCTCATCGCCCGTGCCGCTCAGGGTGTGGGCGCGGCCTTCGCCTCACCGGCGGCCCTGGCCCTGCTCATGGTCACCTACCCGGACGGTCGCGAGCGCACCCGCGCGGTCGGTCTCTACACCGCCGTATCGATCGGCGGCGCGGCCGTCGGCCTCATCGCCGGCGGGCTGCTCACCGAATGGGCCTCCTGGCGCTGGGTTCTCTTTGTGAACGTGCCGATCGGCCTCGTCGTGCTGGCGCTCGCTTGGCGCGTCATGGTCGAGACGCCGCGCCGCAAGGGCCACTTCGATCTCGCCGGGGCCTTCACCTCGACGCTGGGCATGACCTCGATCGTCTACGGCCTCGTGCGGGCCGCCAGCGACGGCTGGTCGGACCCCGGAACCATCCTCGCCTTCGTGGCCGGAGTGCTGCTGCTGGCCGCGTTCGTCGTGATCGAGAGCCGGGCCAAGTCGCCGATCACGCCGCTGCGCCTCTTCGCCGATCGCAATCGCTCGGTTTCGTATGTGGCCCGACTGCTGATGGTGGCCGGAATGATGGGGATGTTCTTCTTCCTCTCGCAGTTCCTGCAGACCGTGCTCGGCTACGGTGCCTTCGCCTCCGGGGTGGCGTTCCTGCCGCTGACCATCGCCGTCTTCACTTCGTCGAACATCAGCGCCCGGGTTCTCACCGACCGCTTCGACGCGAAGACGCTCATGCTAGGCGGCCTGATCATCTCGACCACCGGGCTGGCCTGGCTGACCCAGCTGTCGGCCACCAGTAGCTACTGGGCTCTGCTCGGCCCGCTCGTCCTCTTCGGACTCGGCAACGGCACGGCGTTCGTGCCGCTGACCGCGATGGCCCTGCGGGGCGTGCAGCAGGAGGACGCCGGTGCTGCCTCGGGCATGGTCAACGTGATGCAGCAGCTCGGCGGGTCGGTCGGACTGGCGGTGCTGGTCACCGTCTTCGGTTCGGCCAGTCGCCGGGCGGCGGCCGACGCCCCGCTCAGCATGGACGCGGCGGCTCGCGCTCAGCACGCCTTCGTCGTCGGGGCTCAGCGAGGCTTCCTCGCCGCGACGATCTTCCTGGCCGTGACGGTGGTGCTCATCGCGGTCACCGTGCGGCGGGAGCAGCCCGCCCTGGCCGAGACCGATCTCGACGACGAACTGCGCGCCGTCGAGTCGGCCGACCTAGCGGAAGCGTTCTAACCAGCCTCACCCAGCTTGGGGAGTTTCATGCCCGGAATCCGGGCATGAAACTCCCCAAATCGGCATTACCGCACTAGAACGTCGGCCAGTCCCGGTCCGAGCCGACCGGCGCCTCGCCCAGCAGTTCGGCCAGTCGGCGCAGACGCTTGGCCGATGTAACTCGCCAGCCCGGCCCGCCGGAGCGGGCGGTCAGCGAGACCGCGGCCAGACCCAGACGTGACAGCTGGGCACCCGAGATGGTGTGGATGACGTCATCGGGCGCGTCGGTGCCGAGCAGGTAGCCGACCTCATCAGCCCGGCCGGCCGTCACCGCCCACAGACGCAGGCCACCGACGTCCAGCTGAAATCCGGGTGGTGGTGCCTCGTTCGCCCCGACCGTCCAGCGGTCGGCTTGGGCCCGCAGGTCAGCGGTGAATGCCGATCGGACGGCGAAGCCCTCCTCGGCCCGCACGATCGGATCGCTGCCCTCCCCAACGCCTCTCTCGTGAAAGGCGTGGTGCAGTTCATCGGCCCGCCAGCGGTCGGCGACAACGACCGAGAGGCGGGCGGTGTCACCGTGGCGAACCCAGTGCCCGCCACCGATGAGCACGCCGTCGAAATCGGCGAGGATCGGGTCGGCGGTGGCGGCCCCGAAGAGCGAAAACTGCATTGCAACAGCGTAGTGCTGGGCGGACGCTCCCGCCGGGACGCCGATGAGATTCTCACCGGCGCCGCGGCTGGAGCGTCAGGACGCGCAGGCCCGGCTACGGGTGGCTGGCGGCCGGTGTGTCGTCGTCGGCGCCGCGGCTTGGGAGGTGCGTTCCGGCCGGGGTGCCTGAATCGTTGGAGCCGGCACCGGAGGAGGCCGAGCTGTCGGCGCTCGGTCCCATCGAGACGACTCGGCGCTTGGCCACGATGACGGCCACCGCGATGATCGCGAAGGCGACGAGCCCGATCAGAATGCGCAGCGGGATCGAGGCGTGCGTGCCGACCGTTAGCTTCACGACAGCCGGCGCCACCAGCACCGCCACCAGGTTCATCACCTTGATCAGCGGGTTGATCGCCGGGCCGGCGGTGTCCTTGAACGGATCACCGACGGTGTCGCCGATTACGGTGGCCGCATGGGCGTCGGTGCCCTTTCCGCCGTAGGCCCCGTCCTCCACCATCTTCTTGGCGTTGTCCCAGGCCCCACCCGAGTTGGCCAGGTAGATCGCCATCAGCACACCGGCTCCGATGGCCCCGGCGAGGTAGCCGGCCAGCGGGCCGATGCCGAGCAGGAAGCCCACGCCGATCGGGGCCAGGATGGCCAGCACCCCGGGCGTCGCCAGCTCCCGCAGGGAGTCCTTGGTGCAGATGTCGACGACGCGTCCATAGTCGGGCTTCTCGGTGAAGTCCATGATTCCGGGCTTGGTACGGAACTGCTCGCGGACCTCGTAGACGACCCGCCCGGCCGCCCGCTCGACGGCCCGAATGGCCAGACCGCTGAAGAAGAAGACAACAGCGGCACCGATGATCACACCGACCAGGTTGTTCGGCTGTGAGAGGTCCAGGTTGAACGAGAGCGACGTCAGCTTCCCACCGGGAACCTGCACCACGGTGACGTTGTTGAACAGCGTCACCGTGACGCCCCGCGCCTGGCTCAGGGCGTCGGTGAAGGCCTTGTTGAAGGAGCCGAAGAGCGCCGTCGCGGCGAGCACGGCGGTGGCGATCGCGATTCCCTTGGTGATCGCCTTGGTGGTGTTTCCGACCGCGTCGAGATCGGTGAGCACGCGAGCACCCTGCTCGTCGATGTCACCGCTCATCTCCGCGATCCCCTGTGCGTTGTCACTCACCGGGCCGAAGGTGTCCATCGCGACGATGACACCGGCCGTGGTGAGCAGGCCGCAGCCGGCCAGCGCCACCGCATAGAGCGCGACGAAGGTCGCCCCGCCGCCGAGCAGGAACGCCCCGTAGACGGCGGCACCGATGACCAGCGCCGAGTAGACGGCCGACTCCAGACCGAGCGAGATTCCCGAGAGAATCACGGTCGCGGGACCGGTCAGCGAAGCCTTCGCGACGTCGGTGACCGGGCGGCGGATGGTGTCGGTGAAGTACCCGGTGAGCTGCTGGATGATCACCGCGAGCACGATGCCGATGAGGACGGCGACGAAGGCGATGACCCGCGGGTTGCCGGTGCCCGGGTCGGATCCGTTCAGCTCCTCGAAGCTGGACGGCAGGTAGGCGAAGGCGACGATCGCGACCAGGATCAGCGAGACGGCCGCGGTGATGAAGAAGCCACGGTTGATCGGCACCAGACCGGTGCGGTCGGCCGCCCGCAGCTTGGTGGTGAGGATGCCGACGACCGAACTGATGATGCCGACCGCGCCGATGAGCAGCGGCAGCAGCAGACCCTTGGAGCCGAAGGCCGACTGTCCGAGAATGAGCGCGGCGACGAGGGTCACGGCGTAGGACTCGAAGAGGTCGGCCGCCATGCCGGCGCAGTCACCGACGTTGTCGCCCACGTTGTCGGCGATGGTGGCCGCGTTCCGCGGGTCGTCCTCCGGAATGCCGGCCTCGACCTTGCCGACCAGGTCGGCCCCGACGTCGGCCGCCTTCGTGAAGATGCCGCCACCGACGCGCATGAACATCGCCAGCAGCGCGCCACCGAAGCCGAAGCCCTCCAGCACGGTGGGGGCGTTGCTGTTGTAGCAGAAGAGCACGACGCTGGCCCCGAAGAGGCCGAGGCCGACGGTGAGCATGCCGACGATGCCGCCGGTGCGGAAGGCTACGTGGAAGCCCCGCTCGCGGCCGCCACCGCGTGCTGCGGCCGCCACCCGGACGTTGGCCCGGGTGGCCAGCGTCATGCCGATGTACCCCACCGCCGCGGAGAAGACCGCCCCGACGAGGAAGAAGAGGGCCCGTCCGAACTGGACGCTGAAACCGCCGTGGTTCACCGGCAGGACCAGCAGCACCACGAAGACGATCCCGGCGAAGACGGCCAGCGTCTTGAACTGACGGTTCAGGTAGGCGGCCGCACCCTCCTGCACCGCCTTGGCGATCTCCACCATCTTCGGCGTGCCGGTATCGGCCGCGAGCACCTCCCGTGACAGGAAGTAGGCGAATGCAAGGGCGGCGAGGGCGATGACGCCGATCGCGACTACCCAGAGCTTGTCGCCATTCGATATCCCGGGGTCAACCCGGGTTACGGTCACGGCTGTCAGGTCTCGTATGGCCATGCGGACTCCTTCGCGGGCACAGCGTTGTGCCGAAATCGACGTTGCGCGCAGAAGCTGCAGGGCGGGTTTTGCTGGTCTTCGATCCCCGTACGACTGTGCGCCTGGTGATTCGGCGGAGTTTAGCGGGAGAGATCGACGTTAAGTGGTCCAGGTCACCGAATTGTTGTTAACCGGCGTCACTATGTGGCACACATCACTCCGAAACGGAGCGGATTTCAGGCCTCGCCGACGCCGGCCAGGGCCCCTTCGACGCTGTCGGAGATCGCGAAGACGCCGTCCAAGCCGGTGATCCGGAAGAGCTTGGTGACCCGATCCTGGTTGGCGACGATGGAGAGGGTGCGGGCCCGCTCGTTGGCCAGGTTCAACGCCGCGACCAGGGCACCGAGTCCGGTCGAGTCGATGAAGCCGACGGCGGAGAGGTCGACGATCACCGGCCGCTCCCCCTCCTCGAGCAGATCGGTGAGACGCTCCCGTAGCGCCGGAGCCGAATAGAAGTCCACGTCGCCACGGACGTCCAGCACGGACGCAACCTCGGTCACTGCGGTGTTCAGCGAGATCTCCACCAGGCAATCGTGCCACAGACGCCGCGATCGGCAGATATGGTCACAGCCCACGGCTAGCGTGGCCATCGTGCCCACGCTGACTGCCCCGGAGCTGCTACGGCGCTTGGTCAGCCCCGCCACCAAGGACTCGCTCACGCACGTCGAGACGGTCCCGGCCCGGGCGGCCGAGACGGTCGGCTGGCCGGGTTGGGTCCCGGACGAGCTGCGCGAGCGCTTCATCGCCGACGGCATCGCCGAGCCCTGGCTGCATCAGGTCGAGGCGGCCGAGGCGGCGCACCGGGGCGAGCATGTCGTCATCGCCACCACCACGGCGTCCGGGAAGTCACTGGCCTATCAGCTGCCGGCGCTCACCGCGCTGCTGGGCGACGACCGCGCCCGGGTGCTGTACCTGTCCCCGACCAAGGCGCTGGCCGGGGATCAACTGCGCTCGCTGCACGAACTCGGCATCAGCGGGGTGCGGGCCGCCACCTATGACGGTGACACGCCAATGGGCGAGCGGGACTGGGTGCGCTCGCACGCCAACTGGATCCTCACCAACCCGGACATGCTGCACCGCGGCATCCTGGCCCAGCATGACCGGTGGGCCTCCTACCTGCGCCGGCTGCGCTACGTGGTGATCGACGAGTGCCATAGCTATCGGGGCGTCTTCGGGTCCCACGTCTGCCTCATCATCCGGCGGCTTCGGCGACTCTGCCAGCGCTACGGCGCCGCCCCTGTCTTCATCCTCGCCTCGGCCACCTCGCGTGACCCGGCGACTTCGGCCGGCCG
The DNA here is from genome assembly GCF_900230215.1 of Jatrophihabitans sp. GAS493. Classification (NCBI taxonomy): domain Bacteria; kingdom Bacillati; phylum Actinomycetota; class Actinomycetes; order Jatrophihabitantales; family Jatrophihabitantaceae; genus Jatrophihabitans; species Jatrophihabitans sp. GAS493. Next base: position 1,641,283 of record NZ_LT907982.1, on the reverse strand, counting down.
GCTGGTCGGGCTGCCGGTGACCTGCGTGGCCCGCGACACCGCGCCGCACGGCCAGCGGCTGGTCGCGCTCTGGGAGCCGCCGCTCACCGGGCTGGTCGGCGAGAACGGCGCGCCGTTGCGGCGGAGCGCCGGTGCCCAGACGTCGGATCTACTGGCCAGCCTGGTGATCTCCGGAGCGCGCACGCTCGCCTTCGTCCGCTCCCGCCGGGGGGCTGAGCTCACCGCGCTCGGCGCGCAGCGGGCGCTCACCGAGGCGGGCGCAGGCGAACTGGCCGAGCGGGTCAGCGGCTACCGCGGCGGCTACCTGCGCGAGGAGCGGCGCAGCATCGAGGCGGCGCTCACCGCCGGCGAACTCCTCGGCGTGGCCGCCACCAACGCCCTCGAACTGGGGCTGGACATCAGCGGCCTGGACGCCGTACTCATCGCGGGTTTCCCGGGCACGCTGGCCTCGTTCTGGCAGCAGGCCGGGCGAGCCGGTCGCTCGGGCCGGGACGCGCTGGTGGTCTTCGTGGCCCGCGACGACCCGCTGGACACCTACCTCGTCCACCATCCGTCGGCCGTCTTCGGGCGTCCCATCGAGTCGAGCGTCTGCGACCCGGCCAACCCCTACGTGCTGGGTCCACAGCTGTGTTGCGCGGCGGCCGAGCAGCCGATCACCGAGGCCGACCTGCCACTCTTCGGGGGCGAGGTGGCCCGGGCGGTGCTGGCCGACCTGGTGGCGGCCGGGCAGCTGCGGGCCCGTCCGGCCGGGTGGTTCTGGACCTCGCGTGAGCGTCCATCGGCCGACATCCGTGGATCGGGCGGGGATCCGGTCAGCATCGTCGAGTCGAGTACCGGAGCGCTGCTGGGAACCGTCGACGCCGGGGCCGCCCACTCCTCGGTGCACCCGGGTGCGGTCTATCTGCACCTGGGCCGCTCCTATCTGGTCGAGGAGCTGGACCTCGCGCACAGCGCGGCGCTGGTCCACGCCGACAACCCGTACTACTCGACCAACGCCCGCGACACCACCGACATCGCGATCGTCTCGGTTGAGCAGTCTTCCCGGGCCGGTGCGGTCGGGACCTTCTTCGGCACGGTGGACGTCACCAATCAGGTTGTGAGCTTCCAACGCCGCCGGCTGGACAGCTCCGAACTCATCGACGAGACCCCTCTCGACCTGCCGCCACGACAGCTGCGAACCCGGGCCGTCTGGTACACGATCGAGGCGAACGCCCTGCGAACCTTAGGGGAATCACTGGATCTGGCCGGTGCCGCGCACGCCGCTGAGCACGCCGCCATCGGGCTGCTCCCGCTCTTCGCAACCTGCGACCGCTGGGATATCGGCGGCGTCTCCACCGCGCTGCACCCCGACACCGGTGAGGCGACGATCTTCGTCTACGACGGTCACGCGGGCGGGGCCGGCTTCGCCGAACGGGGCTACGCGCTGCTGCCGGACTGGCTGGCCGCCACCCACGCCGCGGTGAGCGCCTGCGAGTGCCGCGACGGCTGCCCGTCCTGTGTGCAGTCGCCGAAGTGCGGCAACGGCAACGAACCCCTTGATAAAGCCGGGGCAATCTCGTTACTGGGGGTGGTCTTGGAGCAGTTGGGCGCGCTCAGCTCAGCGGGTGGCCAGTAGCGCGTCGACGGCGGCCGCCCCACCCAGACCGGAGACGGCGCCACCCCTTCGCGATCCGCTGCCCGCGATGAGGATGCGCTCGCTGTCGGCCACCGCGACGCCGTAGCGCTGCGCCGGCGTTGACCGGTCGGCGTCGTCATCGAGCCAGGGCCACTGCAGATCGCCGTGGAAAATATGCCCACCCGGCATCCCGACGCTCTGCTCGACGTCAACCGGCGTGGCGACATCGAGGCAGAGCCAGCCGTTCTCGTCGCGGGCCAGACAATCCTCCAGCGGCTCGGCGAGGTGGCGCTGCAGCGAGGCCAGGGCGGCCTGCGTCACCCGCTGCTTGGCCAGCTCCGGGTCCTCGGCGAAGAGGCGAGCCGGCGCATGCAGGCCGAAGAGGGTGAGCGTGTGGCCCGGGTACCCCTGCAGGATCGACGGGTCGGTGAGGGAGTGGCAGTAGATCTCGGCCGGGAGCAGCGCCGGCACTTCGCCGGCGCCGGCCACCCGGTAGGCCTCCTCCAGCTGGCTGTAGTCCTCCTCGAAGTGGGTGGTCCCGGCGAAGGCGACGTTGGGGTCGATGCCGGACTTCAGCCGGGGCAATCGATCGAGGAGCATGTTGATCTTCAGCTGCGCCCCCTCCGGAGCGGCGGCGCTGACTCGCCCGCGCCAGCGGTCGATGGTGACCGGGGCCACCGCGGCCAGCAGGTTCGTCGCCCTCACCTCAAGCTCCCCGCCACCGCTGAGCTCGGCCTGCAGCGTCACTCCGACCGCATCCTCGTCGACGGACCGCACCTCGACCCCGGTGCGCACCTCCACCCCCAGTTCGAGCGCCCGCGTCAGCAGCGCGTCGGAGAGCGCACCCATCCCACCCACCGGCACCAGCCACTCACCGGTGCCGCGCCCGATCAGGTGGTAGAGGAAGCAGCGGTTGGCCAGCAGGCTCTCGTCGGCCAGCGAGGTGAAGGTGCCGATGAGGGCGTCGGTGGCGACGATGCCGCGCACCGAGTCGTCGGCGAAGCGGCTGGTGATCAGCTCGGCGACCGGCGCCTGGACGACCTCCTCCCAGATTCGCGACCCGCCGGCGGCGAGCACGGCGTCCCGGGCCTGCGAGCGGCTGTGCAGCTCGCCGGTGAGACCCGGGGCGAGCACCCGGGCCAGGACCGCGAGTTCGGAGTAGAGCTGCTGCCAGGCCCGCCATTCGGCCTCCGACCCGGTGAGCGCTCGGAAGGAGGCCTCGGTGGCCGAGCTCGGCTCGCGCTCGACCAGCAGGCCGGTGGCCCGTCCGTCACGCTGCAGCGGGGTATAGGAGGAGACGGCCCGCGAGCGCAGTTCGACCCGCACGCCGAGGCGTCGCTGCAGCTCGTCCGGGAAGAGGCTGACCAGGTAGGAGTACTTGCTGAGTCGGGCCGGCCGGCCGGCGAAGACCTGAGCGGAGACGGCGGCGCCCCCGACGTGGTCGGAGCGCTCCAGCAGCAGCACCGACCGCCCGGCCTGAGCGGCCAGGATCGCCGCGACCAGACCGTTGTGCCCTCCACCGGCGACCACCACATCCATGCGCCTCACCCTAGTTCGGGGCCGGGGCGGTGATGGCGCTCCTCTCGCGCCACCCACCGCGGCATGTGAAAATTGGTCTCCAGATGATGACCTCCCGCCAGAGCCACCGCCGCAGTGCCGCTGCCCGGCAGCGGTCGCTGCACCCTCGGTCGCTGCACCCACGGTTGCTGGCCCGCATCGCCGGGGGCGCGGTGCTCGCGCTGGCGGCGCTGAGTTCCTACGCCCACTACGACATCGGGCTGGCCCGGGCGTCCACGGCCCAGACCCACCCGACGGCGCCCCACCCTGCAGTCCCCGGCGGGAGCCCGACACCGACGCCGCCACCCACTCCGGCCGCGCCGACGCACATCTGGAGGATGCCGACGCCGGTCGCGGTACCGCCGGCGCCGACCCTCACCGGCTACGTCATGGCGGTCACCCAGCCGAACACGACCGTCTCCGGGAGCTGCAGCGCCGGTACTTCGGTACAGATCACGGCGCCCCACGCGCACGTGACGATCAGCGGGCACTGCGCGGCGGTCGTGATCACCGCCGACTCGGTGATTCTCAACGTGGACCAGTTCAACTTGGCGTACATATCGGGCAAACACGTCACGGTGCTGTACCAGCGGGGAACTCCGACGGTGCATAACTACGGGGCCGGAACGCACGTCACCAAGGTCTAGTGCCGGCTGACGGGGTGACTGGGCAGTAGCCGGCCGGGCGGCTGCGGAGTCCGTCACGTTCTCTGCTCGCCGCGCTGACCGGGGCACTAAGCTCTGCTCTCGTGACTGCAGAAGCTCTTCCCGAAGCGCCCGATCCGCACACCACCGCCGGAAAGCTGGCCGACCTCGACCGTCGCTACGACGAGGCTGTGCACGCCGGATCGGCCCGCGCGGTCGAGCGGCAGCACGCGAAGGGGAAGAAGACGGCTCGCGAGCGCATCGACGCGCTGCTCGACGAGGGCTCCTTCATCGAGATGGACGAGTTCGCCCGGCACCGCTCGACGGTCTTCGGCATGGAGAAGAACCGCCCCTTCGGCGACGGCGTGGTGACCGGCTACGGCACCGTGGACGGCCGCCCGGTCTGCGTCTTCAGCCAGGACGTCACCGTCTTCGGCGGCGCGCTCGGTGAGGTCTACGGCGAGAAGATCGTGAAGGTCCTCGACCTGGCCCTCAAGACCGGCTGCCCGGTGGTCGGCATCAATGAAGGTGGCGGCGCGCGCATCCAGGAGGGTGTGGCATCGCTCGGGCTCTACGGCGAGATCTTCATGCGCAACGTGCGAGCCTCGGGCGTGGTCCCGCAGATCTCCCTGATCATGGGCGCGGCGGCCGGCGGGCACGTCTATTCCCCCGCGCTCACCGACTTCATCGTCATGGTCGACAAGACCTCGCAGATGTTCATCACCGGCCCGGACGTCGTCAAGACGGTCACCGGCGAGGACGTCACGCTGGAGGAGCTCGGCGGCGCCCGCACCCACAACACGACCAGCGGCAACGCCCACTACCTCGGCACCGACGAGGACGACGCGATCAACTACGTCAAGGGCCTGCTCTCCTACCTGCCGAGCAACAACCTCGACCCGCTGCCGACCTACGACACCGACGTCACCGACACGGTGACCGACGAGGACGCGTTCCTGGACACGTTCATTCCGGACTCGGCCAACCAGCCGTATGACATGCACGAGCTCATCACCCACATCGTGGACGACGAGGAGTTCCTCGAGGTGCACGCGCTCTTCGCGCCGAACATCATCGTCGGCTTCGGCCGCATCGAGGGCTCGCCGGTCGGCGTCGTGGCCAACCAGCCGATGCACTTCGCCGGCTGCCTGGACATCGACGCGTCGGAGAAGGCGGCCCGCTTCGTACGCACCTGCGACGCCTTCAACATCCCAGTTATCACCCTCGTCGACGTCCCCGGCTTCCTGCCCGGCGTCAGCCAGGAGCACACCGGCATCATCCGCCGCGGCGCGAAGCTCATCTACGCCTACTGCGAGGCCACCGTCCCGAAGATCACCGTCATCACCCGCAAGGCGTTCGGTGGGGCCTACGACGTCATGGGGTCCAAGCACCTGGGGGCGGACATCAACGTCGCCTGGCCGACGGCGCAGATCGCGGTCATGGGGGCCCAGGGTGCGGTGAACATCCTGTACCGCAAGGAGATCGCCGCGGCCGAGGACCCGGAGGCGCTACGGGCCCAGGTCGTCACCGACTACGAGGACACCCTGGTCAACCCCTACGTCGCCGCCGAGCGGGGCTACATCGACTCGGTGATCCCGCCGTCGCACACCCGCGCGTACATCATCAAGTCGCTGCGCATGCTGAGCAACAAGCGCGAGAGCCTGCCGCCGAAGAAGCACGGAAACATCCCACTATGAGCAGGATGGGGATTCTGTGAGCAAGCATCGCGCACCTGATGCCGACGAGGTGGCGGAGTCATCGACGCCCGAGGCGGAGGTTGCCTCGGCCCGTCCGGTGCTACGCATCGTCAAGGGTGAGCCCACCCCGGAGGAGCTCGCCGTGGTGACGGCGCTCTTCTCCGCGCGCGGTTCAGCTGAACCGGCGGAGCCGAAGCAGAGTCGCGCCGGCGGCTGGGCCGACCCGGCTCAACTGACCCGTCCACCGCTGCGGGCCGGCGCCGGCGCATGGCGGAACGCCCGTTAGTCAGCGCCGACTTGCCGAACCTCCTGCATCCTGCGCGCTATAGCCCGCGATATGCAGGAGATTTGCGGGCGCGCTTCTCCCGCCGCCGGGCCACTCCGGCCGAGTGTGCCTCAGCTGCGCGCCGGCGACGAATGCGCTCACCGAGCCCGGCCGGGTAGCCGGCCCTGAGGAGTCGGGTCTCACTGGTCTCGACGACGTAGGCGAAGCCGAAGAGCAGGCCCATGAACGTCCCGCCGATCACGGCGACCCCGCGGATCCAGAACGCGCCCGGAACGAAGATCAGAATGGCGGCCGCGAACGGCGCCAGCAGCACGATCGAGCGCGCTGACTGCCGCAGCAGCCAGGTCCGGCCGGTGAGATCCTTGAGCACCCAGTCACGCAGCGACGGGGGCAACCCGCCGCCCCAGGCGTAGCGCAGCCACTCGACCGCGTTGGGGCGCGAACGCTGGGGTACCACACTTGGCTCCGCGACCGGAGCCCGCTTCTCGTCCATGTTGACCACGTTACACCAATCATTGGTGTACAAACTATTGGTACGCTTCTGATGTGAAGACTGAGCTCGACGAGACGATCGACCCATTGGCCCTGGAGCGACAGGTCTGCTTCGCGCTCTCCGTCGCCTCCCGCGGCGTGGTGTCGGTCTATCGGCCGCTGCTGGAACCGATGGGGCTGACCCACCCGCAGTACCTGGTGATGCTCGCCCTCTGGCAGCAGCAACCACTCTCGGTTAAGGACCTTAGCCAGCTCCTCGCGCTCGACCCGGGGACGCTCTCGCCGCTGGTGAAGCGCCTGGAGGCCTCCGGCTACCTGCGACGCGAGCGCAGCGCCACCGACGAACGCAACCTCGAGATCACCCTCACCGACTCTGGTCGACGCCTGCGCGAACAGGCGCTGCTGATCCCGGCCGCGGTGATGGCGAGGCTGCAGATCGAGCTACCCGAACTCGAGCAGCTGCACGCATCGCTGACCCGGGTCATCGCCGCGGTGAAGTCCGCCGGCTGAGCGTTACTCATTGGCCTTGCGGGCCCGGAACGCGGCGACATTGGTGCGATTGGAGCAGGAGGTGCTGCAGAAGCGCCGCGACCGGTTCTTGGAGAGGTCGACCAGCACGTCGCCACAGTCGGCCGCCGCACAGAGTTGCAGCCGCGGCAGCTCCTTCTGCCGGATGACATCGATCATCGCCATCGCCGCCTCCACCGCCATCCGATCCGCCAACGGCGCGTCGGGCGGTGTCGCATGCAGGTGGTAGTCCCAGGCATCGTGGCGCACCAGTTGCGGCAGCGCGTTCGTCTGGCGCAGCAAGGTATTCACCAGCTCCGCGGCCGCCGGCTCGTCCAGAAACCAGAGCTGGCGCAGCCGCGGACGTAGCCGGCGCACGGCATCCAGCTCGGCCTGGTCGTGACGCAGCTGGCCGGTCCAGCCCCACTCCTGGACGAAGCTATCCAGCGCCGCCACATCGGCCAGCAGATCACCGTCGGGCTGATCGGTGTTCACCAGGGCCGCGGCGCCGGCGAGGGCATGCTCTGTGTCATGGGCAAAAAGCATTTGACTCCTTTCAGGCGCCGGGCTAAGTTCTAGGTGTAACGAGTGTATTCCATTTTGCTAATTACCGGCCTGCGCGCTTGCGTGGCCATCCAGACGTGACGAGGTCTTCACCATGCCCCAGCTGCTCGGTCGCAGCACCGGACTGACGCTGGCGGCACTATCCGCGGCAACCTTCGGCACCTCAGGCTCCTTCGGCTCCGCCCTGATCGGCGCCGGCTGGACGCCTGGAGCCGCCGTGACGGCCCGAATCATCATCGCCGCCCTGGTGCTGACGCCCTTCGCCCTGCGCCAACTCCACGGCCAGTGGGGGCTGCTCTGGGGGGCGCGGCGCACCATCGCCGCCTTCGGCTTCATCGCGGTGGCCGGCTGCCAGCTCTTCTACTTCAACGCGCTGCAGCACCTGTCGGTCGGTGTCGCGCTGCTTCTGGAGTACCTCGGCACGATCCTGGTCGTCGGCTGGCTCTGGATCGCTCACGGCCACCGCCCGCAGCGCCTCACCGTCATCGGCGGCGTCACCGCGATCGCCGGTCTGGTGCTGGTCCTCAACCTGGCCAGCTCGCATCACCTCGATCCGGTGGGCGTGCTCTGGGGTCTGGCCGCCGCGGTCGGGCTCGCCGTCTACTTCGTCGTCTCCTCCCACGACGGCTCCGCCCTTCCGCCCCTCGTGCTGGCCTGGTCGGGCATGTGCGTCGGCGCCCTCGGGCTGCTCGCCCTCGATCTGACCGGCGTGCTGCCGGTACGGGCCCCGCTGGTCGACGTGACGCTCTTCTCCCATCAGGTCAGCTGGATCGTCCCGGTACTCTGCCTATCCCTGCTGGCCGGCGCCTTCGCCTACGTCTCCGGAATCGGCGCCGCCCGTCTCCTCGGGGCCAAGGTCTCCTCCTTCGCCGGGCTCACCGAGGTGCTCTTCGCGGTCATCTTCGCCTGGATCCTGCTCGGCCAGGTGCCGGCTCCGATCCAGTTCGTCGGGGGCGCTCTGATGCTGGCCGGCGTGACACTCGTGCGTATCGACGAGCTCCGCTCACCGAGCGTCGACCTGCCAGAACCGGGCGACGCGCTGCCCCAGCAGCGGGACCTCGTAACCGCGACCGTGACGGTCGCTGCGGTGCCGGCCGAGCGCGACCGCGGCGACGAGTAGCCCGCCGGCGGCGTAGGCCCATACCCCGACGACCGTCGGGTCCCAGTGCAGTTTCACGCCAAGGTAGATGAGCGTCGGCGCCGCCACGACGCCGAGCCACTCCGGCCGTACCGCGAGCGCGCAGAGGGCCAGCAGCAGCAGCGAATACCAACTCAGGTCCGGCGTCGCGATCAGGAAGAATGCGCCCACCATCAGCAGTGACCCCAGCTCCGGGCGCTGCGGATCGCCCCGCCGCCAGACCGCCACCGCGATCGCCGCCAGCAGCAGTACGGCGACATACGGCGAGACTGCCTCGGGGAAGACCACGTTCAGGAGCAGGAACCGCCCGCCGTCGAGGTAGTCCCCCTCCTGCAGGTAGCCCGGCAGGTAGCCGATCACCTCGCGACCGACGGCCAGGACGTGCGGGACATAGCTCAGCGCCACGAAGCCGACCGCTGTGCCGGCCACCAGCCCGGGCCGGCGGCGCATGAGGGCCGGCAGCAGTAGCGCCGGATAGAGCTTGGTCGCAATGGCTGCCCCCACCCAGAGGGCGGCGGCCCGGTCTCGTCCCCGTGCACTGGCCAGCACGCCGGCGATGCTCAGCAGCACCGCGATCCCCTCGATGTGGGCGTCGTTGGCCAGTTCCAGCACCGCGATCGGGCACCAGGCCCAGACCGCGGCGCTCCAGAGCGGGCGGCCCCGGCGCCGGGCGTTGCGCACCAGCAGCAGCGTCACACCGAGGCTGGCCAGCGCCTCGGTGAGCTGCAGCGGGAGGTGACCTCCGCGTCCACCGAAGGAGAGCAGCCGCATCCCGACGAAGGAGGCCTGGGCCACCGGTGGATAGATGGTGTGCACGTCCGGGCGATTGATCTGGGTGCATCCATCGGCGGCCACCGGACGGTGCCTGCAGGGACGATCAGTCGGAAAAGTAAAGGCATCTCGCTCTGGGAGAAGAATGGGATCCGCCGGGACGTAGCGATACGGATCGGTCCCTGAGAGCTGCACTTTGGCATCCCAGGCGTAGCGGAAGTCGTCGTCGCTGGAGGTGGGGCCCGACAGCAGGGCCAGCAGGTTCAACCCGATCGCCACCGCGAAGATGAGCCAGACGGCGACGCGGCTGCTCAGCCGGGAGCGGGTGAAAGCCAGCAATCCGATCAGGAAGAATCCCGCTGCGGCCGCTTCGTAGCTCAGCACCCCCGAGGCCTTCGCCGGATGCCACGGATTGCTGATGGCCGCGATCATCGCGGCCTCGCCGAGCAGCGCCAAGACGAGCAGGAGACGGTAGGAGACACGCCGCTCGTGCGTCGTCGCGCTGCCCGGGAGAGTCGAGGTCACCGCTCCACATTGACACGACCGGCGCGACCGAAACGGCTCGACCGGGCTCGTCACCGCGACGTTCCCAACCTCGTAAGGGTTTGTCGTGAACCGATCGCCCGAATCTATGCGAACTTAGGGACATGAGCCGGAGGGAGCGGGTGCGCGTGAAGGTGCGCACCCTGCTGCGCGAACCACCCCCGATCTGGCCGAAGTTCAGCAGTTCACTGCACCACGAGGCGGTGACGGCCCGGGTCGGGCGGGTCCTCGGCATCGCCTTCACGATCTGCTTCATCACCGGTCTGCTCAGCCACTACCAATACGGCCCCTGGAACTGGCTGCCGATTCCCGGCGCACCGGCCTGGGGCTACCGGCTCACCCAGGGCCTCCACGTCACCACCGGAATCGCCGCCATCCCCCTGCTGCTGGTGAAGCTCTGGACGGTCTACCCGCGCCTGTTCAGCTGGCCACCGGCGCGCAATCCGCTGGAGGGAATCGAGCGCCTCAGTGTCGGCCTGCTCGTCGGCAGCGCGATCCTCGAACTCTTCACCGGCTTCATCAACATCCTAGGCTGGTACCCGTGGCCCTGGCACTTCGTGATCGTCCACTTTTTATTGGCCTTCGTGGTCGCCGGCTCGATCATGCTGCACATTGCGGTGAAGCTGGAGACGATCAAACGCGGGCTCGCCACCCCGCTCGCGTCGGTCTATCCGCCGGCGGCGGAGCCGGGGCCGGGTGAGAACCCCCCCGAAGCCGGCGCTGGCATCACCCGGCGCGGACTGCTCATCACGACCGGGGTAAGCGCCGCCGCCGTGACCCTGGTGACCGTCGGCCGGACGGTGAGCCCGCTGGAGCCAATCGGGCTGCTGGCCGACCGGCAGCCGAGCCGGGGGCCGCAGCGGGTACCGATCAACACCACCGCCGCCGAGGCCAAGGTGACGGCGCTGCTCGGCGACCCGGATTACCGGCTGCACGTCCTCGGGCCAAAGCCGTTCGAGCTCACCCTGGCCGAGTTGGAGACGCTGGAGCGCAGCGGCAAACACTTCCCGCTGGCCTGCGTGGAGGGGTGGAGCGTTGCCGCGCATTGGAGTGGCCCCACCCTGCTGAGCCTGGTGGAGCGGGCTGGCGGCAGTGCCGATTCGCACGTGCGCGTCGAGTCGCTGCAGCAGGGCGGCTCGTACCGGACCTCCACGGTATTCGGACCGCAGCTGAAGCAGGCACTGCTGGCGACCCATCTGAACGGCGAGCGAATCGTGCACGATCACGGCTATCCGGTACGCCTCATCGCCCCGAACCGAGCCGGTGTGCTCAACACGAAATGGCTGGCGAATGTGGTGGTGCTCGGATGATCGCCGAACCGAACGGCGACCGGCCGGTGCCCGGCCCGTCGAAGAGCCGCCCGTCGAAGAGCCGCCCGTCGAAGGCGCGCCTGCTGCTGGGCGGAGCCGGCGTCGCGTTGATCGCCTACGGCGGCATCCGCATCCTGGCCAACTCGCAGCAGACCAATCCGGCCGGCCTCGCCAAGTGGCTCATCGCGGCGGCGGTGATCCATGACGGGATCTTTGTCCCACTGGTCTCGCTCATCGGCTTCGGACTGAGCCGGACGGTGCGCCCGCGGGCCCGGCGCTTCGTTCAATTCGCCCTGGTCGTCGGTGGATCACTGGCTCTTATCGCATGGCCGGAGATCTACCGCGAGGGTACGCAGCCGGCAGCGAAAGCCTGGCTGCAGCAGAACTACACGGCCAACCTCTATATTTTGTTGAGCATTGTGGGGGCGGTGACCCTGCTCGGCTACCTGGCCACCGTGATCCGCGACGCCCGGGCCGACCGCCGCAGGCAGGCGAATGACCGGCCACCGACGGTGAACACCTCTTCGACGTAGTACCCGGCGGCGACGGCCCGGCGCTGCAATGCATCGATCCCCATCCGCGCCCATTCGAAGGACGGGCCGACGGCACTCCCCTCAGCACTGAAGCGCACTGAGAGCACCTCATCGACGTCGCCGTCAGCACTCGATTCGACGATCACCCGGCCGCTGTACCGCATGACCTGGGCCGTGCGACTCAGCAGTCGGGGCACGTCGCCACCGATTCCCAGGTTGCCGTCCATCAGCAGCACGGTGGCCCAGCGCCCCTCGCCGGGCACCTGGTCGAAGATGCTGCGACCCAACGCGGGCACGCCGAGCCGACGGGTGAGCTCTACGGCCGCGTCGGAGATGTCCACGCCCAGGGCGGCGATTCCGCGCTCGCCGAGCGCACGAACGAATCGCCCCGGACCGCACCCGACATCGAGTACCGGGCCGACACAGCGGTCCAGCACCGGGGTATCGGTCTCATCCACCGGCGCCATCCAGCGGGCCACGTCCAGGTGCAGCAGCGTCTCGTCCTCGCAGACGAGCGCGAGCGAGCTGGGGGCGGGGGCCAGCAGCGACGCTTCGTACGGGCGCAGTGCGTCGGCGCGCATCAGGCCACCGCAGGGCGGAGCTGGCTCAGTGATTGGGCGAAGCGGGTCCCGGGCGCGGCTCGGGCTACTTCGGTGGCGTCGGCGAGGGTGTCCACGTCGGTGAGCACTGGTAGCAACTGCACACTCATTCCGGCCTCCACCATCCGTCGAAGCTGAGCCGAACCGGTATGCGGGGTCGACATCGGCACGCCGTGGATGACCCCCGCGGCCAGTTCCGGCCGGGCGAATCCGATCGCCCAGTAGCCACCGTCGACAGCCGGGCCGAGGCAGGCGTCGTAGCGGGATGGATCGAATTCGGTCAGCAGATCCGCGGTAATCTGCGGGGTATCCATGCCGACCAGTAGTGCGGGGCCAGCGGTCGCGACGCGGGCGAAGGCATCGCTCAGCCGTCGGTCCAAGCCACCGCCACACTGCCCGACGACGCCCCACTGCGCCGGCACCCAGCTCCCCGGCCGCCCGTCCAGGGCGATGACGTGTCGCACCCCGACGACCAGTTCACCCGCGACGAAGGTGTCCTGAAGGGCGGCCTGCGCCAGTGCCGCCGCCGAGGCGAATCCGACGCCGGCCGCGAGCCGGGTCTTAACCCGCCCGGCCACCGGCTCCTTAGCAATCACCAGTAAAGATCGATACTTCGCTGCCCGCTGATCCGGGTTCACGAGCTGAGAACCCCGCTCATGTCCCGAATCGCCTGCAGCGTGCCCCGGGCGGTGCCGGTGACCTTGGAGCGCCCCGACCTCGGCCGGTAGTCGACGTCGATCTGCTCCAGCCGCCAGCCCGCCTGCACGGCCCGCAACACGGTCTCCAACGGGTAGCCGCTGCGCCGGTCCCGGATCGGCAGCTCCAGCAGTGCCTCACGGCGCGCCAACCGCAGTGGGCCGACGTCCGACAGCGGCACGCCGCTGGCTCGCCGAAAGCGCCGGGCCACCTCCTTGTTGGCCAGACGAGCGTGCAGCGGCCAGGCACCGAGCGATGTCGGGCGGCGCCGGGCCACCGACATCTCGGCCCACCCGTGCTGCACCGGTCGGGCAAACCGGATCACCTCGAACGGGTCGATCGAGGCGTCACAGTCGCAGAAGGCGACGAACTCGGCCGTCGCCGCCTGCAGACCGACATGGCAGGCCGCCCCATAGCCGCGGGTTTCGCAGTGCACGACCGCCGCTCCCAGCCGGCGGGCGATCTCCGGCGATCCGTCGGTTGAGCCGTTGTCCACGACGATCGCTCGAACCCCCTCGGGGACCCGATCGAGCACCCAGGGCAGGGCCCGTGCCTCGTTGAGACAGGGCAGCACCAGATCGATATGAACTCCATCCGCGCCCGGAGCGGGGTTGTCGATGCTCATGCATTTCACGTTAAGGGCGCGCGGCGACCGGCACCCGGCGCAGAGGATTACGAACTACGTAACGCTTCGGTCAGCCAGGGCGGAGAGCACCGCTCGACCCGTCGGGCGACCTAGACTCCTTCCATATGGCCAACATCCTGGTAGTCGACGATGACACCACCGTGGCCGAGGTCGTGGTGAGCTATCTGCGCCGCGCCGGACATACCTCGTCCGTCCTCGGCGACGGTCAGCTCGCGCTGGACGCACTGGCCGACGCCACCCCGGACCTGCTCATCCTCGACGTGATGCTCCCGAGCGTCGACGGGCTGAAAGTGTGCGCCATCCTGCGGGAGAATCACCCGGACCTGCCGATCATCATGCTCACCGCACTGGCCGACGCTGAGGACCGCATCGCCGGTCTGGAGATGGGGGCCGACGACTACCTGACCAAACCCTTCTCCCCGCGCGAACTGGTGCTGCGGGTCGAGTCGGTGCTGCGTCGCATCCAGCCGCCGCTCGCGTCGATTCCCTCCGGCGATGCTGTCGAAACGCCGCGCGCTGCGGTGGAGGAGCTGCTGCGGGCCGGGGATCTGACGGTGAATCCGCTCAGCCGCCGGGTCACCCGCGGCGACACCGAACTCACCCTCACCGTCCGTGAACTGGATCTGCTCGTCTTTCTGCTGCGAAACCCGGGGCGGGCCTTCAACCGCGAGGAACTGATGCGGGATGTCTGGGGCTGGACCTTCGGTGATCACTCGACCGTGACGGTGCATGTGCGGCGGCTGCGGGAGAAGGTCGAGACGGACCCGATGCATCCGACCCTGATCCAGACCGTCTGGGGCATCGGTTACCGGTTGGAGCTCCCGTGAACCGCCGCGCTCATCGGCTGGCACAGCAGCGGCGGGGTCTGACGTGGCTGGTCTTGCAGTGGCGATGACACCGAGCCCGCACGACATCCTGGTCGCGGCGGAGTGGGCCGTCGCCGGCGGAGTGGCCGCGTGGCTGATCACGGTCCCGTTGCGGCGTCGCTCGCTGGCCTACGTACTGGCCAGCGTCGTCTTCGTCGGCACCACCGCATCGGTTGCGGCCATGGTCGGCAGCTTCCGGGCCATGTTCATCTCCACGAACGAGTTGGCCCTCACGGTGACGGTCGCACTGGCCGCGGGCATCGTCGCCTCGCTCACGGCCTGGATGAGCATCCGCCGGCTGGTGAAGGACCGTGAGGTGCTGCACGACGCGGTACACGACATCGAGGAGGGACGCGTTCCGAGCACCGACGGTCGCCGGCTCAGCGCCGAGCTGGAGACCCTGCGCGGGCAGCTCGAGGAGACCGGTCGCCGACTCACCGAGTCCCGCGAGCGGGAGCGGGCCGTCGAGACGTCTCGTCGTGAGTTGGTGGCGTTTCTCAGCCATGATCTGCGGACGCCGCTGGCCGGACTGCGGGCCATGTCCGAAGCGCTGGAGGATGGTGTCGCCGACTCACCCGACCTGTATTACAAGCAGATTCGGGTCGAGGTCGAGCGGCTGACCAACATGGTGAACGACCTCTTCGACCTCTCCCGCATCCAGGCCGGGTCCTTCGCCCTCAGCACCGAGACGGTCGCACTCGACGACGTCGTCTCCGACTGCCTGGCCGCACTGGCCCCGCTGGCCCGCGCTCGGTCGGTTCGGCTGAGCGGGCAGAGCAGCGGAGCGGCGACGGTGAGCGGCGACGGCCATGAACTGAATCGGGCCATGACGAACCTGGTCGCCAACGCCATTCGGCACACTCGCACCGACGGTGCCATCGAGGTGACGGTGAAGGTGAGCACGAACCCGCCGCTGGCCGAGGTGATCGTGCGTGATGAGTGCGGGGGCATTCCCCGCGAAGACCTCGAGCGCGTCTTCGAGATCGGCTTCCGTGGCGAGGCGGCCCGTACCCCGCAGCACGAGCAGGACGTGAGTGCCGGATTCGGCTTGGCCATCACCCGCGGGATCGTCGAAGCGCATCGGGGCACAATCGAGGTCTGCAACGTCGACGGTGGCTGCCGCTTCACCGTTCGCCTCCCCACCGCGGCCTGACCGCACCGCCGCTCCCACCGCCCGCTCCCACCGCCCGCTCCCACCGCCGGCTGCAGCTACCGTTGGGCGGTGACCATCGCTCGCTCGTTGCTGCTCTTCCTGCTGGCCGCAATTGCTGAGATCGGCGGGGCCTGGCTCATCTGGCAGGGCGTGCGGGAGCATCGTGGCCTGCTCTGGGCCGGTGCCGGAGTGGTGGCGCTCGGTGCTTATGGCTTCGTCGCGACGCTGCAGCCCGACCCGCACTTCGGACGCATTCTGGCCGCCTACGGCGGGGTCTTCGTCGCCGGATCGCTGGCCTGGGGCACCGTGGTCGACGGCTACCGGCCCGATCGCTACGACCTTATCGGCGCGGGGATCTGCCTGATCGGGGTCGGCGTGATCATGTACATCCCCCGGCACTGAGCGGCCGGCTACTGCTGGGCGAGTTCTCGCATGCCGTCGTTGAAGTCGACCCCGGCGCCGAGGCCGAACTCGGCCCGTAGCCGGGAAGAGTCCGCAGTTATATGACGAACGTCGCCCAGCCGGTAGGCGCCGGTGACGATCGGCTCCGGGCCGCCGGTGCTCACGGCCAGCGCCCGAGCCATCTCACCGACGGTGCGCACCACGCCGGATCCGACGTTGAAGGCCCGCACGCCGGTGACCTCGGCATCCAACGCCTGAGCGGTGGCGGCGGCCACGTCACGGACGTGCACGAAGTCTCGTCGCTGCCCACCGTCCTCGTAGACCTGCGGTGCCTCCCCGCGGCGCAGCGTCGACAGGAAGATCGCGGCCACTCCGGCGTAGGGGGTGTCGCGCGGCATGCCCGGACCGTAGACGTTGTGATACCGCATGGCGGCCACGGTGGCGCCGGTCGAGCGGGCCCACGATGAGGCGAGGTGCTCCTGAGCCAGCTTGGTGGCGGCGTAGGCGTTGCGCGGGTCCAGCGGCGCGTCCTCGGCAACCAGTGCCGGGGCCAGCGGCCGGCCACAGATCGGGCAGGGCGGTTCGAATTGCCCACGCTCCAGCGCCGCCTCCAGTCGGGGCGCCGGCGAGACGAGACCGTGCGTCAGGCAGCGGCCGAACCCCTCGCCGTAGACGACCATCGAGCTGGCCAACACCAGCCGGCTCACCCCGGTGCGGGCCATCGCGGCCAGCAGCACCGCGGTGCCGTGATCGTTGGAGTCGGCGTAGTCGGGCAGATCCTGCACGTCGACCCCGAGACCGACCTTGGCCGCCAGGTGGCAAACCCCGTCAACTCCGGCCAGCGCCCCCTCCACCGCCGCCGGGTCCCGCACATCGCCGACCAGCAGCCGCGTTTCGAGCTGCGGACGCACTCCGTGGTGGACGTCCGGGCGCAGCGAATCGAAGACCAGCACCTCGTGCCCGCGGGTCAGCAGCTCACGAACCAGATGTCGCCCGATGAAACCGGCTCCACCGGTGACGAGCACTCGCATCAGGGCAGCTCATAGGGCGCCGGCACGTCGGCGTAGACCGCGCCGCAGGCACAATCTCCTTGTGAAATAGGGAGATTCGTCAGGGTGGTGGCGAGCAGGTCACGCAGCGAAGGCAGGTTGCGGGCGAAGGCGGCCAGCACCTCGCCGTGGGTGACTCCGGCGCCGGCCTCCACGCCGGCATCGAGGTCGGTGACCAGCGCCAGCGTGGTGTAGCAGAGGGCGAGCTCGCGAGCCAGGATCGCCTCCGGCATCCCGGTCATTCCGATGATCGACCAGCCGTGGGACTGGTACTCCAGCGACTCGGCCCGGGTCGAGAAGCGCGGGCCGTTGATCACCACCAGCACGCCACCGTCGACGACCCTCGCCGCCCCAGCCCCAGCTCCACCATCGGCGGCACCAGGGTTCAACGCCGCCGCCCGGCCTCGGGCACAGTACGGATCAGCCAACGAGATGTGCGCCACTCCGGCGCCGTCACGCACGAAGGTCGCCGGCCGGCCGTAGGTCCGATCGGCCAGCTGATCGGGGACCACCAGCGTCCCGGTGCCGAGCTCAGCCTTCAATGATCCGACGGCCGAGAGGCTCACGACCTGACGAACACCGACCGAGCGAAGTGCCCAGAGATTGGCCCGGTACGGAACGAGGTGCGGGGCGAAGCGATGATCGACGCCGTGGCGCGGGAGAAAGGCGACCCGCCGCCCGGCGAAGGTACCGATCGTGAGTTCGGCGCTCGGCTCGCCGAACGGCGTTGAGACGGCGACGCTGTGCGCATCGGCCAGCAGCGAGTAGAAGCCAGAGCCACCGATCACTCCGACATCGGCCAGATCGGCGGCAGCAGCGGGAGAGTTGGTCACGCAGACACGCTAGCGCGCAGCCGGTCGAGGCCGGCGCTACGGGCGGCCGGTCGGCCAAACCGGTCCGGACGCCAAGTACGCGATACTGCAAGTCCCGCGAATTGCTCGACCTGTACCCGTTTGCTCCGATACGTTGCCAGTACGGGTGTGATGGTCGTCAATGCGTGGGTACCGGCTTAGCGTGCAGCACTTACCCTGGACCAAATGCCGCCCCGGTAGACGCTGGGCGGTGCCACCACGATCCGCCGCAGGAGACCCGCAATGAAGCGCAACCACTACGACGAAGACCACCTGGCGTTCGGGGACTCCGTCCGCACCTTCCTGCAGAAGGAGGTCGTCCCGCACTACCTGGCGTGGGAAGAGGCCGAGATCAGCCCCCGTGAGGTCTTCACGGCGGCCGGCAAGAACGGCTTCCTCGGCATGGCTGTCGACGAGCAGTACGGCGGCGGTGGCAGCAACGACTTCCGCTTCAACCAGATCCTGGCCGAAGAGGTGGCCAACGCCGGAGTCACCGGCACCGGGCTCGGCATCACCCTGCACAACGACACCTGCCTGCCCTACTTCCTCACCTACGCCAACGAGGAGCAGCGCGAGCGCTGGCTGCCGGGCATCGTCTCCGGCGACCTGATCACCGCCGTCGGCATGACCGAGCCCGGCGCGGGCTCCGACCTCGCCGGCATCCGCACGTCGGCGGTACGCGACGGCGACCACTACATCGTCAACGGCGCGAAGACGTTCATCACCAACGGCATCAACGCCGACCTCGTCATTACCGTCGTACGCACCTCACCCGACCGGCACACCGGACTCAGCCTGCTCATCGTCGAGCGCGGTCAGGAGGGCTTCGAGCGCGGCCGCAACCTGAACAAGATCGGCCTGCACTCCCAGGACACCGCGGAACTCTCCTTCACCGACGTCCGGGTTCCGGTGGCCAACCTGCTCGGCGAGGAGGGGAAGGGCTTCCTGCAGTTGGTGAAGAAGCTGCCGCAGGAGCGCCTCTCGATCGCCGTCTCCGCGCTGGCCGAGGCCCGGGCCGCCTTCAACAACACGCTGGCCTACGTCAATGAGCGGAAGGCCTTCGGAAAGTCGATCGGCAGCTTCCAGAACAGCAAGTTCGTGCTGGCCGAGATCGCCACCGAACTGGATGTCGCCCAGGCCTTCGTCGACCAGTCGGTAGTGGCCCTGAACGCCGGCGACCTCGACGCGGTCGACGCCTCGAAGGCGAAGTTCTACTGCACCGAACTGCAGGGTCGCACCATCGACAAGTGCCTGCAGCTGCACGGCGGCTACGGCTACATGCTGGAGTACCCGATCGCCCGGGCTTACGCCGACGCGCGGGTAACCCGGATCTACGGCGGCTCGAGCGAGATCATGAAAGAGGTCATCAGCCGGTCTCTGGGTATCTGAGCCGGACGTTGAGATTCATCCTCGCGTCAGGGTCGCCGGCTCGACTGGCGACCCTGCGCGCGGCCGGCGTGGAGCCGGAGGTGGTCGTCAGCGGGGTGGACGAGGAGTCCATTCGGGCCACCTCGGTGCCGAAGCTGGTGGCCGCGCTGGCCGAGGTGAAGGCTCGCGCCGTCGCCGCCGAACTTCACCGCCCGACCGCGACGACACCCGCCGACGCGCTGGTGCTGACCGATGCGCTGGTGCTGGCCAATGCGCTTGTGCTGGGCTGCGACTCCTTGCTGGAACTGGACGGTCAGCCGCTCGGCAAGCCCGGCGACGCCGCGACCGCCACCAACCGCTGGCGTCAACTGCGTGGGCGCAGCGCCAAGCTGCACACCGGCCACGCGTTACTGCGGGTTGACGACGGCGAGGTCACCGCGCGCCGGGTCGAGGTCGGCTCGACCGAGGTCCACTTCGCCGACGTCACCGACGCCGAGATCGCCGACTACGTCGCGACCGGCGAGCCGCTGGAGGTGGCCGGCGCCTTCACCATCGACGGCCGGGGTGGCTGGTTCATCGAGCGGATCTCCGGCGATCACCACAACGTCGTCGGGTTGTCGCTGCCAGTATTGCGCCGGATGCTGGCCGAGATCGGCTTCGGCATCGCCGACCTGCCTCGACCCGGCTGATTCGCGGTTGATTTGCAGTTGATTCCCGGCTGACCAAGTCCAGGCTGTGTCGGCATTCTCTCAACTTCTTCGATGCAGCTCGATCCAGGGTTGAATAGCCACGTATCCTGTGGCTTTGCCACGAAGCTTTACCGTTCGACGAAGCTCCACCAGAACGCTCAACCGCTCGACGCGCTACCGCCCCAAACGGCAGCTCGGACCCGAGCAGCTCAGAACTCGCAGCTCAGCTTGTACGCCTCGGAGGCTCCTACAGTGCAGAAAGTTCTCATTGCCAATCGCGGCGAGATCGCGGTCCGTGTCATTCGCGCCACTCGCGACGCCGGTTACCAGTCGGTTGCCGTCTACGCCGAGCCCGACCGGGACAGCCTGCACGTCCGCATGGCCGATGAGGCATTCGCACTCGGCGGTAACACCCCCGGTGAGTCCTACCTGGTGATCGACAAGCTGATCGACGTCGCCAAGCAGTCCGGTGCCGACGCGGTGCACCCCGGCTACGGCTTCCTCTCCGAGAACGCCGACTTCGCCCAGGCCGTCCTCGACGCCGGACTCACCTGGATCGGCCCCTCGCCGCAGGCGATCCGCGACCTGGGCGACAAGGTCACCGCGCGGCACATCGCGCTGCGGGCCGGCGCACCACTCGTCCCCGGCACCAAGGACCCGGTCTCCGGCCCGGACGAGGTCGTCGCCTTCGCCCAGGAGTTCGGCCTGCCGGTCGCCATCAAGGCCGCCTTCGGCGGTGGTGGCCGCGGTCTGAAGATCGCCCGCACCATCGAGGAGATCCCCGAGCTCTACGCCAGCGCCGTCCGGGAGGCCGTCTCCGCCTTCGGCCGGGGCGAGTGCTTCGTCGAGCGCTACCTGGACCGCTCCCGCCACGTCGAGGCCCAGGTGCTGGCCGACAACCACGGCAACGTCGTCGTCGTCGGAACCCGAGACTGCTCGCTGCAGCGCCGCAACCAGAAGCTGGTCGAGGAGGCCCCGGCGCCATTCCTCAGCGACGAGCAGCGCGGTCGCATCCACAGCAGCGCCAAGGCCATCTGCCTGGAGGCCCAGTACTCCGGGGCCGGCACCGTTGAGTACCTGGTCGGTAGTGACGGGGTGATCAGCTTCCTCGAGGTGAACACCCGCCTGCAGGTGGAGCACCCGGTGAGCGAGGAGACCAGCGGCATCGACCTCGTCCGCGAGCAGTTCCGGATCGCCGAGAACGAGGTGCTCCGCTTCACCGAGGACCCGACTCCGCGCGGCCACTCCTTCGAGTTCCGCATCAACGGTGAGGACCCGGGACGCAACTTCCTGCCCGCCCCGGGCACCGTCACCACCTACGTCGAGCCCGCCGGCCCGGGGGTTCGCGTCGACTCCGGCATCGAGCCCAACTCGGTGATCGGCGGCGCCTTCGACTCGCTGCTGGCCAAGCTCATCGTCACCGGCGAGACGCGGGACGAGGCGCTGGCCCGCGCTCGCCGCGCCCTCGACGAGTTCGTGGTCGAGGGGATGGCCACTGCGCTGCCCTTCCACCGCGCCGTCGTCCGCGACCCGGCCTTCACCGCCGACCCCTTCACCGTCTTCACCCGCTGGATCGAGACCGAGTTCGACAACCAGATCCCACCGTTCACCGGTGGGGCCGACGCGGCGGCCGAGGCCGAACCCCGCGAGACGGTCGTGGTCGAGGTCGGCGGCAAGCGCCTGGAGGTCTCCCTCCCGTCGGGCTTCGGCGGCGGCGCGGCGGCACCGAGCAAGAAGGCGGCCCCCAAGCGCTCAGGCGGCAAGAAGGCCGGCGCCGCGGCGTCGGGTGACTCCCTCACCGCGCCGATGCAGGGAACCATCGTGAAAGTCGCGGTATCCGATGGTGATGTGGTCGCCGCCGGTGATCTGATCGTCGTTCTGGAAGCCATGAAGATGGAGCAGCCGATTAACGCGCACAAGGCCGGAACCATCTCGTCGCTTAACGCCCAGGTGGGTTCGGTGGTTACCTCCGGCTCCGCGATCTGTGAAATCAAGGAGTAAGTAAGTACCTCTCAGCGCGTTATACACCCTAAAAGCATCCCGGCTAGAAATCCTGAGCTATGGTGTTTACAGGGAGTCGGAATTTGAGAGGAACACAACCATGGCGAAAACCACCATCGTTCGTCTAACCGATGATTTGGATGGGTCCGATGCGGCCAGCACAATCACGTTCGGTTGGGGCGGTCAGTCATATGAAATTGATTTGAGCAAGAAGAACGCAACCGCCTTCGAGAAGTCGATACGTCCGTATGTATCGGCCGGTCGCAAAGCCGGTGCCGGCACTCGCGGCCGCAAAGCCGGTCGCCGATCCACATCTGAGGATCTGTCGGCCGTCCGCGCCTGGGCTCGCGAGAATGGCTTCTCGGTCTCGGACCGGGGCCGCGTTCCGGCCAACGTCGTCGAGGCCTACAAGTCTCGTTAAGTCGGTTCGTCAGGTCTGCTCGTCAGGATCGTCGACAGCCGCTTCACAACGCCCGTCGGTACGGAGGTCAGCCTCCGGATCGGCGGGCGTTTATGCGTTCAATGGCATTGATTCGCTGCTGAGCCAGGTCGGCCATCTTGTCGGTACGCTGCCGCACCGACAGCGGCGTCGCCCCGGTGGAGAAGACCATTGTCCAGCCACCGTCGCCCTCCAGCGGTGGCACCTTTACCGCCAATTCCTCAGTCTTCACGTGGTGCATTCCCGCGAACTTATGGTTGCCATCGACAACCACGACCAGCACATGGGCGTCCGGAACCTCGTATACCGCGGCCACTATCTCGTCCGCCAGCTCGGCAAAAACGTCGGAGACGAGAATGGTGCGGCGAGCGCGTTCGAGTGCCTCGGGCGATAGGTGCTGCATGACGAAACCCCTAACTGCTGGTACCGGTATCTTTTAGTTCTTGTGTGTTTACCGTTAGTCGAGAACGGATGGCCGAGAACGACTAGTCGAGATCGTCGTGATGCATCAATCGACGCGACGCCTCGGCCAACGAACCTGACAACGACGGGTAGACACCGATTGTTCCGGCGATATCGCTTACTCGCAATCCACGCTGAACGGCGAGCGTCAGCGGGAAGATCAACTCCGATGCCGACGGCGCGACGACGATGCCGCCGATCACCACGCCGGTGGCCTGACGGCAATAGACCTTGATGAATCCGTCGGGAAGTCCAAGCATCTTGGCCCGCGCATTGGTGGCCAATGGCAGCGTTACGGTGCGCGCCGGGACCTCGCCGGAGGAGATCATCCGGTACGGGATGCCCACCGACGCGATCTCGGGATGGGTGAAGACGTTGGCCGCCACGGTGCGCAGCCGAAGCGGCGTGACCGCCTCCCCCAACGCGTGCCACATGGCGATCCGACCCTGCATCCCGGCCACCGAGGCCAGCGGCAGCACGCCGGTGCAGTCGCCGGCGGCGTAGATCGAGGCCACATTGGTGCGGGAAACCCGATCGACGCTCAGGTACCCGGACGTGTCCACCTCGACCCCGACGTGCTCCAACCCCAGACCGGCGGTGTTGGGGACCGAACCCACGCACATCAGCGCATGCGAGCCGCTCACCGTGCGTCCGTCGACCAGTTCTACGACCACCCCGTCGGGGGTACGCCGGACCGCCTTCGCCCGGGCCTGCTTCTCCAGTCGGCCACCCCGGCTGGTGAAGACCCGCTCGATGACGTCGGCGGCGTCGGGGTCCTCGCTCGGCAGCACCCGGTCGCGACTGGAGACCAGGGTGACCGGCACGCCGAGTTCGCTGTATCCGCTGGCGAATTCGGCGCCGGTGACACCGGAGCCGATGACGATGAGGTGCTCGGGCATCTGCGTGAGCTCGTAGACGTCCCGCCAGGAGAGGATGCGCTCACCGTCGGGCTCAGCGCCGGCCAGCACCCGCGGGGTGCTCCCGGAGGCGATGAGGACGACGTCGGCCTCGACGGTGGCGGTGACTCGACCGGCGCTGTCCAGAGCCTCAATCTGATGCACCCGGCCCGTCTGGGTCGCGGCGAAGCGTCCGGTGCCGGCCAGCACGGTGACGCCCTCGCGTAGCAGCCGGGCGAAGATGTCGTCGGACTGCTGGGTGGCCAGCCGCTTCACCCGCTCGTTGACCATCGCCAGGTCTATCCTGACCTCGCCGCCACCGAGGCCGACACCGAGCTCGGGGGCGTCGCGGATGGCGGTGACCCGGTCGCTGGTGGCGATCAGGGTCTTGCTCGGAACGCAGTCGGTGAGCACGCAGGCGCCGCCGATGCCATCGGAGTCCACCACGGTGACCTGGGCCCCGAGCTGGGCCGCCACGAGTGCGGATTCATAACCTGCCGGACCGCCACCAAGAATCGCAATACGAGTCACGCGGTCTATTCTCTCAGCTGTTTAGCCCGTCACCCGCTGCGGTTCATCGAGTCGGCCACACCGCGCTTGGACTCCTTGAGATGTTCGATCATCGCGTCGCGTGCGTGCGTCCAGTTGCCGACCGTCAGCTCCTTGAGAAGGGCCCGGTGCACCTCGGCCGTCTCCAGGCAGGTCGGGTGGTCCACCGATTGGGCGAGGGCGAGCTGCAGGCCACCCTCGATCGAGGTGTAGCAGCGCAGCAGCCAGGGATTCCCGGTGCCGGCCACCAGCAACCGGTGGAAGTCGAGGTTGTACTGGATCCTGAGGTGGCCGAGGGAGTGCTCGGCCTCGGCCAGCGCGTCGATGGAGGCCTCCATGCCGGGGTCCAGCGCACCGCCGCGATGGGTGAAGAAGCGCACCGCCTCCAGCTCAACCGGCATCCGGGCCCGATAGAGATTGCGCACCTCGTGGTGGTTGATCGTCTTGACCCGGGCCGGGCGATTGGCGTCCTTGTCGAGGATGCCGCGAGCGGTCAATTCGGCGATCGCGCTGCGCGCCGTGACCCGGGACACCTGCAGCGCGTTCTTAACCTCGTCCTCGGAGACCGCGTCGCCAGCCTTCAGCCGGCCGTCCAGGATGATGTGAAGCAGCCGCGTGGTGACCTCCTCGACCACCGAAATCCGGTCGACCGGGGCGATATTCTGCAGCTGAGACAGCGTCACCCGCCCATGGTTGCACCAATTTGAGGCGCCAGGTACCGGCGACACAAACAACACGACGAATGGACACGCGATTGTTACTTTGTCCTACAACAGTTGACCAACGACTATTGACATATGGCTGTTGTTAACTGCCATACTGAGGATGCGCCACCGCTTTCGGCCGCAGCGCCGCGACCACCACGTTTAACCGCTCCAGTGAACGCCAGTTGGCAAGACAGTTCGCAACGTGGATGGAGGTACCGACATGACTCAGAACCCGACGGTCAACCCGGGCCTGACCCCAGCGGGTAGTCCCGCCGAGAGGCCGGCTGGCGGCGATGGCGGCCAGCGCGGCGACGCGCTCCGGCTGGCCGATTCGCTCGAGACACACCCGCTGCTGAGCGTCGTCGAACGCGACCGCATCGACCACATCCGGCTGCTGCTGCTCGCCGGCCGGCAACCCGTCGCCGCCGCGGGCGGGTTGCGCGAACTGGACGGCATCCGCTCCGCTCTGCAGCGCCGAGAGCGTCAGCAGCAACGCGCCGGCACCGGAACCGCCCGCTCGCTGCTCCGGCTGACCTGGGCGCTGGCCCTAGCCACCCTGGCAATCTCCGGACTCGCCGTCTTCGCCGCCGCCGGCCTCTCGGCCGGACGGATCCTGCTCATGACACCACTGCTGATCACCCTGATGGTGGTCTGCCTGTCGATGCTCAAGTCGGTGACCCGGGCCTTCGGCGAGACCGACCGCCGGCGCGAGGACTAACCCTCCGACGCCAGATCTCCCAGCGCAGTGACGGCCAGGGCCACCGTGTACTTCACGCCGATCTCCAGCGCCGACTCGTCGATGTCGAAGTTAGAGCGGTGCAGGTCCACCGTCTGCGACGCGCCCGGCGAACGCACGCCAAGACGGGCCAGCGCACCGGGCACGTTGTCCAGATACCAGGCGAAGTCCTCACCGCCCATGCTCTGCTCGGTGGTGGCCAGGGCGAACGGTCCGAGCGCGTCGACGATGGCCCGGCGCTGCACGGCGACACAGCCGGCATCGTTCACCACCGGCGGGACGCCCCGCTCGTAGACGGTCGCGACGGTGGCACCGGTGGGGGCCACGATCTCGTCGATCAGCTGACAGACCAGCGTCTCGGCCTGCTCCCACTCGACCCGCCCCAGCATCCGCACCGTCGCCGATGCGCTGCCGATCGGCGGGATCGCATTGGCCGCGCTGCCGGCGCGAACCGAGCCCCAGACCAGCGAGAGGGCAGCCCGGGGATCGACGCGTCGCCCCAGCAAGCCCGGGAGATCGGTGATCAGCCGCCCCAGCGCATAGACGATGTC
Source organism: Jatrophihabitans sp. GAS493 (assembly GCF_900230215.1). Taxonomy (NCBI): domain Bacteria; kingdom Bacillati; phylum Actinomycetota; class Actinomycetes; order Jatrophihabitantales; family Jatrophihabitantaceae; genus Jatrophihabitans; species Jatrophihabitans sp. GAS493. Next base: position 1,614,966 of record NZ_LT907982.1, on the reverse strand, counting down.
GGCGGTGAGCTGCGGGCGGCTGGTGTGGCCGCCGGCGCCGGAGAGGGTCACATCCAACCGGTCGCAGGCCGCGGTGATCGCCCCGACCCGTACGCCGATGCGTCCGGCGTCCAGCCGGGGGTCGCAGTGCAGCGCATAGATCTGCTGGACATCGGTGAGGGCGTCGGCATCCTTGACGGCCAACGCTCCACCGGGCACCGTCTCCTCGGCCGGCTGGAAGATGAGCCGGATCCGGCCGGGGAGAACACCCTGGCGCTGCAGCCGCGCCAGCTCGACGGCCGCACCGAGCAGGATCGTAGTGTGCGCGTCGTGCCCGCAGGCGTGGGCGACTCCGTCGTTCTCGGAGCGGTAGTCGACCTCCTTCAGATCCGGCAGCGGCAGCGCGTCGATGTCCGCCCGCAACCCGATGAGCGGCCCCACCGATCCGATCTCACAGAGCACGCCGGTGCCGCCCGGCAGCACCTTCGGGCTGAGCCCGAGCGCCTGCAGCCAGTCCACGATGACGCCGGTGGTCCGCACCTCGGCGAAGCCCAGCTCAGGATGGCGATGCAGATCGCGGCGAAGCGCTATCAGGTCAGTGGGAGCCGTCTCGTCAGTCTCAACCGGGGCATTCTCCGAACTCACAGGTCAAGCCCTCCGCTCATCTCAGCCAGCAAAAGGTCGACCACCGCTGTCAGGTCACCACCGCTGGCCTTCGCCGCGTCCCGCTGCCGCTGGTAGCTCGCCCCGCGCTGCATGAGGGCGACGATCGAAGTCAGCTCGTCGGCGCAGTCCAGCCGCTGGGCGGTGGGGAGCAGGTCCTCCACGAGGTTGGTCAGCGCCTGTACGACCGGCATCACGACACCGGAATTGTCCACGATTATCTCGGCATCCAGCCCGTAGCGGGCGGCTCGCCACTTGTTCTCCCGGGCCAGCCAGGGTAGTGGCGCCGGCAGCGTGTAACCCTCATCGAGTTGCTTGTCGAAGCGCTCGACCAGACACTGGGCCAGGGCGGCCACACAGGCGATCTCGTCCAGCGAAGGCAGCCCGTCGCAGATGCGCAGCTCGACGGTGCCGAAGCCGGCGTGCGGGCGGATGTCCCACCACACCTCCCGCATCGTCTCGATGGCGCCGCTGGAGATGAGCGCCTCCACGTACCCCTCGAAGTCGCCCCAGCCTGCGAGTTGATAGGGCAGTCCGGCCGTCGGCAGCGATTCGAAGATCTTGCTGCGATAGGAGGCCAGACCGGTGTCGACGCCCACCCAATAGGGACTCGAGGCAGAAAGGGCAAGAAAATGCGGCACATACGTCATCAGTGCATTGACGATGGGTAGCGCCTTGCGCTCCGACCGCACCCCGCAGTGCACGTGCACGCCGAAGATCTGCATCTGCCGGGCGACGATCTGGTTGCGGGTCATCAGCCCGATATAGCGATCGGTGTCGGTAACCTGCTGGTCGGCCCAGTCGCTGGTCGGGTGCGTGCCGGAGCAGATCAACCCGACGTTCTGCTTCTCCGCCACCGCCGCCACATCGGCCACCGTCTCGGCCAGATCGGCCCGCGCCTGCGCGACCGTCTCGCAGATGCCGGTGATCACCTCGACGCAGGACTGCAGCAATTCGTGCTTGGCCTTGGGATGCTCACCGTCACCGTCGGGAGAGAGCGTCGCCAGGATGTCGTCGGAGGCGCTGACTAGCTCGCGGGAATCGCGATCGACCAGCTCAAGCTCCCACTCGACACCGAGACTGGTGTGCGACGACGGATTGAAATCGATGCGCATCAGCCGAGCGTATCCCCCGACCGGTCTCATCCGGCCGAGTCGGCGAAGGAGTTCTCGCGCTTCTCAGAACTCCAGCGCGATCGGGATCAGCCCGTTCTCGGCGGCCAGCAGTACCTGCTGGTAGTCCTCTTCGTTCTGATCGGCGTAGACCTCGGCGAAGTCGGCCAGCGCCTGGTCGACGACCTCGCTCTTGCCCAGATAGCCGGCGATCGCCCCCCGATCACCGGATCGGGCGTGGGCCCGGGCCAGCGTCCAGCCACACATCTGCGCATAGATGCCAAGCCCGGGAGCGTCCATCGACGCGATATCGGGCGAGATCTTCCAGTCCCACAGCTGCCGGACGTAGAAGTCCCGCTCGACCCCGTCGAAGCCGGCGGTGCGGAACCAGCCGAGCAGCGGGTCACCGGCGGCCTGCATCAGCCGCTGCCCCTCGACCACTCGGCGACCGTGCTCGCGATATTCACTCGGCGGCAGGTGCCCCTCGAGTACCGAAGCCTCCGCCTGCTTCACCTGCAGCAGTAGCGGGTCGTGCTCGTCGCGACCCTCCAGCAGCACCACCCAGCAGCGGGTCCCGACGCTACCCACGCCGACGACCTTGCGCGCGGCGTCCACGTAGCGGTACAGCCCGACCAGGCGGCCTCGCTCCACGGCCAGGCTGCGCCGGTACTGCACGAGCATCTCGGCCACCCGGTCATGCGTCTCCAGCAGCACCTCGGCACTGGCCAGCTCGTCGATGCGGACCATCAGCGGCGGGGCGCTGATCAGCTGCGCCCGTCCGTCGACCTGGGTGGCGAGCTTGGCCTGCGCCCGCAGGTTGTCCCGACTGCGGGCCTTCGCCATCACGCGGCTGAAGTTGGTCACGCGCTTGGCGCCGCCGTCGCTGGCCAGCCGCCGCAGCACGTCATCGGCATCCAGTCGCTGATTCCAGACCTCGGTGTGGCGCATCTGAGCGAAGTCGCGCATCGCATTGCGGTAGGCCGCGACCGAGCCGGTGGTGACCCGGCGGCGCTGCTGTTCGCTCAGCCCGATCTCCCGTCCGGCCACCGCCAGGCTCGCCGCCAGACGCTTGAGATCCCACTCGAACGGCCCGGGCAGCGTCTCGTCGAAGTCGTTGAGGTCGAAGATCAGCTCACGTTCGGCGGTGGCGAAGCCGCCGAAGTTGGAGAGGTGGGCGTCACCGGCCAACTGCGCGATGAGGCCGGTGTTTACCCGGTTGCCAAGGTCGGCCGCCATGATGCCGGCGGCGCCGCGGAAGAACGTGAACGGCGAGACCAGCATTCGGGCGTGCCGAATCGGAATGAGCTCGGGTACCCGGGTCACAGCCTGGTCAAGGAGCATCTGCGTCGGATTCACCCGTGACGCGGTCGGCGCCCAGACGCCGATCTCCTCTCGAGGCAGCGCCTTGCGAGCGTCCTTGCCCAACTGCTGGTGCTCCTTGGGCGTGAGGTGCGGGACGTCAGAGATTATGGTGGCCACAACTCACCCTGCACCCGGTAACCCGCCTTCTCATCATCCGAGACGGGTGATAGCGCGTCCGAGACAGCTGAGCGCGCTAGCCGCCGGTGTTCTGGTTGAAGGATAATTGCCCGCGCGTATCGATGAGCGCGTTCAGGACCAGGATCTCCCCGTCGGTGGTCCCCAGATCCAGATTGAAGTAGGAGTAGCTCACACTGGACCCGAACCCGACCTCGCCGGTGGCGTAGACGTTCTTGTTCAGCTGAGCGTAGTAATAGCTGGCGTTCCGAGCCGGCGTGTAGCTGTAGGTGGCATTGCTGGAGACAACGCCAGCCGGCGTGTAGCACCAGCTGACATTGAGTGTGAGGAACACGGCGGCCTTCTTGCCTTCGACGGTGTCCGCTGCCGTCTTGCAGGTCGGCGGAGGATTGGCCGAGAGCACCTCGATGGCAACCAGATTCCATTCGTCCGCCGTCGGGGCCGTGTCTGCGATGGTGACCGCGGTGCCGCTCTGCGATCGGGCGTCTAGGTGCTGCTCCCAGTAGGTGTCCTGGTCTGAGTCAGTGTCCTGGCGGTCGATGGTGTTCCCCGGAGCTGGGGTCCGCAGAATCGCCCAGTCCCAATCCATCCCGACGGCGGCGACGATCGACCCGTTCGCCTGCGGTGTCAGACCGGCCGACGGTGCGCCGCTCTCGCCGCTGACCGAGGTGACGGCACCGATACCGCTGGCGCCGGTGTAGGTGCTCACCGCAAGCTGGATTCCCAGCCCGGGCTGCGCGGCGACCGCCGTGACGGTGAATGGCACACCGACCGTCGTGGCGTACCACGCCTCGGCATCACCGGCTGAGGCGTTGGCCCGGCCGGCCAGCCGCCAGGTGAGTCCACCGCCGGTCACCGTTGCGCTCTGGCCGCCAGCCCGGCCATCGGCTGAGACCCAGGCGACTGCCACTTCGACCAGATGGCTCGGTACGGCTACCGAAACACGAGAGCGGGCCAGCCCCGAGTGAACGCTGCGCTGGGCCAGCGGCTTGGTGGCCGTGCCCACCGGAGCAACCGTGACGGCACCGGCGGGCTCAGCGGCGTTCGCCGCAGTCACGTCCAGAGTTGCACTTAGCACCGTCAATGTCAGGCCGAATAGCAATCCGGCCACGATGGCTCGACTCGGGCCGAACGCTCGGCTGGCCGATTTTGCACGTACTTGTCCCACGATGTGTCCCTCCCGCAGCCCGACGAGCCGGGCCTCCCATTCGGCGGAACGCTCCGCCGAAGTCCCGAGCCTAGAGCCGGGGTATGACAACGGGAAGGTCTGTCACAGACAACTTGCGCCGTTCTTAGGTGATTCCCACGTGCAGTCGCTGTTCCGGCGCTGTTCAGGCGCTATTCCAGAGCGCGCAGAATCTCATCGGCGGCCTGAACGGGCGTGACGCTGCCTTCCAGGACCGCCTCCTCCTGCGCGCTCACCACCTGCCGCACTCCCTCCGCGGCCAGCCGGGCCAGCAGCCGGTCGCGGACCATACCGCGGGTCCAGTCCACCAACTGCCGGCGGCGTTTGCGCTCCAGTTCGCCGCTGTCGACCAGGTGGACCCGGTGCCTGCTGATCTTCTGCCAGACCTTGTCCAGGTCCAGGTTGTTGAGGCCGCTGCAGGTGAGCACCGGCGTCTGCCAGTCGCCATCCTCACCGCGCAGCAACCGCAGTGCGGCCGACAGTTCCCGCGCGGCCCGCTGGCTCTCCTGCTCAGCCGGACCGTCGGCCTTGTTCACCGCGATGACGTCGGCGATCTCCAGGATGCCGCGCTTCATCCCCTGCAGTGAATCCCCGGTGCGGGCCAGGGTGAGGAAGAGGAAGGTGTCCACCATGTCGGCCACCACGAACTCCGACTGGCCGACGCCGACGGTCTCGACCAGCACCACGTCGTAGCCGGCGGCCTCCATCACGATCATCGACTCGCGGGTGGCGGCGGCAACCCCACCGAGCGTCCCGGAACTGGGAGACGGCCGGACGAAGGCGTTCTCGTCGGTGGCCAGCCGGCTCATCCGGGTCTTGTCACCGAGGATGCTGCCGCCGGTACGGCTGGAGGACGGGTCGACGGCGAGCACGGCGACCCGGTGCCCGGCGGCCGTCAGGTTGCTGCCCAGGGCGTCGATGAAGGTCGACTTGCCGACGCCCGGCACCCCGGTGATGCCCACCCGCTGCGCGTTGCCGGTGTGCGGGAGCAGCGCCGCCAGCAGCTCCTGAGCCGCCTCGCGGTGATCGGCCCGGCGCGACTCGACCAGGGTGATGGCCCGGCCGATGGCGGCCCGATCACCTTTGATTATCTGTTCGACCCGAGTGGAGAGATCCATCTCCCGCTCAGCCCGCGGAGGAGAGCTGCTTCGCCAGGATGTCCAGCAGTTCCAGGGCGGCCGGTGCGATGACGGTGCCGGGCGGGAAGATCGCGGCAGCCCCGGCGGCCCGCAGCTCGTCGAAGTCCTGCGGCGGGATGACACCGCCGACCACGATGAGTACATCCGGGCGACCCAACGCGGCGAGCTCGTCGCGAAGCGCCGGAACCAGGGTGAGGTGCCCGGCGGCCAGCGAGTTCACGCCCACCACGTGCACGTCGGCTTCGATGGCCTGCCGGGCCACCTCAGCCGGGGTCTGGAAGAGCGGGCCCACGTCCACGTCGAAGCCGAGGTCGGCGAAGGCGGTGGCGATCACCTTCTGGCCGCGGTCGTGGCCGTCCTGACCCATCTTGGCGACCAGGATGCGGGGACGGCGGCCGTGCTCGGCCTCGAACTCGTCGGTGGCCGCCCGGGCCTCGGAGATGACACTCACGTTCCCTGCCTCCTCCCGGTAAACCCCGGAGATCGTGCGGATCTGGCCCGCATGCCGACCATAGACCTTCTCCAGCGCGTCACTGATCTCACCGACGGTCGCCTTGGCCCGCGCGGCGTCGATCGCCAGATGCAGCAGATTCTGCTCCAATCCGGCCGGGCGCGTCCCCTCCAGCGCCGCACCGGCGGCGTTGGTGAGGCGGTCGAGGGCGGCGAGGGTCTCGTCGTTGTCGCGCTCCTCGCGCAGCCGGCGCAGCTTCTCCACCTGCTGCTGGCGCACCGACGCGTTGTCGATCTTGAGAACGTCCATCATCTCTTCGTTCTCGGGGCGGTACTTGTTCACGCCGATGACCGGCTGCCGCCCGGAGTCGATGCGGGCCTGGGTGCGGGCCGCCGCCTCCTCGATGCGCAGCTTCGGCAGCCCGGCGTCGATGGCCTGCGCCATGCCACCGGCGGCCCGGACCTCCTGGATGTGCCCCCAGGCCTTGCGGGCCAGGTCGTAGGTCAGCTTCTCGACGTAGGCGCTGCCGCCCCACGGGTCGATGACCCGGGTGGTGCCCGACTCCTGCTGCAGCAACAGCTGGGTATTGCGGGCGATTCGCGCTGAGTAGTCGGTCGGCAGGGCCAGCGCCTCGTCGAGGGCGTTGGTGTGCAGTGACTGGGTGTGCCCCTGGGTCGCGGCCATCGCCTCGATACAGGTGCGGATCACGTTGTTGTAGACGTCCTGCGCGGTGAGCGACCAGCCGGAGGTCTGGCAGTGCGTGCGCAGCGACAGAGACTTGTCGCTCTTCGGCTCGAACTCCTTGACCAGCTTGGCCCAGAGCAGTCGCCCGGCCCGCATCTTGGCGACCTCCATGAAGAAGTTCATCCCGATGGCCCAGAAGAACGACAGGCGCGGTGCGAACTTGTCGATGTCCAGGCCCGCCCCCTGGCCGGCCTGCAGGTACTCCACGCCGTCGGCCAGCGTGTAGGCCAGCTCCAGATCGGCCGTAGCTCCGGCCTCCTGGATGTGGTAGCCGGAGATGGAGATGGAGTTGAACTTCGGCATCCGCTCCGAGGTGTAACTGAAGATGTCGGAGATGATCCGCATCGACGGAGTAGGCGGATAAATATAGGTGTTGCGCACCATGAACTCTTTGAGGATGTCGTTCTGAATGGTGCCTGTGAGCTGCTCGGGGGCGACGCCCTGCTCCTCGGCCGCCACCACGAAGAGGGCCAGCACCGGAAGCACCGCGCCGTTCATCGTCATCGAGACGCTCATCTTGTCCAGCGGGATTCCGCTGAAGAGTTCGCGCATGTCGTAGATGGAGTCGATCGCGACACCGGCCATCCCGACGTCGCCGATCACGCGCGGGTTGTCGCTGTCGTAGCCGCGATGGGTCGGCAGGTCGAAGGCGACCGAGAGGCCCTTCTGCCCGGCGGCGAGGTTGCGCCGGTAGAAGGCGTTGGATTCACTGGCCGTCGAGAAACCGGCGTACTGACGGATCGTCCACGGCTGGTTGACGTACATGGTCGGGTAGGGGCCGCGCAGGAAGGGCTTGACCCCCGGGAACGTCCCTAAGAAATCGACGTCTTCCAGGTCGGTCGCGGTGTAGAGCGACGGCACGTCGATGCCTTCGGGGGTGTGCCAGACCGGGCGGTGGGTGGGAATGTGTCCGGCGCTCGGCGCAGGCGTGCCCAGGGCGGCGTCGCCGAAGTCAGGAATCGATGTCATGACGCTCCCTCGTGCAGGGTCAGTTCGAGGCTAGTCGTCAGCACGTCCAGCGCGTTGCAGCCGGCGAAGAGGTACCCATCGACCCCGGCGGCGGCATCACTCTCGGCCCGCTCTCCGGGCTGGCCGGCGAGCCACAGGCGGGTCGCGCCGGCCGCCTTGAGCGCGCTGGCCACCGGGGCGGCCCCGTCGGCGTAGAGCCGGTCGGAGGAGCAGAGGCAGGCCACGGTGGCGCCGCTGTCGCGGAATGCCGCGACCAGGTCGTCGACCTCCCCCGTCCCCACCACGGACTCCAGGCCGCCGGCGGCGAAGAGGTTGCCGGCGAAGCCGGCGCGTCCGCTGTGCGCGGCCACCGGCCCGAGTGCGGCCAGGAAGACCTTCGGACGTACCCCGGAGGCAGCCAACGCAGCATCGGCCCGGTCACGCAGGGCCTCGAATTCGGCAGCGTAACGCAGCACGGGCAGCCCCCCGGCCGGCGCCGGAGCGGCTGGTTCGCGGGCCAGCAGCTCCTCCTGCAGGGCCGGGAACTCGCTGACCCCGGTGATCGGGTCCCGGCGGTGGGCGATGTTGAGCGCCCGCTCGGCCCGGGTCGGAGCGATCAGCGCATCGACGGCGGCCAGATTGGCCGCCCCACCATCCCGTTCAAGGGCGGTGAACTTCTGCCAGGCCGTCTCGGCCAGCGCGTCGGTGAGCGATTCGACGTACCAGGAGCCGCCGGCCGGATCGGTAACCCGTCCGAGGCTCGACTCGTCGTGCAGCACCGACTGGGTGTTGCGGGCGATGCGACGGGCCAGGTCATCCGGGAGCCCGATTGCGGCGTCGTAGGGAGCCACCGTGATCGAACGGGCGCCACCGACGGCGGCCGCGAAGCAGCCGATGGTGGCCCGCAGCATGTTCACCGCCGGGTCGCGCTGGGTCAGCATCGCGGCCGAGGTCACGGCGTGCTGCAGCTGGCCGCGGTGCGACGGCGTCGCCCCGCTGAGCTCGCCGACGCGGTCCCAGATCCGGCGGGCCGCGCGCAGCTTGGCGATCGAGTTGAACTGGTCGTCGGTGACGGCGTAGCGGAATTCCAGCCGGTCCAGGGCATCGTCGACGCTGAGCCCGGCGGCGGTGAGGACCCGCAGGTAGCTCACCCCGACCGAGGCCGCGATCGCGATCTCGTCGGAGTCGCTGGCTCCGGAGTCGTGATAGACGCTCGCGTCGACGGTGGCGCTACGCAGCTGCGGGTAGGCGGCCGCCAGTGCGGTGACCCGGGCGACCAGGTCGAGGTCGGCCGCAGTGCCGGAGCGGGCGGCGTATCCGATCGGGTCGGCGCCGAGCGTGCCGAGCACGTCCTCCGCCGGTACCTGGCGCTGAGCGAAGAGGCTTAGCAGGGCCTGGGCTGCCGGCTCCGTCTCCGGGCCGGCGTCCAGCGCGATCGGGGCCAGATCGAGGTAGACGTCGTTGAGCACGATCGGGAGATCGGCGACGGCGATCGCACCGTCGCCGATGCTCAGCCAGACCGAGGTCACGCCGTTCTCGAGGTCGGTGAGGATGGCCCGATTCGTCCGCTGCGGGTCGTGGGTGGCGTGCCGCTGCCGGACGTCCCAGCCGAGGACGTTGTCGTCGTCGGTGGCGCCACGGACGAACGGCGACTGACCGGGCAGGCCGGTGCCGACGGCCGGGGCATCCTCGCGGGTGTAGAGCGGCGCGATGCTGATGCCGTCGTAGGTGCGCGAGGCCAGCACCTGCTCGGGGCCGCCGAGAGCAGCGTCGAGCTCAGCTTCGGGGGTGCCAGATTTTCTCAATACCCCAGCGACCAGGTCACGCCACTGGTCGCGCGATGCGGGTGGAAAATCGGCGGCCAGATCAAGATGGTCAAGATGGTCATGATGGTCGAGGTGTTCCGACGGCGCCGTCATGAGCGAGATATTAGGTCAATCCGCAGCCATTTCAGCCGGTAGTGGCCGATATCTCGTAGGCTCATGCTCTGTGACAACAGATCCCGCGCCCGACGCGCGCGCCGCCGCTGACCAGCTCGCCCGCCTCACCGGCGTCGACCAGCACGACGTGGCGATCGTGCTCGGCTCGGGGTGGGTACCGGCCGTCGAGGCCCTGGGCGTAGCTACTCACGAGTTTCCGGTGACCGACCTGCCCGGCTTCCTGCCGCCCGCGGTGGCCGGGCATGCCGGACGGATCCGTTCCCTGAACGTCGCCGGCAAGCGGGTACTGGCCTTCCTCGGACGCACGCACCTCTACGAGGGGCGCGGCGTCGCGCCGGTGGTGCACGGGGTGCGGGTGGCGGCGGCCGCCGGATGCAAGACGGTTGTGCTGACCAACGCCTGCGGCGGGCTGCGACCGGGGATGGCCGTCGGCGATCCGGTGCTTATCAGCGATCACCTCAATCTCACCTGGCAGACCCCGCTGCTCGGTCCACGCTTCGTCGACCTCACCGACGTCTACTCGAAGCGGTTGCGCGAGCTGATGCTCTCGATCGATCCCTCGCTCACTTCAGGCGTCTACGCGATGTTCCACGGTCCGCAGTACGAGACCCCGGCCGAGGTGCGGATGGCCGGCATCCTGGGCGCGGATCTGGTCGGCATGTCGACCGTCCTGGAGGCGATCGCGGCGCACGCTGAGGGGTGCTCGGTGCTCGGGCTCTCGCTGGTGACCAACCTCGCCGCCGGGATCACCGGAGAGCCGCTGGACCATCAGGAGGTGCTGGCGGCCGGGCTGGCCGCGGCGACCCGGATGGGCGGGCTGCTGGCCGAGTTCATCGAGAAGCTGTGACCGTTCTGCTCACCGGCTCGTCCGGGCGGTTGGGCACCATGCTGCGCCAGCGCCTCGGGGCGAGCGGCTGGGACCTGCGCCTGCTGGATCTGGTGCCGCACTCGCCCGACGATTCGGAGACGATCATCGCCGACGTGGCCGACCCGACGGCTCTGGACGCGGCGCTGGCCGACGGCGCGGTGGAGGCGATCGTGCACCTGGGCGGCCAGCCGACCGAGGCCGTCTGGGAACGCATCCGTTCAGCCAACTTCGAGGGCGTCTATCAGCTCTTCGAGGCGGCCCGGCGAGCCGGTGTCTCCCGGGTCGTCTACGCCTCCAGCAACCACGCCGTCGGCTTCACTCCGCGCGGCGACGCGTCCCCGGCAGCTGCGCTCGCCGTGGCCGGCGCCGGCCGTCCGGACACCCTCTACGGGGTGAGCAAGATCTTCGGCGAGGCTCTCGGTCGCTACTACGTCGAGCGCTACGGCATGACCGTGAGCTGCCTGCGGATCGGCACCTGTGACTGGACGCCGCCCGATCACCGCGCACTCTCTACCTGGCTCTCCCCCGACGACTTCACCCGCCTGGTCGACGCGGCGCTACGCACCGAGGTCGATTACTCGGTCGTCTGGGGGGTCTCGGCCAACACCCGGCGCTGGTGGTCTCTGGAGGAGGGATTCGCCATAGGTTATCGGCCGGTGGACGACGCCGAGGCCTTCGCCTCACAGCTCACCGAGAGCCCGGCGTTCGCCTCCGACGACCTGGTGGGCGGCGGCTTCACCACTACCGGCTTCGGCATCGACGAAGTGCGGGCCCGTGGCTGATCAGACCGGCGCCGGGCGTGCGGGTGTCGACACCGCGGCGCTCGCCGCTACCGTCTCAGCCTGGATCGCCGACGAGATCGATCCGGCGGCCGCCGCGTCGCTGCAGGGGCTGATCGACGCGGGCGACTGGGCAGAGCTGGCCGATCGCTTCAGTGGGCCACTCGCCTTCGGCACGGCCGGACTGCGGGGCCCGATCCGGTCCGGCCCGAACGGCATGAACCGGGCGGTGGTGCGCCGCACCGCGGCCGGCATCGCCAGCTGGCTGGCCGGGCACGGTTCAGCTGGCGCAACCGTCGTGATCGGCTACGACGCGCGCCACGGTTCGTATGACTTCGCCCATGATTCTGCGGGAATTCTCGCCGCCGCCGGCTACGAAGTTCTCGTGCTTCCGCGGCCGCTGCCCACCCCGGTGCTGGCCTTCAGCGTGCTGCACTTCGGGGCCGCCGTCGGGATCATGGTGACCGCCTCGCACAACCCGCCGCAGGACAATGGCTACAAGGTGTATGTCGGCGACGGGGCACAGATCGTGCCGCCGGTGGACGCCGAGATCGAGGCGGCGATCCGGGGCGTCGGCTCCGTCCGAGCGCTGCCGCTGAGCCAGACGTACCGCGTGGTCGAGTCAGACGTGGTCGACCGCTACGTCGCCGCAGTGGTCGGGCTCATCGCCGACGGACCGCGGGACGTGCGGATCGTGCATACCGCGATGCACGGGGTGGGCACCGAGGTGATGACGCGGGTGCTGGCCGCCGCCGGTTTCGGCGACGTCATCGAGGTCGAGGAGCAGACCCGACCTGACCCGGACTTCCCGACGGTCGCCTTCCCCAACCCCGAGGAGCCGGGCGCGTTGGATCTGGCCCTGGCTACGGCTAAGTCAACCGGTGCCGATGTCGTGATCGCCAATGACCCGGATGCCGACCGCTGCGGGGTGGCCGCGGTATTCGCCGATGGCTGGCGGATGCTGCGCGGCGACGAGGTCGGGGTACTGCTGGCCGATGCCCTTATCCGCAAGGGAGTTGTCGGAACGTATGCCACCACGATCGTCTCCTCTTCCCTGCTGTCGGTGCTGGCCGCCGATGCCGGCGTGGGCTATGCCGAGACGCTGACCGGGTTCAAGTGGCTCTCCCGCGCCGCACCGGATCTGGCCTTCGCCTACGAAG